>CACOHP010000004.1 GCA_902627045.1 uncultured Pelagibacteraceae bacterium
GAATCTTTGATGTTACCAAAACTATAATTTTTGCCATCGTAATTGGTTAGCTCTAGATGACCAACTTTTATATCTTTTAAAATACTAAAGACTATTTTATCTGAAACAGTATTTAAATTCATTAACTCTCAAAAGTAATATTATTCTTAATTTTTAATTTTTTATGAATAAATTTAATACCTTTAGTCCACAGTTTAAACGCTTCAAAATGTATCGCAGATATTATTTTAAAAGTCATAAGAGGGTGTTTTATATATGATTTTAATAATTCTCTACTGTTTAAGTCTTCTCTTTTTCCATCCTGAGATGCATACAAGATTTTTTCATTAGACTGGTATTGATCTATAATGACAGATATTCTTTCGCAGGGTTTTAGAATTCTAAAAAAATAATTACAATCCATCTCTATGAACGGTGATACATGAAATTTTTTTGTACAGTTATGTTGAAAAAGTTTAGTGTCATCTTCAACTTTAAAGATATACGTATGTTGTTCACCAAATGTATTCTTAACTTCATATAAAATAGCAATTAATTTATCATTAACGTCGTAGATAAAAAAAACACTTAAGGGATTAAAAACATATCCAAAAATTCTTGGATAACACAAAAGTTTTATTTTGATATCTGTTGAACTGATATCATTTTCATTTAAATTTTTTTTTACCCATGAAATTAATGAAGATCCATCTCTATTACCATGATCTTTTTCAAAAAAACTTATTAGATTAAATTTGTTAAATGAAAAAAATTTAATGTTTTTATCTAGCTGATCTAACTCTGATAAGTCTATTAATAGTGAAAATACGCTATATTTAAAAAAATGAGTTTTAGGTTTAAATCTTTTGTGAATAACCGTGCCATTATAAATTGAACTAATCATTTAAATTTTTCAACATTTCAAGAGATGATTTTATGCCATCCTCGTGAAAACCGTAACCAAAATAACTTCCACAAAATAATATATTTTCTTTATTTTGAATGCTTTTTAAATTTTTTTGATTATCTAGAGCTTTTTGATCGTAATAAGGATGAGTAAAATTAATTTTCTTTAAAATTTTATCCTCAGATATTTCTCTTATGGGATTTAGTGTCAAAAATATATTTTGTTCATTTTGTAAGTTTTGAAGAAGGTTTAACCAGTATGAAAGTGAGTTTTTGCTTGTATTCTTTTTATCAACAAAAGAGTTCCATGAGGACCATACATTTTTATTTTTAGGCATGATATTTTCATCTGTATGTAATATTGCAAAATTTTCTCTATAACTAAAATTTGATAGAATACTTTTTTCCTCATCCAATGGGTTATTTATCAAATCTAAAGCCTCGTTTGCATGAGTTGCAAGAACGACCTTGTCATAATGGAAAAATTCATTATTGCCACCATAATAAACTTGTAATCCAGATGAGATTCTTTTAACCGATTTTATCATATAATTTTTATAATATTGACCACTGATTAGAGATAAAACTTTATTGACATATGCTCTACTTCTTTGGGTGACAGTGTACCATTGAGGTCTGTTTTTAAGTTTGAATAAACCGTGATTTTGAAAAAATTTTAAAAAAAAACTTATAGGCATTTTACCTGCTTCATAGGGTGGCATAGACCAAATCGCAGACACCATTGGTATTATATGATAATCAATAAAACCTTTAGACCATTTATTTTTTTTTAAAAAATCATCTAAAGTTATTTTTTGATCAATTTCCGAAATATTGTCACAAGTTTTATAAAATCTTAAAATATCAAAAAACATTTTGATAAATTCAATATTAAATAAATTAGATTTATTCGCAAAGATACCCGATAAACCTTTGCCACAATACTCATAATTAGAGTTTTCTACAGAGACAGAAAATGACATATCGCTTTTTTCAATTTCAATATCAATCTCTTTAAAAAAATTTATTAAATTTGGATATGTATGATGATTAAATACAATAAATCCCACATCAACAGATACTTTTTTTTTATTAAGAATTACATCGACTGTATAAGAGTGACCACCAAAATGATCCTCTTTTTCAAAAAGATCTACTTGATGGTTTTTTGATAAGTAATAAGCTGCACTTAAGCCTGATATGCCTGAGCCTATTACAGCTACTTTCATTAATTATGCTGCGTCTTCTTTAAATTCATCCATACTAGGACAAGTACAAAAGATATTCTTATCTCCATAAACATTATCTACGCGTGCAACTGGAGGCCAAAATTTATTTAATTTTAAAAATTTAGCTGGATAGGCTGCTTCTTCTCTAGAGTAATTATGTTTCCAGTCATCTGATGCAAGCTCTGTATCTGTATGAGGAGCATTTTTAATTGGATTATCGACTTTATCAAATTTTCCAGACTTAATTTTATCTATTTCTTTTTTAATATTAATTAATGTGTCACAGAATCTGTCAAGCTCTGGTAAACTTTCACTTTCAGTAGGTTCGATCATCATGGTGCCAGCAACTGGCCATGACATTGTTGGAGCATGAAACCCATAATCAATTAATCTTTTGGCGATATCTTCTTCAGTAATTCCAGTCTCAGACTTAATTGTTCTGATATCAATTATACATTCATGCGCTACGTTACCTTTTGAACCTTTGTATAAAATAGGAAAATGATCTTTAAGTCTATTAGCAATATAATTGGCGTTTAAAATTGCAATTTTAGTAGCTAGTTTAAGTCCTTCAGACCCCATCATCTTAATGTACATCCATGAAATTGACAAAATACTTGAACTTCCCCATGGAGCAGCTGAAACTGCACCAATTCCTGTTGCGGGCCCACAATCTTTGACAACAGGATGATTGGGCAGATAAACTTGTAAATGTCTTTTACATGCAATCGGTCCCATTCCAGGTCCTCCGCCACCATGTGGAATACAAAATGTTTTGTGTAAGTTGATATGACAAACATCAGGACCAAAATTTCCGGGTTTTGCAATTCCTACTAGGGCGTTTAAATTTGCTCCATCCATATAAACTTGACCTCCGTGTTTATGAATTAAATCACAAATGTCTGATATTTTTTCCTCAAAAACTCCATGTGTGGATGGATAAGTGACCATTAATGCTCCAAGATTTTTAGAATGTAATTCAGCTTTTTTCTTTAAATCCTCAAAATCTACATTTCCCTCTTTATCACAATTAACTACTACAACTTTCATTCCAACCATTTGGGCACTTGCTGGATTAGTCCCATGCGCTGAACTTGGTATTAAACATATATTTCGATTATTATCGCCTCTATCTAAATGATATTTTCTTATTACCATTAACCCTGCATATTCACCTTGAGCACCTGCATTGGGTTGAAGTGAAACTCCTGAAAAACCAGTAATTGATCTTAACCAATTTTTAAGATCTGTGAACATTGTTCTATATCCTTCCATCTGTTCAATAGGTACAAACGGATGAGGCTCTGCTAATTCTCTCCATGAAATAGGTATCATTTCTGCAGTAGCATTCAATTTCATCGTACATGAGCCTAGGGCAATCATAGTTCTATTGAGAGCTATATCTTTATCTTCTAACTTCTTAAGATATCTAAGCATTTCTGTTTCTGAATGATACGAATTAAAAACAGGATGTTCTAAATATTTAGAAGTTCTTAATAAATTTTTTGGTAGATTAGGTAAACTTACTGTAGGATCTTCTTTTTTAATAGACTCCGCAGCATTAAAAATTTTTAGTAATTGATTTACTCTATAAACATTTTTCTTTTCATCAAAAGAAACAGCAAGCATTTCTGAATTTACTTTTCTTATATTTACTTTTTGAGCCAAAGAATTTTTAAAAATTTGATCAGTCTTTTCTTTAGTAATAATTGTTACTGTATCAAAAAAATAATCTGAATATAATTCATATCCAGATTGCTTTATCTTATCAGCAAAATTTTTTGCTAATTGAGAAACTCTTTCAGAAATATTTTTAATTCCATTTGGGCCATGATATATAGCATATGCTGCAGAAACTATTGCTAATAAAGCCTGTGCAGTACAAATATTACTTGTAGCTTTATCTCTTCTGATATGTTGCTCTCTAGTCTGAAGTGATAACCTGTAAGCTTTATTTCCATGTCTATCCACTGAAACACCAACTATTCTTCCTGGCATAGATCTTTTATATTCATCTTTCGTTGCAAAAAATGCTGCATGCGGTCCTCCATAACCCATTGGAATACCGAACCTTTGAGAACTACCAACTGCAATGTCGGCTCCAAGCTCTCTTGGTGTTTTTAGTTTAGCAAGAGCTAGAAGATCACATGCTAAAATTGCTTTACCATTTTTTTTATGAATTTTACTTACTGCTTCACTAGGATCTTTGATATCACCTAAAGTTCCTGGGTACTGTAAAATTCCACAAACAATATCTTCTTTTAACTGCTCTAAGACTTTGTCCTCATTTCCAACGAGAACCTTTAAACCCATGGGCTCTGCCCTAGTTTGTATAACATTGATTGTTTGTGGGTGACAATTTTCTGAAACAAAAACTAAATTACTGTCACTTTTATTTAATCTATGACTTAAACCCATAGCTTCTGCTGCTGCTGTACCTTCGTCAAGCAAAGATGCGTTTGCAATATCCATACCTGTAAAATCAACAATCATTTGTTGAAAGTTTAATAACATTTCCAATCTTCCTTGAGCTACCTCTGGCTGATATGGTGTATAAGAAGTATACCAACCTGGATTTTCTAATATATTTCTTAAAATTACATATGGTGTATACGTTCCGTAATAACCCATGCCAATAAAATTTGAGTAAATTTGGTTTGTTTTTGAAATTGCTTTTAGTTTTCTTAATGCCTCATATTCTGAATTCGACTCACCAATATTAAGTTCACCCTTAAACTGTATTTTTTCTGGCACAGTATTGTCTATTAAATCATCAAGCGATTTATAATTTAATTTTTTTAGCATTTTTAATTGATCCTCCTCAGAAGGACCAATGTGTCTTTTTAAAAAATCTTTTTGTGAATTTTGTAACATTATGCTGAGCTCTCCTTTGCAAATTTATCGTACTCATCTTTATTCATTAAAGTATCCATCTCTGACTTATCTTTAATTTTCAATTTAAAGAACCAAGCAGAGTTTTCTGGATCCTGATTTATTTTCGATGGATCATCAACAATAGATTGATTTAAATCAACAACTTCGCCACTTACCGGTGTATATACATCACTTGCAGCTTTTGTAGATTCTACTACCCCTGCTGTTCCATCTTTTTCTACATTAGATCCTTTTTCTGGAAGTTCTGTAAAAACTATATCTCCAAGCATTTCTGTTGCATGTTTAGTTATCCCAATAGTGGCTATATCTCCCTCTAATTTAATCCACTCATGCTCTTTAGAATATTTTACTTCACTCATTAGTTAACTCCTTTTACATAACTTTTTTTATAAAAAGGCAAACTGCAAATTGTAGCTGGATGCTTTTTACCCCTTACCTCTAAAAATATTTTAGTATTTTTTTTAGAAAATTCATTTTCGACGTACCCCATGGCAACGGGCCCATTAACACTTGGTCCAAACGTTCCACTTGTTATTTCACCAATTTCTAAATTAGATTCGTTGTATATTTTAGTTTTTTCTCTAGCAATTATTCTTCCTTCTGGTTTTATCCCTACCCTTATCTTGCTCACACCATTATTTAATTGTTTGGTAATTATATCTGATCCAATGAAGTTTCCTTTTGATATTCTTTCTTTTGAAATTGCCCATTTTAAATTTGCCTCCACTGGAGTTTTATCTTTACTAAGTTCATGACCATATAGGCATAGACCAGCTTCTAATCTTAAAGTATCTCGTGCTCCAAGACCGATTAATTTTGCACCTTTATTTATTAATCTTCTTGTAAATTTTTCGGCGAATTTATTATTCAGTGATACCTCGAAACCATCTTCACCTGTATACCCTGATCTCGTAATGTAAATGTTGTGATCATCTAGTGTAAACCAATTGCCTGACATAAAATTTAAATTTTCAACACCCTGAATAACACTTTTTAAAATTTCTACAGATTTAGGTCCTTGGATTGCGATTAGAGATCTTTCTTCATCCAAAATCATTTTATATTTATTGTTCAATAGTTCTTTTAAAATTTTATAATCATTTTCTTTGCAAGCAGCATTCAGAATAATTAAAAAACCATCTTTAATTTTAGTAATTATTAAATCATCATAAATTCCAGCATTGTCACTCATTAAAAAACTATATTTTGAGTGATTTAATCTTAAATTTTTTAAGTCTAATGGAAAAATTCTCTCCAAATCATCAACTAAATCTTCTTGGCCATAGATAAATAATTGACCCATATGCGAAACATCAAAAATACCAGAATGGTTTCTTGTGAATCTATGTTCTTCAACAATACCCTCAGAATATTGAATTGGCATTTGATATCCTGCAAATTCTACAAATTTTGCTTTGCTATCTTGATGCAATTGATATAACGATGTTTTTTTTGTATCCATATTAACTCTTTTGACCCATCTGTATATTTGCCTGAGAGTTTTGCTCCTTCGGCGAGAATTTAATCTCTTTCCAGAGTTAATATGCTACGGTCCATTTTGCCTGAGAGATTCCTGGGTGGTTGCTCCTTCGGCGCTACAGAATTTGTAGTCTCTCCCGTAATAATTTTTTATATCATAAATTTATATAAACTTAAATGTTTAATATGCTCTCTTTTTCGTTAAAAACTTATTCAAAAACTGCAAAACAACAGCAGTAATAACTATCGAACCTCCAATTAAAACAAACATAGGTGGATTCTCATTTGCAAACATCCAAGCCCACAGTGGACCTAGAACGGCTTCTGTTAACATTATTATACCAACAAAAGCAGAGGGAGTTGACCTTGCTCCAATTGTAATAAATATAAAACCAAAACCGAGCTGAAAAAAACCTGCTAAAAATCCCAAAAAAATATCTTTTGAAGATATGGCTATTGTTGGTGACATCAATAATCCAATTATCATTGCAAATATACCTGCAACTAATTGAAGTGGAATCATATCAATCTCTGGATACTTTCTTACAATTAATATTAAAATCGCAAAAGAAATCGGCATTATAAACGCAACAAGATTGCCTGTCATTTCACCAGGTGAGATTGAAGTTCCAAGCATCAAAAAAATACCTGATATAGCAAGCAATATACAAAAAAAAGTAAGTTTAGATATTGTCTCTTTCAAAAAGATATAACCAAATATTGCTAAAAAAAGAGTTTGTGTTTGAATAATAAAATTTGTATTTGCAACGGTGGTTTCGTACATAGCAAATACATAACTAGCAAAGCCTAAAGATAAAATAGCTCCACCAACAAATCCAGGAATTCCAGATTTAGTTAAAGCACTAAAAAATTTTTTTTTATATGTAAATAAGAGAAAAAAACTAACAACAATTATAAAGAAAAAAGATCGCCAAAATAAAATTTGCCAGAGTGTTGAGCCTTCAAAAGACTTAACAATTAATCCTCCAAAACTTAAGCTAACAGCTCCAAAAAAAACCAAAAGAGGTCCAGGCAATGTTTTGATTATGTTCATTAAATTTGAGAAATTAAATTTTGAGTTTCTAAATCATATAACCTAAATAAAGTTTCTGCGCTAGATAAATCAACTTGCTTAAACTTTATCCTAGAACCTGGAGTAAGTTGTACTAATTTGTCATAATCAGCACTTATTACCACTCCTATTTTTGGATACCCCCCTATAGTTCCATGATCTGAAAGCATAATTATAGGATTGCCATCTGCAGGCACTTGGATCACTCCTTTAATTAATCCCTCTGATTTAATATTTGTATCAACAACATTTTCTATCCTTGGTCCTTCTAACCTCATACCCATACGATCAGTTAATTTTGAAACGATAAATTCTTTTTCCAAAAAAATTTTTCTTCCTTTATCAGAGAAGTAATCAAAATTTGTACCCTGAATTATTCTAATATTTTCTATTTTAGTATTTATATAATCTAATTTTTTTTCTGCTAAATTCTTATTTAATTTTGAAATATTTATTTGCTGCTCATTCTCAAATTTTTTACCATCATTCGCTCCGATGACAGCTTTTGTATTTGTGGAACAGCTAGACCATTGATACTTTAAATCAATTTTTCCACCTATAGCTAAATATCCATACACAGACTTATTGGTTGATAGAATATCTACTTCATCACCATCCTCTAAATTTATAGATTGATAGCAATTACCATTAATAATTCTATTATTTTTTTTAATGATAAAATTTACATCACCTGTGATTGCAATATTAATTCTATTTCCATAATATCTTAGTAAAGGGCCTTGGTATGCAAACTCTAAAACAGGTGAATCAATCTCATTATCAACGAGCTTATTTGATAATAAATAATTTCTTTTATCCATCGCTCCGCTAAAAGGAATTCCAACATGGTAAAGATTTTTTCTGCCACTATCTTGAAAAGTAGTGTTTATTCCTGCTCTGACAACTTGAAAATAATTTTTACTCATTATAATTTTCGTACTGTTTTTTTGATATTTCTTTAAATAAGACAATATCACCTGGATTTATTAAATTTGGACTCTCTTCCTTTGAGTCTTTTGAGCTATCAAATATTTGTAATGGACTATTACCAATAACATTCCACCCACCTGGACTTTCAAAAGTATAAATATTCGCGAATTGTTCTGTTAAAGCAACTGAACCTTTTGGAACTTTTACTCTAGGTGTTTCGAGACGCTTTGCTCTCATATTTTCATTTAAATCTCCTAAAAAAGGCATTCCTGCAATAAAACCTGTCATGTAACAAAAGAATTCTTTGTTAAAAAAATTTTCATATATTTTTTCCCTTTTAAGCTTAAGTTTTTTTTCTAATCTGACTATGTCTAAAGCAAAATTTTCATCACAACATACAGGAACCTCAATTTTTTTACTTTCTAAATCATCTTCATTCGTAATATTAAGATTTTCTATTAATTTTTTTAAATCTTTAAAATTTGTTTTTTTTAAATCAAAAGAAATTATTAATTTATTATAAGAGGGAGATAAATTATTTATCGATTCTATATTTTCTTTCTGAATACTTTTGAAAAATCTAATTACTTGAGTATTAGTTTCTCTATTTACCTTATTACCAAAGTCACAGTATAATGCTGCATCACCAAGATTTGATATATTTTTTATCATGCCATGATATACTTAACACTAATGACTATAGAAATTAATATAAATTGTGACTTAGGAGAAAAATCTAAACACCACTCTAATAAACATGATCCAGAATTATTGGAAATAGTTAACTCTGCAAATGTTGCTTGTGGATACCACGCTGGTGATGAAGAAACTATGAGCCAAGTTATAGAAATATCAAAAAAAAAATGGTGTAAGTATCGGTGCGCATCCATCTTTTAATGACCCAGAAAATTTTGGAAGAGAAAGAATGAATTTATCTGACTCAGAAATTGAAAAACTTATAATTGCTCAATACGATATTCTTCAAAAATTAGCATTAGAACAAGGTGAAAACGTTACACATATCAAGCCTCATGGAGCTTTAAATAATATGGCATGTGAAAATATTGAACTAGCCGCAACACTGGCAAAAAGTATAAAAGGAATTAACAAAGATTTAATTTATTTGGTTCCCACTGGATCTAAAATGGAAGAAGCTGCAAAAAAGCTTGATATGAAAATAGCCTGCGAGATATTTGCAGATAGAAATTATGAGGACGATGGCAATCTTGTCTCCCGTAAAAAACCACATGCATTAATTACCGATCCAGAACAAGCAAAAATACACGTTTTAAGTATGGTTAAAAATCAGTCGCTTAATTGTCACAGTGGAAAGCAAATACCTTGTGAAATCGACTCTGTATGTATACATGGAGACAATATGAGCTCATTAGCTACAGCAAAATCTATAAAAGATAACCTAATAGATAATGGTCTAGACTTAAAACCTTTGAACAAAATGAAGAAATTTAAAAATGATTAAAAATATATTTATAACAATTTTATTGTCTATAACTCTAATTTCAAACTCTTACTCTGCAGGATCTAGTAGTGGCGGAGAAGGTGATGGACCAAAAACAAAATCAAATTACGAAAAAGCAGTAAAATTTATTAATTTTGCAAAAAAACATGAAGAAAAAGGAAAAAAAGATAAGGCTCAATCAAACTATGAAAAAGCTTTAAAACTTTTAATTAAATCAAACAATAAAAAACCAAATAAACCAGATACTTTAAATTATTTAGGCTTCACATCTAGAAAACTAGGTGATTTTGAAAATGGAGAAAAATATTATCTTCAAGGTTTGGCTATCAATCCTTACCACATTGGTATTAATGAATATTTAGGCGAACTTTACGTAGCAACAAATAGACATAATCTTGCGGTTGAAAGATTAGAAGTTTTAAAAGGTTGTGATTGTAAAGAGTATGATGACCTTAAAGCGATTATAGCTGGAGAAAAAGTTTCTAAGTATTAATTAATATTCTTAATCATTTGCTCCGGTAACCACAAAGCAATTTCGGGGAAAATGACAACTAATATCACTGCTAAAACCATTAACAAAAATAATGGAAACGCACTTCGGGCAATATATCCCATGTCTTTGTTGGCCATCCCTTGCAGAACAAATAAATTGAAACCCACGGGTGGTGTTATTTGAGCCATCTCTACAACAATAACTAAAAATATACCAAACCAAATCATGTCAAAACCCGCTTGTCTAATCATTGGTTCTATTATAGCCATAGTCAATACCACAGCTGAGATACCATCAAGAAACATTCCTAAAATAATATAAAAAATCATCAAAACAAAAATTAATACATATGGAGATAAATCCATATTTTGAATCCACATTGCTAAATTTCTAGGTAAACCTGTAAAACCCATCGCTAAAGATAAAAAAGTTGAGCCTGCTAAGATAAATGCAATCATACAGGATGTCTTTGTTGCACCTAATAAAGATGTTTTAAAAGTTTCTAAAGTTAAACTTTTTTGAAAATAAGACAAAATCAAAGCTCCAACAACCCCTAAGGATGCTGCCTCAGTAGCAGTAGCTATACCAGTATATATTGAGCCTATAACAGCTGAAATCAAAAATATCACAGGTAAAAGTTGTTTAGATCTTTTTATCTTTTCGTAAATTGAATATTCTTCAATGATTTTTGGCATTTCTGTTTTATTAATTAAAGACCAAAAAATAACATATGACATAAAAATCAATGCAATCATTATTCCAGGTAAGATTCCAGCTATAAATAATTTTGCAATAGATTCTTGTACAGCAACTCCATAAATAATTAGAATGATTGACGGTGGTATTAATAAGCCCAGTGTTCCAGAACCAGCCAAACTACCAAGCAAAATTTTCTCAGGATACTTTCTTTTTCTTAGCTCAGGTATGGACATCTTTCCAACAGTTGCAACTGTCGCTGCAGATGAACCTGAAATTGCTGCAAATAATGCGCATCCAACAACATTTACGTGAATTAAACCCCCAGGTAATTTTTGCATCCATGGAGATAAACCTTTAAACAAGTTTTCAGAAAGTCTTGTTCTAAATAAAATTTCTCCCATCCAAACAAATAAAGGTAATGCTGTTAGTGTCCATGAAGATGATGTTCCCCATATTGTTGTTGCCATTGCATCTCCAACTGGTCGTGATGTAAACAACATCATGCCAATTGCAGATACTCCGATCATACTCAAAGCGACCCAAATACCTGAACCAAGAAAGAATAACAAAACACTTATAAAGAATATTGTTAATAAAATTTCAGTCATCAAATTTTTTAAAAATTAAAATAAGTTGATGAATTACACATACAAAGAAAATTGTAGAACCAATTGCTACACTTGTTTGAGGTATCCAAATTAAAATTTCATCTGCCCCCTCACTTCTTTCTTGAAATTTATAAGAGATAATTAGCATTTTAATAAAATAAAATGCCAAATACCCAGAAAAAAAAGTTGCTACACTAAGACACCAGATTTCAATAAATTTTCTTTTTAAGCCTGATAATTTTTCTAAAAAAAGAGTAATCCTTATGTGACCATTTTCAACAAATGTATAAGCTAATGCAAAAAAGGATGCTGCAGCCATACAGTAACCTGAATATTCAGCAAGACCTCTAATATAAAAACCAAACATTCTTGATGAAATACCTATTAAAATGAATACTGCCACCAAAATAAGAAATGCTGCTGCAATATATCCAGAAAATTTGTAAAGTTTATTTAAATTTTTATCTAAGGTTTTTAACATAATAATTTAAGGCCACTCAGTATTCTTAAGTGGCCTTAATTAAAATTTGATTATTTATAACTTGATAAAACTGCTGCTCCTCTTGAACCAGCTTTTTGAGACCATTCCTTTGCCATAGTCTCACCCACTTTTTCAAAATGAGCTTGTAGAGATGCATTTACTTTACCTACTACCATTCCAGCATTAGCTAAAGCTTTTTTGTCCCCAACATTCCCTTGTTTTGATAATTGCCAGCCTTTTCTCTCTGCTAAAGCTGCTTGTTTCATTACTAGATCTTTTGTTGCTTGATCAAGTTTATTCCAAGAGTCTTTATTCACAATCACCATATTTTTTGGAAACCAAGCTGCTATATCATAGAAATATTTCACACCGTTTTCCCAAATTTTAGAGTTTTTTCCTGTAGTTGGGGAAGTGATCATACTCTCAACAGCACCTGTAGAGAATGCTTGGCTAATTTCAGCGGCTTCAATTTTTGTTGGCGCCATACCTGTTAGTTCTGCGATTCTAATTGTTGCAGAATTGTATGCTCTGAACTTTAAACCTTTAAGATCATTAACAGTGTTGATTTCTTTTTTACTATATAAGCCTTGTGCTGGCCATGGTACAGCGTAAAGAAATACAAGGCCCTTTTCATCTAAGCCTTTGATGATCTCAGCTTTAGATGCTTTGTATAATTTCATTGCATCCGAGTAAGATGTTGCCAAAAATGGCTGTGAGTCTACTTCTAGTAAAGGATCTTCTTTACCTAAAGCCGACATAAATCTTTCTCCAATTTGGGCTTGACCAGTTCTCACAGCTCTAAAGATTTCTCCGCCTTTAAATAATGAGCCACCTGGATGAGTAACTATTGTTAGTTTTCCACCGCTTTTTTCAGTAACATTTTTTGCAAATTCAGTTGCGTTTGCAGAATGAAAATTACCAGCACCGTAAGCTAATGCCATATCCCATTTTTCTGCAAAAGAAGAATTAATTGACAAAATTGATGAAACTAAAATAATTGATAAGTATTTTATGAATTTCATTTATCCTCCATTTTTTTTAAAAGCATTTCATTATGTATTAAAATAATTATCAATAAAAAAATTATACTACTTTCAATTGAATTATTTAAAATATCTAATACTATGGGCTTACTTTGTTAGAAGAAGCACTCATATTAGTTCAGATTATTTTCATTGATATAATCTTGGCAGCAGATAATGCGATCATCATTGGATTGATTGCAGCTAATTTTGCACCCAAAAATAGAAGACAAATTATTTTATGGGGTGTAGCTGGAGCATTAATTTTTAAAATTGTTTTTGCATTATTTGCCACATATTTATTTGAATTTTATTTTATAAAAATATTGGGAGGTTTGCTTTTAATTTGGATTGTTAATGATTTAAGAAAAGATCTTTTTGAGATTAGAAAAGTTAAATCTCCAACTAAAAAATCAAAAGAGCCTTCATATATTCAAAGTGTATATAAAGTTTTATTTGCTGATATTACGATAAGTTTTGATAACGTAATTGGAGTTGTTGGGGCAGCAAAGGGTAATTTTGGTTTTATGATTTTTGGTCTTGTATTATCAGTTGTGCTTACAGGTGCTATGGCAACCTATCTTGCTAATTATATTCAAAAACATTTATGGATTGCTTATGTAGGTTTAGGGTTTATCTTACTTGTTGCTCTTCAACTGGTAATTGGTGGTCTAGTTGATCTAGATATATTGTCTATAAATGAAGAATTTAAAAAATATTTCTAATAAGAATATTTTTCTGTAGGGTATTTTTTTTTCCTTACATCTGAAGCGTACTTTCTAATACCAACATTGATATACTTTTTAACATTAGAAAACCTTTTAACAAATTTAATATTAGTATGATTTAATCCAATTAAATCATCAGTCACTAAAACTTGACCATCACAATACACAGATGAACCAATTCCAATGGTTGGAATATTCAATTTTTGAGTAATGAGTTTTGCAATTTCAGTTTTTACGCACTCTAAAACAATTGCAAATACTCCACTTTCTTGTAGCAAAATTGCATCACTTATTAAGTTCTTTATTTCACTATTCGTTTTTCCCTTAGATTTAAATTTTTTTGTTGATTGGGGAAGTAGACCAATATGACCCATAACTGGGATCTTATTTTTAATTAAAAACTTTATTTGTTCGATAACCTTTTTGCCACCTTCTAATTTTACTGCATCACATTTAGTCTCTTTTAGAATTTTCTTGGAATTCTTTAATGCTAGAGACTTTGTGCTATAAGTTTTAAAAGGCATATCGACAACCATTAAACTTTTTTTAATACCCAATCTAACACTTTTGGAATGATTAATCATTTCTGTTAAGGTGACTTTTTTTGTTGAGGAATAATTATATAAAACAGAACCTAAGGAGTCTCCAACTAAAACAATATCAACATGTTTATCAACTTCTTCTGCGATATTTTTTGAATAAGCAGTAAGACATACAATTTTTGATTTATTTTTTTTATTAATTATTTTTTGAGTCTTATTCATTTTATTTGCTGATCCAATTTTTAGCTAAATTGGATGAGTACCGTCTATCGTAAATAGATAAACAAAAAAAAGTCAAATCCATGCTAAAATAAGCTGCTGATAAAATACTAAGTTTTAACAATTTGTCATCACTTAAGTTTTGAATTACTTCAATATTTTTTATAAACACAGCATCTGACCACATGTGTTGTGATGCTTTATTTAGATCTTTATTTAGTATAAGAGGTTTTAATGCTCTACCAGATAAACCTAAAAATTTATTAAACATAAATCCATTTTCATTCAAAAACTTGTTTACATCTCCAAATAAGGGTTGGTCTTCGTAAATAGGCACAAACTCAACTTCACAAATTATCTTTACAACATTTTTTAATGAATTTTTCCCACCATTAAAAATATCCAGCTCTGATCCTTGGGTATCTATTTTAATAAAATCTAAATTGTCTATAGAGTTTTTGCTTATGAAATTATCTAAAGTGATTGTTTCGATTTCTGTTTCATTTTTTAAATATGCAAAATCTAAATTATTATATAAACTAATTAATTTCTCATTTGGTTTATACAAACTAGTACACATTGGAGCTTGAGTATTATATAATTTTTTTCTCTCGTTAGCTTTACCAAGAGCATATGGATAATATTTAATTCCCTCAGAGGCTTCAGAATTCATTTTATCGCAAACTTTCTTATCTATCTCAAACCCTATAATTTTACTATGAGGAAAATAATCTAAAATTTTGTAAAAAGGTTCTTTTGTTTTACCTGTCTTCGCTGCACCAATTTCTAGTAAATTAAATATACAATTTACTTTGGTTTCACGAATAATCTCTACAAGTTTTTCAAATGGATCTTTCATAAAAAACTATATTATTCTAACTCAATTGTACTTGGCGGCTTAGAAGTAATATCATAGACTACTCTATTAATACCTCTTATACTATTTACAATTTTGTTTGAAATCATTTGAATAAAAGGCTTTTTAAATTCATAAAAGTCTGCTGTCATGCCGTCCTCAGAGGTAATAGCTCTCAATAGACACAAATATTCATAAGTTCTATTATCACCCATCACACCTACAGTCTTAACAGGAAGTAAGGCAGCATAGGCTTGCCAAATCTTATTATAAAAACCATGTTCTCTTAAAGCAGTAATAAAATAATGATCAGCTTCCTTTAAAATTTTAATTTTTTCTTTTGTTATGTTTCCTGGCATTCTTATTGCTAAACCGGGTCCAGGAAAAGGATGTCTAGAGATGATTTCTTTATCTAAATTTAGATCTAGACCTAATTTTCTCACTTCATCCTTAAATAAAAATCTTAAGGGCTCTACTAATTTCAGTTTCATTTTCTTTGGAAGGCCACCTACATTATGATGCGATTTAATTTTAGATGTTTGGCTACCTGTAACAGATTTACTCTCAATTAAGTCTGGATATAGAGTTCCTTGGGCTAAAAATCTTACATTTTTAATTTTCTTGGCATATCTTTCAAAAATTTTTATAAAAAGACTTCCTATTATTTTTCTCTTTTTTTCTGGATCTGAAACATTTTTGAGTTTTCTCAAAAACTCTTTTTCAGCATTTACATAAATTAGATTAATCTTTAATCTCTTTTTAAAAGTATTAACTACCTGTTTTTCCTCATTTTTTCTTAAAAGACCTGTATTTACAAAAATACAGTATAGTTTTTTTCCTATTGCTTTGTTTATTAATTGCGCAACTACGCTACTATCCACTCCTCCAGACAAAGCACATATTACTTTATTTTTCCCAACTTCATTTTTTATTTCTTTTATTAATTTCATTTTTTGATTTTTTACTGACCAATTTTTTTTAATCTTACAAATTGAAAAAATGAAGTTTCTAATTATTATTTTACCATTCTCTGTATGAGTTACCTCAGGATGAAATTGTACTCCATAAATCCTTTTCAGGCTGTTTTCTACAATTGCAAACTTTGAATTTTGACTAGATGCAATAACTCTAAAATTTTTTGGTAATCTAGAGACTTGATCAGCATGACTCATCCAGACTTTTACATATTTCCTATTTTTAAAATAATCTTTTATTAACGGACTATTATTTTTTTTAATAATATTAGCTAAACCAAATTCTCTATGTTTTGATTGTTTTACTTTCCCACCTTTTATTTTAGACAAAATTTGATGACCAAAGCAAATACCAAGTACTGGTATTTCATTTTCAATAATATTTTTATCAAATGAGTATTTCTTAATATTATAAACGTTTAAAGGTCCACCTGATAAAATTATTCCTTTAATTTTTTCGTTTATATCTTTATTTTTTATTTTTTTATGACTTACAATTTCTGAAAATACACCAAACTCTCTTATTCTTCTCGCGATCAATTGGGTAAACTGTGAACCAAAATCAATAATTAAAATTTTATCAAGACCTTTATCAAGAGTCATTTTTTGGCTCTAGATTAGCAAGTGTCTCTAAAATTTTTTTATTCTCACTGCATAAACTTTTACAAACCTCAGAAAATGTTTTTGATAAATCTTTGACCTGGGAATAATTTGATTTTTCCAACCCTATTTTCATTAGCATTAAAATGGCTTCTTCATTATTTGGATCTATCAATAAAGTAGCATCTAAATTTTTCTCTTCTTTATCTTGATCTTCTTTGGAGTTGTAAATTTTGGCTAAATATAAATATGAATTTGAATCTTTTGGATTGAAAACAATACTTCTTTCAAACATAAACTTCGCATCATCAAATTTTTTATTTTCATAAAGAGCTAACCCTTTTTCAAAAAAGTTCTCACTTGCAAATGAAACAATAAAAATACTTGTAAGAAAATAAATAACTACAGTTTTTTTAAAAATATTTTTCATTAGTGTTTATTATTATCTTTAACAATATCAACATTGTGTACCATACTTTCATAAAATCCAGCTTTTGTAATTTTTACAAATTGAGGTTTTTTTCTTAAATATTTAATTTGTTTAGACCCAAGATACCCCATGGATGATCTTAAGCCACCAACTAATTTGAAAATAACTTTACTTACTTTCCCTTTATATTTTGCGAGACCTTCAACTCCTTCAGGAACATATTTAGAATTATCCTTTTGTTTGGATTGAAAGTATCTATCTGCGGACCCTTTATTCATGGCTCCAACGGATCCCATACCTCTAAAGCTTTTAAATAATTTTCCATTTATTTTTATAAATTTACCTGGTGTTTCATCGGTTCCTGCAAATAAAGATCCTATCATGACTGCATCAGCACCAGCAGCAAAGGCTTTTGCTAAATCACCAGAATATTTAATGCCTCCATCAGATATAATTTTAATTTTACTTTTTTTTATGGCATTTCTTACATTCAAGATTGCACTTAATTGAGGCACTCCAATACCTGCAACCAGTCTTGTAGTACAAATAGAGCCAGGTCCTATTCCCACTTTGATAATATCAACTCCCAATTTATTTAAAAATTTTGCTGCTTCAGGTGTTGCAATGTTTCCTGCACAAAGTGCAGTTTTGAGATTTTTTTCTTTTTTTATAAACTTAATCATTTCAGAAACTTTTTTGGTATGCCCGTGTGCTGTATCCACTACTATCATGTTTATACCTTCTTTTAAAATTGCCTTTGCTCTAATGAACTCATTTGGCCCAGCACCTACTGCTGCCCCAACTAATAGTTTTTGTTTTTTAACTTTTTTTATTTCCTCAACTTGTCTCTTAATATTTAAATTACGATGAATAATGCCTATACCTCCAGCTTTAGCTATAGCAATTGCCATTTTGCTCTCCGTAACAGTATCCATTGCCGAAGATAATAGTGGGATTTTTAATTTGAGAAATTTAGATAATATGATGCTAGTATCAACCTCTGATGGAAGTATATCTGAGTATTTTGGGACTAATGTAACATCATCAAAGGTAAGAGCTTCTTTTATAGGAACCATATTCACTTATATATGATTCCACAAAATATTAAAGTAACTATCTAATTTTTTTACAAATTATAAAACTTTCTTTAGATTCTTTTCGACTTGATAAAGGTTTAAAAACCTTAACTTCTTTAAATATTTTTTTTCCAAGTGCGACAATTTCATTGAAAGTGCTCCCCATAAAGATTTTTGAAATAAAAAAACCATTTGATGAAATTATTTTTTTTGTAAATATCATTGCCTCTTTACATAGTTCTCCAGTTTGAATTGAGTCAAGGTTCTTTACGCCAGTAGTATTTACAGCCATATCTGACATGACGACATCAAATTCTTTTGCTAAATTTTCTTGAATTTTTTTTTGAATACTAGGCTCTGTAAAATCACCTTTAATATGAATACCATTATTAATCGGTGACATTTCTTTTAAATCAATTGATATTATTTTGCCATTTTTAATTACTTTTGATGCATACTGAGACCAGCTTCCAGGTGCTGCACCAATATCTAAGACAAAAATTCCGTTCTTAAAAATCTTAAATTTTTTATCTATTTCAATTAATTTATAAGCTGATCGTGCTCTATAACCGTCAACTTTTGACTGGCGCACATAAATATCTCTTTTCTGTCTATTGATCCAGTTTTTAGAGATTTTATTCTTTTTCAATTAACTATTATACCTTAAGCTTTTAATAACTTTTTTATCACCTAGTGTTTCAATCTCGATTTCAACACTTTTATTTATCCTCATATCCTTACCATCTTTCCAAATACCAGCCGCAAGGTGCATTATACCTATCTTATAATTAGGCAAGTATGGTTCAACGAAAGTATCGTTAATTTCATCATATTTTGGCAGTAGGTTACTTGCAATCCAATTACAATTAAGTGGTAAAAATTCTGTAGCTAAACCATCAATATATACTGACATATTAATTGCTAGCCCTTCAGAGCCAAAAATATTTCCTGCTCTTAAGGTTTGTTTAAGGTTATTTTGCCAACTTTCCCAGCCAGGTGAATTTCTTTCTAAGGAAAAAACACCAATGTTTATATGTGGTGCAAAGGCTAATTTTCTTGCTTTATCATATGGTATTTTAGATTTCACAGCGTGTTTGAAATTTTGTGATTTAATAATTGCTAATTTTCCAAATAACCAGTTAACTTTTGACATTATTTTGTATCCAGGGCCAAGTGTCTGTGTAATACCCAATTTACCTTTATCACAAGCTTTAAAATATAACTCCACGCACTCCCAATTGTTCACCCAAGCATCACAATCAATCCATAAATACTTATTATAATTGGGAAAGTAATTTGGTAAAAAAGCCCTAGAGACTTGGCTTTTTAACCATTCTTTTCCTTTTACTTTGAACTCTGGGACTTCAATATCCCAATCAGCTTTTTTAATTTCATCTACTTTTTTTGACAATAAATCTTTTTGATCTTGTGTTAATCCTGCATCTAAAACACAAATAGCAATATCTTCACTCTCTTTAAATCTCTTAATAGAATTAATAAGCTCTTCTAATAAAGGAAAATAATTAGCATCAGCTAATGAAACAATTACATTTTTTTTCATTAAAGTATATCTTCAAGATCATCTTCATCTTGAATTCTGTCATTTTCATTTTTCTTTTTAATTTTTTGATAATGAAGAAAACTTATAGGTAACAACAATACGTAAATGACAGCACTTAAGGCAATTACATTAAATGTATATATAAGTAATAAGCCAAAAAATAGAACAATTCCAAATAATAGAAATATAGTTGTTCTTCTTGGAATTACTATTTTCTTAAAGGAATAAGTTGGAAATTTACTTATTAATAGAAAGGAGGTAGCTATAAAAAAGATCGGTGTGACTAATTCATAATTTAATTTATATAATTCAAATCCACTTAAACTTATGATTAATGGTGTTAGCACTAAAATTCCCCCAGCTGGAGATGGTACACCTTCAAAAAAATTATCTCTCCACGAAGGTTCATTAACTGAATTAACATTAAATCGAGCCAACCTTAGAGCAACACAAATTACATATATTAAACATAATAACCAGCCAAATTTTCCAAGTGTATTTAATTTCCAAAAAAACATTATAAACGCAGGAGCAACTCCAAAACTTATCATATCTGTTAAAGAATCTAATTCTTTACCAACTTTTGATGTTCCTTTAATTAATCTAGCTATTCTTCCATCTAAGCCATCAATTAATGCGGCAAAAATAATTGCTACGATTGCTAATTCAAATCTGCCATCAAGGGCAAATCTGATAGAAGTTAATCCAATACAAACTCCTATCAAGGTTAACATATTCGGTAAGATCACTCTCGCACTTTTCTTCTCACTTACAATTTTAAAATTTTTTTTTTGTGGTTCCATTATTTTTTAGCTAGTAATGTTTCTCCAGCTATAGAAGTTTGACCAATTTGAACAAGAGGTTCATAATTTTCATAGTAAACATCTGCCCTACTTCCAAATCTTATCATCCCAATTCTATCACCTTGTTTTAAATCTTGATCCTTGCTTGACTCACAAACAATTCTCCTAGCAACTAATCCTGCTATTTGAACAACAACAACATAATTACCGTTACTGTCTTTAATTTTGTAATAATTTCTCTCATTATCTTCGCTTGCTTTATCTAAAGATGCATTTACAAATTTTCCTGGTTTATATAAAATTTCCTCAATTCTTCCGCTACACGGAGTTCTGTTTACATGACAATCAAAAACATTCATGAATATACTAATTTTTTTGAACTTTTTATTTTCTAATCCAAGTTCTTTTGGACCATCTACCTCTTCAACCTTGATCACTTCTCCATCAGCAGGACTGACAAGATAATTGTCATCATTAATGATTATTCTATCTGGATCTCTAAAAAAATAGTAAACCCAAATTGATAAAACTAAACCAACTAAACCTAGGAAGCTGCTAAAAATATAAAAAATGATAGTTATAATCCCTGCAATAACCAAGAATTTATATCCCTCAGCGTGAATTTTTGGAAATATTTTGCTAAACATATTCTTCTATTTGATAATTTTTCATTAATATGTATATAAAATCGCGAAATTCAATTATTAAGATAGTTAAATAAAGTGAGTAAAATTAAGGTAAAAAACCCAGTTGTAGAGTTAGATGGTGATGAAATGACCAGAATAATATGGGAATTTATCAAAAATAAATTAATTCTCCCCTACCTAGATTTAGGAATTGAATATTACGATCTTAGCATGAAAAGCAGGGACAATTCAGATGATCAAATAACTGTAGATGCAGCCAATGCAATTAAAAAAGTTGGTGTGGGAATTAAGTGTGCAACAATTACTCCTGATGAAGCTCGAGTAGAAGAATTTAAATTAAAAAAAATGTGGAGGTCTCCAAACGGTACAATAAGAAATATTATTGGAGGCACAGTCTTTAGAGAGCCAATCATTTGCTCAAATATTCCGAAACTTGTTCCATCTTGGACTGATCCTGTAATTATTGGAAGACACGCTTTTGGAGATCAATATAGAGCTACGGATTTTAAAGTACCTGGTAAAGGTAAAATGGAAGTAAAATGGACTTCTGAAGATGGTAAGGATGAAATCAAATATGAAGTATTTAATTTCACAGGTCCAGGAGTTGCGCTTTCAATGTATAATTTAGATAAATCGATTGAGGATTTTGCTAGATCTTGTTTCAGCTATGGATTGATAAAAAAATGGCCAGTCTATTTATCCACAAAAAATACTATTTTAAAAAAATATGATGGAAGATTTAAAGATATTTTTGAGAAGGTATTCAATGAAGAATTTAAGAAAAAATTTAATGATGCTAAAATTACATATGAACACAGATTAATTGATGACATGGTTGCATGTGCAATGAAATGGAGTGGTAAATATATCTGGGCATGTAAAAACTACGATGGTGATGTACAGTCTGATACAATGGCCCAGGGATATGGTTCTTTAGGACTAATGACCAGTACGTTGCTAACTCCAGATGGAAAAGTAATGGAGGCCGAAGCGGCTCATGGTACTGTTACCAGACATTATCGTATGCATCAACAAGGGAAAGAAACATCCACAAACCCTATTGCATCTATATTTGCGTGGACAAGAGGCTTGGCTCATCGGGGTAAATTAGATGGAAATGATGAACTTATAAATTTTGCTAATACTATCGAAAAGGTTTGTGTCGAATGTGTTGAAAATGGTTCAATGACTAAAGATCTCGCAATATTAATAGGACCATCAAGTAAATATTTGACTACTAGTCAGTTCTTAGATGTAATTGATAGTAATTTGAAAAAAAGATTAAATTAAAGACTTTATCTTTTCAAAAGCTTCATCAATTTTGTTTTGATCCTGACCACCAGCTTGCGCGAAATCTTTTCTTCCACCTCCACCTTTACCTCCAATAGTCTCTGAACCTAATTTAGCAAATTTAACTGCATCATATTTATCAACCAATTTTTCTGTTATACCTACAGCTAGTCCAACTTTATCCTCATTGTTAGCAAATACGACTATAATACCATCACCTAATTCTTTTTTTCCGTTATCAACAAGTTTTCTTAAATCTTTAGGCGGTAGATCAATAACTTTTTGAAATCTTACTTTTACGTCTTTAATTTTTTGATCATTAATAATATTTTTTGTTTTATCTTTTAGAATGGAGCTCACATTGAGTTGTTCAAGTTGTCTTGTAAGATTTTTAATAAGTTCTTTAAAATCTTTACTTTCAATATTTGGCTTACCACCAAGTTTTATTATTTGAGACGATAATTCTTTAATTGTCTCTTCATCTTTCTGAATTGAAAGTGTTGATGCCTTTTCTTTGTTCTTAACATATTCATCCAATTGTTTATCTCTCAATGCTTCTACTCTTCTAACACCTGCTGCTATAGAAGATTGACTTACAGTTTTAAATTTTCCAATATCACCAGTGTTTTTAACATGGGTTCCACCACATAATTCTGTTGAAAAATAAACTTCTTTTTCTTTACCCATAGATACCACTCTTACTTCTTCGCCGTACTTTTCTCCAAAAAATGCTAAAGCACCTTTTTCAATAGCTGCTTTTGGTGTCATAATTCTAGTTGTTACTTCAGTATTATTTTTCACATAGTCATTTACTAATTTATCAATTGTTTCTAGCTCATCATTTGTGATTGGTTTCATATGACTAAAATCAAATCTCAAGCGATCTGGTGCAACAAGTGAACCTTTTTGCATAACATGTTTTCCAAGTGTTCTTCTTAAAGACTCATGAAGAAGATGTGTTGCTGAATGATAAGCTTTTAGATTTGCTCTTCTTTCAATATCAATTTTTAATTCAACAGCATCACCCACTTTTATTGAGCCTGTTTTTAATGAACCATAATGGACAAATAAATTACCAAGTTTCTTCTGTGTATCCTCAACCTCAAAAACTGAGTTTCCTGAAACTATTGTGCCTTTGTCACCAAGCTGACCACCGGACTCACCATAAAAAGGAGTTTGATTTGTTATGATCATTCCTTCTTCACCAGTGGATAATGATTTCACTTCGTTATTTTCCTTAATCAAATTTAATATAACTCCCTCTGATTGATTAGACTCGTAACCTAAAAATTCAGTTGGACCAATTTTATCTTTAATTGAAAACCAAATTGCTTCTTCCGAACTGTCACCTGAACCTTTCCAATTTTTTTTAGCAAGCTCTTTACTATTTTTCATTAGTTGATCAAATTTCTTATGATCAACTGTTAATGATTTATTTTTTAAAATATCTTCAGTCAGATCTAATGGGAAACCGTAAGTATCATATAATTTGAACGCTACATCTCCTGGTAAGACTTTGTCTATTTTTGAAATTTCATCATTTAAAATTTTAATTCCTCTATCAAGTAAAACTAAAAATTTTTCCTCCTCCATTTTTAATGTTTCTCGAATTAATGACTCTGATCTTTCTAATTCTGGATAATTTCCTGACATTTCATTTTTTAAAGCCTCAAAAATTTTGAAAAATATTGGTTCTTTAGATCCCAATAAATGAGAGTGCCTCATACCTCTCCTCATAATTCTTCTAAGAACATACCCACGACCTTCGTTTGAGGGTAAAACACCTTCAGCTAAAAGAAATGAGCTCGCTCTTAAGTGATCAGCAATTACTCTAAAACTCGATATATTTTTATCTTCTTGTTTGACTTTTGTTACTTCAGATATTGAACTTATTAATTTTTTAAAATGATCAGTTTGATAATTATCGTGTGTGCCTTGCAAAAGAGCCGCAATTCTCTCTAATCCCATTCCTGTATCGACAGATGGCTTTGGTAAATCTATTCTTTTATCTTTTGAAACTTGCTCATACTGCATAAAGACCAAGTTCCAAATTTCAATAAAACGATCTCCATCTTGATCTTTGGTTCCTGGCAATCCTCCTTTTAAATGATCGCCATGATCATAAAATATTTCTGAGCAAGGACCGCATGGCCCAGTTTCTCCCATTGACCAGAAGTTATCTGATGTTGCAATTCTAATTATTCTGTCATCACTAAAACCTGCTATTTTCTTCCAGAAATTAAAAGCCTCATCATCCTCATGAAAAACAGTTACATAAAGCCTATTTTTATCTAAACCAAAATCTTTGGTGATTAAATTCCACGCAAGTTCAATTCCTCTTTCTTTAAAATAATCTCCAAAAGAAAAATTTCCTAACATCTCAAAGAAGGTATGGTGTCTAGGAGTATAACCAACATTATCAAGGTCATTATGTTTGCCGCCTGCTCTTACACATTTTTGAGAGGTGGTTGCTCTTTGATAATCTCTTTTTTCCAAACCTGTAAATACATTCTTAAACTGAACCATTCCAGAATTAGCAAACATCAAAGTTGGATCATTATTTGGTACTAAATTACTAGACTCAACAATCTTATGATCATTCTTTTCAAAATACTTTAAGAATGTTTCTCTTATTTGATTTAAAGTTTTTCCAGCCATTTTTTATATATATAGCTTTTTAATTTTTTAAGAAAGGATCATTATTTTTAAAATCCTTGTGCCAGGTTAATATCTTATTATTAATATAACATAGTGAAATTTTAAGATCTTTCATCAATCTTATGTAATGACTTCTAAATAGCTCAGATGGGTCAGAATGAAAAAGCAAGTGTTTAAAACATTCTTTATCTTTGAATGTTTCATCCTCAAATTTAAACTGATATTCGTAGTCTAATAGTTGTGCAATACCTTTTCTAAACTGACCAGTTAGATTACTTGGTATCCAGCTTTTTACCTCAAATATGTGCATTTTTTGCTCAAATTCAAAATACATATCAATTGGATCATAATGAACTTTTATTTTTTTATTTTGAACAAAATTTTTTGCATGAAATAAAGCAACGTCATGCATTTGGGTGGACTCTTTTCTTGTTTGCGCAGTCAAACGAGGGTTTGTTTTATATCTTATTGATGATTTGGTATTTGATTGTTTTAAGAATTTTTCTAAATTTCTAGTTTCTGTAAAATCTTTTATCTTTATTTTTTTTGCTGTAATAACTCTATTTCTACGATCAAAATATTCATCAGGTGATAAAGTTTTTATAATTTCTAAATTTTTGTCATTTTCTTTTTTTTCTGAAATTTTCTTAGTTTCGACAAAATTTTTAGAAACAATAGATAATGATTCTATAAGGTTGATTCCTAAAGAAGTAAGCTCATAAACTTTGATTTTTTTAGAATCTTCTTTACTAATACCTAAAAGTGTTTTGGGATTTAAATTAGTTTCTCTTACAATCTTTAATGGACCTATTATGCCATATACCCAATTTAACAAATCAGGACTTTCTCCACCCTTAAAGTATTTTATACAAAATGCTTTAATAATATCAGGTGCGAATTTCAGTGAAGGAGATGAGGTATAAAAGTATCCTTCATTAGCTATCATGTTTAAAGCCCGTAAAACTATGTTTGTTCCAATATTTATATTATTTAGGTTAGTTTCCGAGATTGATTTATAAAAAACTTTTCTCAAATAATCTGGAATTTCATTTTGGTTTTTATATCCTTTTTTTGAAAAATATAAATCTCGAGCTTTTTTACCATCTTCAGAAAGACCAAAATTATACAATCCATTTTTTTCTTTTTCATTTGTAAATCCAAAGCAAGTAAGCACTCTTCTTTTTTGTGATTTAATTGATGGAGCTTTTCTACTAGTCCAAGCTAAATTTTTATTTGGTTTACTCCAGATAAAATAATCTTTATTTTCAAATTGCTCTAACCATTGATGGATATGAATAGTAATTGGTCTATATATAACTTTTATAATCGGAAATTTATTTAACTTTGATTGATTGGAGTCAAAAAAATCATTTAACTGTTCTTCCAATGTGCCCATGAAAGAATATTAGTAAATGTAGAATAATTAATCTACAAATTTTTAGCAAACAATTCAGAGAGTAAAGGGGGTACTGCATTACCTACTTGTTTATATTGACTCGTTTTTGATCCTTGAAATACAAAATTATCTGGAAAGGATTGTAACCTAGCGCATTCTCTTACTGTTGGTATTCTATTAGCCTTATAATGAAAATAATTTCTATGACCTGTATCTATTGTTAGTGAGGGTAATTTACTGTTCATCCTCTGAAATGTTTTATTATATTTTCTTATTTCCCAATATTTTTTATCTAAATCGTGAATAGTACCTCCATCTTTTATTTTAGAAATTACACTTATAGTTTGATCTTCATGGTTAGTGTTTTCGTGATTTATTATTCTTTTTGAATTTTTTCTCATTTGTCTTTGATATGTTGATTTTGCTTTAACTGGATATTGGTAAACACCATTTCCTTTTTTTGAATTAAGTTTAAAATTTAAATCAGATATTGCTTCATAGCTTGAAATAAATTTATTATTCTCTTTTGGAAATTCAAATTCTTTATTTTTAGTGCCTATTATGAATACTCTTTTTCTATTTTGCGGAACACCATAAGAGGATGAATTAATTAATTTATAATTTATTTTATAACCTAAGCCATTATTTCCAAATCTTTTAATTATATCCTCAATAAATATACCTGCACTTAAATTTAAAAAACCACTCACATTTTCAATAATGAAAAAATTTGGATTTACTTTTTTGACTGTATTATAAAATTCAAGATAAAGATGATTTCTTTTATCTTCCACTTTTCTAGTACCAACTGTACTAAATCCTTGGCATGGGGGTCCACCTATAACACCATCTATTTTCTTATTTTTTTTTATAATGTTGTTTAAATGATTTTCATTAAAATCTTTAATATCTTGATGAAAAATTTCTATTTCAGGAAAGTTATATTGATAAGTAAGCAACGCATCTTTCCAATGGTCAACAGCTGCAACAACTTTGTAATTATTTTTTTTAAAACCATAAGATAAACCACCAACACCACAAAATAGATCAATTATTTTTTTCACTTCTTTAAAATAACTTTTTTAAAGTTTTTGGCTATCTCTTTTGATAATAATGGAGGTACTGCATTTCCTATTTGTCGATATTGACTAGTTCTTGATCCAATAAATTCAAAGTTGTCTGTAAAAGATTGAATTCTAGCAGCCTCTCTCGGTGTTGGTATCCTATGATATATGGGATGGAAATAATTACTATGAGCATTTCCAGTATCTATAGTTACAGAAAAATCATCTTCTTTAAGTCTTTTAAAAGCTGATGAATGACGATTGTTTCTATTGTTTTTAAATAACTTAACTGGAATACTCTGCCAATTTTCACCTTGTTTGACATGTTTAATTTTTTCTATAGTGCTCTTTGCTGGATATACAATATCGTGATTTAAAACCTTTGAATTTTTTTTTCTTAAATATTTTATGTAATCATTACCCAGTTTACCGTTTAATTTTTTTTTATCTTTTTTCTCTAAAGCATAAAGTTCTGAAATAGCGTCTTTTACTGTAACTTTATTTTGTTTTTTTAGAGTTTCAAAAAAATCTATAGTGCTTAGTCTATTTCCTACTATAAATACTCTTTTTCTTATTTGTGGAACTCCAAACTCAGAGGCATTAAGTAATTTGTAGTCTACTTTGTATCCACTTTTATTTAATATTTCCTTTATATTGTTAATAATTTCACCTTTTGATCTAGATAGAATGCCAGAGACATTTTCTATTAGAATCATCTTAGGTTTAATTATTTTGACAAATTCAATGAATTTTAAAAACAATAGGTTTCTAGGATCACTATAATTTTTATGCCATCTATTTGCATTAGAAAAACCCTGACATGGAGGTCCACCTATAATTACATCGATATTCTTATAATTTTTTTTAATAAATTTTTTGTTTAATTTATTTATATCTTTTACAAAAAATTTACCTTTTCCAAAATTTTTTCTAAATGTTTCTATGGAGTCTAGATCGTGATCTATTGCTCCTTCAATTTTAAAACCAGCCAATTTAAAACCTAAACTTAGGCCACCGCAACCACTAAATAAATCTAAAACTTTTAAACTCATGATTCTCTCCTAATTTATCATTTATTCTTATCCTTAAAAAGTTTCTTCTTAGAGGGGGAAAGGCGCTTATTATAAGCGCCTTTATAATTTAAAGATGACCTTTATTTCTAGTTCTTTTTGGTAGGAGTAGTCTCTTTTGCAGCTTCTTCGTTTTCGGCTACTTTCTTCTCCTTTTCAATTTTTTCAGGGCTTAATGGATTTCCCTCAATTTTCTTTGAAATCACACCAGCTTTTTCTCTAATTGCCATTTCTATTTCTGCAGCAACATTAGGGTTTTGTGCAAGATAAGTTTTTGCATTTTCTCTCCCTTGTCCAATTTTTTCACCCTTGTAAGCATACCATGCTCCTGATTTTTCAATAATATCAGCTTTAGCACCTAGGTCGACTAACTCACCCATTTTGCTAATTCCCTTGCCATACATTAAGTCAAACTCAACAACTTTAAATGGTGGTGCAACTTTATTCTTAACTACTTTTACTCTTGTAGTATTACCAATAATTTCATCTTTATCTTTGATGGCACCAATTCTTCTAATATCCATTCTTACAGATGAATAAAATTTAAGTGCATTTCCACCCGATGTTGTTTCTGGACTTCCAAACATAACTCCAATTTTCATTCTAATTTGGTTAATAAAAATCATCATTGTGTTTGTATTTGAAATTGAACCAGTTAATTTTCTTAAAGCCTGACTCATTAATCTTGATTGAAGACCGACATGATGATCACCCATCTCTCCTTCAATTTCAGCTTTTGGAGTTAAGGCTGCAACAGAGTCAATTACAATAACTGAAATAGAGCCTGATTTTACTAATGTATCGGCGATTTCTAAAGCTTGCTCACCGGCATCTGGTTGTGAAATTAAAAGCTCTTCAGTATTAACTCCTAATTTTTTTGCATAAACTGGATCTAAAGCATGTTCTGCATCAACAAATGCACAAATTCCACCTGCTTTTTGAGCTTCAGCAACAACTTGTAATGCTAATGTTGTTTTTCCAGAAGACTCTGGTCCATAAACTTCAATAATTCTGCCTTTAGGTAATCCACCTATTCCTAAAGCTAAATCTAAACTTAAAGATCCAGTAGATACCGACTCGATATCCATAGCTCTTTTTTCACCAAGCTTCATTACTGAACCTTTTCCAAAATTATCTGTAATTTGGCTGATTGCAGCTTCTAAAGCTTTATTTTTCTCTTTATTTTCCAATTCTTGATTTTTAGTAGATTTAACTACTTTTAAGTTATTTTTAGTCATTTTTTGCCTTTTTTTTTACGTTTTTTAACACTCGAATCATAAAATAAATGTACACATTTTGTTCTCATTAGCAAGATCTATTTATTTTAGCCTAAAAAGCCTCTTTTTATCGTAATTTTAGATAATCGCTGTTGAGTAAACCGATAGATTTAAGCAAATTAAATTGAGAAAGAATAAAATTTCTCTCAGAATCGGCTAGAGAAATTTGAGCATTCAATAAAAGAGAATTAGATTGAATAACTTCAAGAGTAGTTCTGCCAGAAGAACCACTATTATATTCTGCAGTTATACCCTCATTAGCGATTTCTGCTGCCCTTACTTGCAATTGAACAGAGTTAAGCAAACTTTTATTTGATTGAAAATTTGACCATGCGCTTGCAACATTAGTTTGATTTTGTTTAATCTCACTATCTAAAGTTAAACGTGATCTATTTTCTATATTCTTATTTTTATTTAATGATGCCAGATTTTTTCCACCTGAATAAAATGGCCAAGTAACAGTTGCTTTTAAAGTTTCTTTTTCCTGCTCATCGTAAGTAGCGCTTAGGTCATCTGAGTAGGACTTTTCTAAAGATAATTTTGCAGTTGGCACTAGTTCTGATCTCGCAATCGACGTATCCTCTTTCGATTGTTCATATTCCATTTCAGCAATAATTAAACCTGGATTACTTTTTTTAGATTGTTCTAAAGCTGAATTTAAGCTTCCTGGTATTTGATAACTAATTATTGAGCTTTTATCTAATGATTGAGGATCACCTAAGGGTCCAATAATATTCTCATAATTCAACTTACTAGTTAAAAGATCACTTTGAGCCTGAATGAAACTTGCTTCAGCACCTGCAAGTGAAGACTCTGATTGTGAAACATCAGATAAACTAATTTGACCTCTTTCAAGCCTAATTCTATCTGTTTCAACTTGTCTGCTTAGAAGCTCAACGTTAGCTCTATTAATTTCTAATTTTTCATTTGCAGAAATTAATCCAGTATATGCTGCTACGGTTTTATATAAAATATCTTGCTCTTTTTTTAAAAGTTTTGCTTTTGCTAAGTTGATACCAATTTTACTTTTTGACAAATCAGCACCTCTACCAAAATCAAACAATGTTTGAGTAACTGAAATAGATTTAGTTTCTGTGTCTACATCGGTAATTGTAGCATTTGACCCATCTCTATTTGTTAATTTGTCAGTGTCCTCTTGGCTTTTTGAACCCTCTAAAGTAATTGTTGGAAAATAGGAGCTCATTGAGATTTTAAGTTCTTGTTCTGAGATACTGATATTTTCTCTTTCAGCGTTTAATTCAGAATTATTTTTATAAGCTTTTTTTAAGGCTTCAGTAAATGTTTCAGCATAACTATTCGAAGCTAAAAATAAGAAACTAAAAATAAATATTAAAAACTTTTTCATTTGTTCTTATATACCGCAGATTTAATTTGATGGTTACTGTTTAGATTAATGATTATTGACGCGTATTTTGGCATATATCTAAACATATTTTGTGTAACTCTTTGATAAGTTTGCATGAAACTTAACACATCTTCTTTGCCCATAATTTTTGTCTTTAAACTTTTTTTACTTTTAATCCAAAGTTTTCTTTCTTGTTTTAATCTCCATTTTTGTAACAAACTAAAATCCTTAGCTTTCAAATAAATCAAACAATTTAATTGAGAATATAATTTTTTATATTTTGATTTCAATTGATCGTTAACATATTTTCTCCAGATCTGTTTTTGATCTTTAGTTCTTTCCATTGAGTTAATTGTTCTTTTTAAAGTGTCATTTTTTTCAGATTTCGCACCAACACACCATCCTTCAAAGATTATTACATCGGGTTTTTTCTTTAAATCATACCAATGTTTTTTGCCAAACCTATCGTCAATAGCTTTATTAAATGTCGGTAATTTTAATCTTTTAAATGTCTTACTTTTCGACTTTTTAAAGAAATTTAACATCATATTTATATCGTGTGTTCCAGGAACTCCTCTTGTTAAAAGCATAGGATGAACCCTTTTTGATAGGCTTATTCGCTCTTTTCTTGTTTTGTAAAAATCATCTATTGAAATTCTGAAAACATTTAATTTGAAGTATTTACTTAAAATTATTTTAATTAAAGAGCTCGTTGTCGTTTTACCTGTGCCCTGCCCCCCAGCTAAACCAACAAAATAAGGTTTTTTTTTAACTGCTTTACTATTTATCCAAAAGCATAATGGAATTAAAAAGGACTTAATCATTCTCTCTTTATTTTTAAATTTATCAGCTTGTGTTTCTTGTGATTTAATAAATTTTAAACAATCCTTTTTTACTTTATCAAAGCATAAACTAAATTTTTTCATGTAAATTATTTCTTATCCAAAGGATGATTTTGGCCGTCGTTTACTGGCACATCTTTCATGTCAAAGGTGTTTATTTCATCGACACACCCAACATTAAATCCTGTCATTGCTGGATTAATTCTTGGATTGTGATGAGTATAAATTCCACAATCAGAACAAAAATAATGTTTAGCAACTTTAGAATGGAATTGATAGAGTTTTAATTTATCTTGCCCTTTAACAATTTTGAAATCCTCATTTTTTACCATCGACATAATTGCTCCTTTTCTTTTACATATAGAACAATTACATTTTATGACTTTAGCTAAATCTCCATCTAAATTTATTTCTGCTTCAATAGCTCCACAATGACATACAAGTTTTTTCATTTTATAGATTTATCCTATACATTACTTCATTTCTTTTTAAAATTGGTAAAGTAAATGGTGAATTATAAGACGCTCTTATTGGAGGACTTAAAATTGTAATATTGTCTTGTTTAAGCAGTTTTTCCAGTATGTCTTTATTTTTTAAAAAGTTTTTATCTGAAGATCTACCTGAATATTCAATTACAGCAAAATATCCACCCTCTATAGTTAAAATTTTTATATCTGAATTAGAAGGTTTTGGTGTGTTATCTTTATTATATTTTAAAGGTAGGTAAAATTGCATTGTCATATTTCCATTTTTAATCTCTTGAGTAACAGGGACTGTCATTTTAATTTCCTGATTTTTTTCATTGTTTCCTGAAATATAATTAAATAGTTTTCTAAAACCATTACCCTCTATAGAGTTTGTTTCAATAACTAACCGATCAGAATATTTTCTGATTTCATATTCCTTATTTTTTTTTACTACCTCGTATTTTGCTTCTTCGTATGCCATAGTTTGAGAACTCAAAGTTAATATTGAAATTAAAATTATTAAAATTCTTTTCATTTGGTATTTAATTAAACTATCTCTGGTTGAAGTTATCCACAAGCATACAAAATATAGTTTTGATGTTCACGTTTTGATTCACTTTTGATTCAATTACGGACTCAAAATACAACCTCTTGCGTGCATTGTATAAATGGGCTATAAATTAGAACAAAACAAGAACATGAAACTAACTATTCCCTATTATCTTCATAAAGCTGGTGCTGGTTTCCCATCACCTGCCACTGATTATATCGAAGAAGATATCGATTTGAACATGCATTTAATCAAAAACGTTCCAGCTACTTTTATCATCAGAGTTCAGGGAAAATCCATGGTGGATGTTGGAATTAATGATGGAGATCTATTAGTTGTCGATAAAAGCTTAAAACCAAAAAACTTTTCAACCGTTATTGCAAACGTTCACGATGAGCTTGTGGTTAAGACTTTGGTTCAAGAAAGAGATAAAAAATTTCTATCATCTGGATCTAAAAATTTTTCAGACAGAATTTTAATTAATGAAGAAGAGGATATTTTTATTTGGGGGGTTGTGACTTATGTCATCCATTCAACGTACTAAAAAAATAGGATTAGTCGACTGTAATTCTTTCTATGTTTCTTGTGAAAGATTATTTAATCCTAAAATAAGAAAAAAACCAGTTGTCGTATTATCTAATAATGATGGCTGTATCATCTCTAGATCTAATGAAGCAAAGGCGTTAGGAATTAAAATGGGTGAGCCCTACTTTAAAGCAAAAAATATTATTGTAAAAAATAAGGTTGAAGTTTTTTCATCAAATTATTCGTTATACGGAGATTTATCTAGAAGAGTAATGAGAACTCTTAAAAGATTTAATACTGAAATAGAGGTTTATTCGATTGATGAGGCATTTATAGATTTATCCAATTTTCCAGACTCAGAGGTTGAAAAGGTTGGAAAAGAAATTAGACAAACAGTTTTACAATGGACTGGTATTCCAACTAGTATTGGTATCGCTAAAACTAAAACTTTAAGTAAAGTTGCAAATCATATTGCAAAGAAAAAACAATCAGGGGTCACAAGTTTAATTGGTATTGAAAATTTAGATCCAATTTTAGAAAAAGTGGAAATTAATGATGTGTGGGGTGTTGGCAGACAGCTTACAAAGTTTTATCAAAAGAACGGCATCTATAATGCAAAACAACTTAAGAATAAATCAAATACCTGGATTAAAAAATGTTCTAATGTTTTAAGCTCGAGAACTGCAATGGAACTTAGAGGAGTTCCTTGTATCAATTTAGAAACTACTCAAACTAAAAGAAAGAGCTGTGTCGTTTCAAGATCATTTGGTAAAAGAATAGAAAGTTTTCAAGAATTAAAAGAAGCAGTTGCTAATTATTGTTTGAATGCTTCTGAAAAAATTAGATCAGAGTCTTTAGTCGCAAAAGCGATTACTGTATTTGTTAGAACCAGTCCGTTTCAAAGAGATTATGGTTATTATTCAAATTCGAAGACTATTGATTTTCCAATTGCAACTAACAATAGTCTCGAAACTGTTAAAACTGCAATCGCAATACTTGAAAGTATATTTAGAAATGGTTGTCGGTATCAGAAAGCAGGAGTTATGCTTACAGGATTACGAGATGATGATGGTAGAAAAAATTTATTCTCATCAGAAAAAGATGAAAAAATAAAAACTTTAATGCAATCAATTGATAATACTAATTACAGGTATGGTAGATCAACTTTAAGTCTTGCAAGTGCTGGGGTTCATAAAAAATGGAATATGAGAAGACAATATTCTTCTAAAATAGATACTGCCGATTTTTATTGTTTGCCAACGATTAGAGCCTAATTTATATTTGATAAATCTAAATTTAATCCATTAGATTTTAATAATTTTAAAAGTTTTTCTTTTTTGTTAGTTCTAAATAAAGTGTCATAGTAAACAACTTGTGTAGGATAATTTTCATATCCTTGATTATTCCAATTCCATCTTGTAATCCAACTATGATAAATTCCAAATTTATTGAAAAATTGTCCTCCATACCCAGTTCTTCCGTCATATTCATTGTAAAGAACATCGTTTACATACATTTTGACAAATCCTTTTCCAGCTTTTTTTCCCATTTTTGCATGAAAAATAATTGTGGTCCACTTATCCCTCATATCATCAATGAATAAATGTTTATTTATTTTTCCTCGAACATCACGTCCATTAACAGGAAAATATCTTGGCTCTAAAACTCCATTCTTTACTCTCAACATCATTCTTGGATGTCTTTGTTGATTGGTGTTTCCCCATTCATATATTTGAAAAAGAGAGGTGCTTACTGGCTCAACAGATTTAAAATCATTAGGTAGATAAATACTTACTGATATCCATTTTTCTCCAGTGTATCTTTTGTCTGAAGAATATTCACTTCGAGCCCGGTCTCCTCCACCATGACCTACGACAGCATCTCTACCATTGTTTTTACAATCAGAGTAATCACCCTCTTTGTCTCTTCCACAATCCTTAGGTAATAAAGTAATCTTCCATGCCTTTTTTCCTAAAGCTGGTGAAGTTACAGTTTCTCTAAATTTTTTAAGTTTTTTACCTGTAGCTACACTTTTTTTCCATTGAATATTTGTAATTTCTCTAGCATTAACTTCTTTTGAAAAATTAAGACCCCCAGCAATTACTATAATAAGAAATAATATTAATAAAATTTCTCTCATCTTTTTGTATTATCCAGTATTTTTCATCGCCGCAGAAATTCCAGCTATCGAAGTCAACAAAGCATCATTTAAAAATTCTTTATCTTGTTTATTTTTACTATTTTTAATTTTCTTAATCACTATTGGTTGTATTATATTTAAAACCTCAGAATATATATTTCGAATAATGACTGAAGTTCTAAAATGTTTTCTAGATGCAATTATTTCTTTCGGAGTGATTTTCTTATTTAATTTCTTGATAACATCAAATTGAAATCTAAGTTTCTTTCCAACTCTCTTTAGACTATCATCTGCCAAATATTCTTCATAAATTTTAGATATTTCTGGATCAGCTTTTGCAATGACCATGTCTAACATATCAAGCATTGAATTAAAAAATGGCCAGTTTCTTTCCATGTCAAATAAAGTTTTTCTAAATTGATGATAATAAGAATATCTTAAAGCTTCAGCACTGCCTAACCATGCTGGAAGCATTAATCTAATTTGTGTCCAAGCAAAAACCCAAGGTATCGCTCTCAGACTTTTTATGTTATCGACATTTTTTCTTTTTGAAGGTCTTGAACCTATTGAAAGTTTTCCAAGAGCTTTGTGAGGGGTTACAGTTTTAAAATATTTAATAAAGTCAGAACTTTGATTAATATTTTTTCTGTAAGAGTTTTTTGATATTTCTGACATTTTTTCAATTAGAGATCTCCAATTTTTTTTAGGTAAAGGTGGAGGATTTAATGTAGCTTCGGCAACTGCCCCGATGTAACTACACAAATTATATTTTGCTAAAGGCTCATAACCATATTTTTGTTGAATAACTTCTCCTTGGTCAGTAACTCTTATTTTACCATTTACAGAGTTTGGAGGTTGTGATCTTAATGTTGCTTGAATAGGGCCACCACCTCTACCTGCAGAACCTCCTCTGCCATGGAAGAAAGTAACGTTTATTTTAAATTTTTTACCTAATTTTACTATCTCCTCTTGTGCTTTGTATTGATGCCAACTTGCACAAATTTTACCAGCATCCTTACTTGAATCAGAATAACCAATCATTACCTCTTGATCATTTTTAATCATTTTTCTGTACCAAGATTGTGAGAATAATTTTTCCATTATTTCTTTTGCATTAATAAGATCATCCAAAGTTTCAAAAAGTGGAACAACTCTCAATTTGTGCTTAATATTCGCTTCTTTCTGCAAAAAGGACACTGAAAGAATATCAGAAGCTGAAGTTGTCATAGATATCACATACGCACCTAAACATTCACTGGGCTCTTTAGCTAAAACTTTAAAAGTTGACCAAACTTCTTTGTTTTCTTTATTTCTAAATTGGAAATTATTTATTTGTCTTTTTTTTGAAATTATTTGTTTTTTTAAAAACTGGATCTTTTCATTTTCACTGAGTTTTAAATAGTTTTTATTAAATCTTTTTTTAACGAATTCACTAATTAATTGACTGTGTCTAGATGATTCTTGTCTAACATCTAATCTTGCCAAATTAATACCAAAACATTTGGCTCTTCTCATCAAATCTAATAGATCCCCGCTTGCAATATTTTCATTTTGATTTTGCTCTAATGACTCTCTGACCACTCTTAAGGGCTTTAATATTTCTTCTCTTGAACTTAACAATTTTTTTTGATCTAGAGGCTTATTATTAACTAAATGTTGCTCAATAGATCTATGAGTAAATCTCATTTTGTCTCTTAAGGGTCTTAAAAATACTCTATATGGCTCAAATGACTTACCTACTTTATTTGAAATCTTTTTTGAGCATTTTTCCATTGAGTAGGATCTTATTATTTTTGTTAAGGATTTTTCATATAATTTTGCTGCCTCCCATCTTGAAAGCAAGATAACTTTTCTTGTCACCTCTGCAGTCACGTTTGGATTGCCATCTCTGTCACCTCCCATCCACGAACCAAACTCAATAGGATTAAAATTTTTTGGCAGACCTTTATCCATATTCTGAACAAAAATCGAATTTAATCGTCTATAGACTTTAGGTATTGTGTCCCATAGACTATCTTCAATTACTGCAAGTCCCCATCTTGCTTCATCAAATGGCGACGGTTTAAATCTTTTTAATTCGTCCGTGTTCCAAATAATAGTTAATTCATCAAAAAGTTTTTTATCTAAAATTTTTAATTTTGACGGAAAATTCTTTAAAAGATCTCGCTGTTCAAGTATCTCTATAATATTATGGTATTTTTGAATTAATGTTCTTCTTTTTACCTCTGTTGGATGTGCCGTAAGAACGACCCCTATTTTTAAGTTTTTGGCTGTATTATATATTTTTGTTTCTGAAATATTCTTGTTATTAAAAAGATCTTCAAAAATCTCCTCAATGAATAAGTTGCTATTTGAAATTTTCTTTTTGTTATTTTCATACTCATTTAATTTTCTGGAAGCATCTATTAAATCTGCCAAATTAATGAAATTCATAAAATGAGTAAAAGCTCTTGTTAATTTATAGGAATTTTTTGGGCTAAGATTCTTAATCGCTCTTATTACTTTTCGATTAGTTTGATTTACATTGGGATTAATTTTGTTAGCTTTTGATAATTTTCTCACTTTTTCAACTAACTCAAAGAATTTTTGTCCCTCTTGTTCTTTGATTACTCTTCCTAAAATATTTCCCAAATATCTTACATTTTCTCTAAAAAATTTAGTTGGTATACGTTCGTAATATAGATCTCTTTTTTTCATTTAATCTTATCTACACTATTAATTTGATTTAAAGAATTTTTAAGTTCATCCATATTTTCTCTTAATGCTAAATTAGATACTGCATAAACTGCGATGAATAAAAATATTAAAGGTATTGCAGTTATTATAGAGGCATTACTTTTAATTAATAAAATATATAAAACTATAAATATAGCAGAACGTATTAAAAATGTTTTTTTAAAAACGCTTATTATCGACAATGAATGTTTTATCAAACTTAAAAAACTCATTTTTGATGGTCCAAAATACCTGGTGCCCCTGATTGAAGGCACGCTTGTGAAATTTTTCTCTATTTTTGACAACGAACCAGAAAAACTATTCCAAGTAGCTTTTTCATTAATCATATTTTCAACTATTGTTTTAGGTAAACAAGTAAAATTTCCAAATTTTATTAATTTACCTGTAAAAGTTAAAGTTATCAATTTATGTAACTGATAACAAACCTTAAATAATAATTTTTCTGATCTTTTTATTCTTTCTCCTACAACTAAAATGTTTTTAGAATTTTCAATTTTATTTAAAAAATTTTTTATTTCTTCAGGTCTATCCTCACCATCTCCATCCATAGGTATCACATAATCAAATTCTTCCTTTTCAAAAATATACTTTAGTCCGGTAGCTATACATCTTGCGTGTCCTTGATTTTTTTTCATATTTAAAATCTTTATTGATTTAATATTATTGAAATTTATTTCTTCATTTAAACGATCATGATTTGATGCGTCATTGACTACTATAATAGATATTTCAAAATTCTGATCTATCTTCAATTTATCAATATCATCAAACAATTTAAAAACTGATTGCCAGTCATTATAAATCGGGATTAAAATTTTTATCTTCATAATAATTTAATATCTTCCTAAACAAATATCATCTAAACAAATAAATTGACTTGATTTATTTAAAATCTCACTCTTGGTAAACCCCTCCCACTTTGGTCTTGACTTTAAATGATAGGACAGATTTCCTGCTTTCCACTCATCTCCTGTAACAAACTCAATTTCTTTTTCAAAGTCCTGTTCCCAAGTAAATTGAACTTTGGTTGCAATTTCTTTCCCCGGATAATCAGTTCTCTTATCAGTTTGTGTTATAGAAATATACGCATATAAGGTTGGAGATAAAAAGAATGAAAATAAAAAGCCGACTAAAAATAAGTTATTTTTGTTAAAACTGATTTGAGCTCTCAACACGTAAATAAATAAAATCCCAAAACACAAATAGAAAGGTGTCATCCACATTGTTCTAATTTTGGATCCAGTAATTATTGATGTAATCAATATAAGTAAGATTGGCAAAACTGTAACGAATAAAAGAAAAAGTAATTTTTTATCTTTTAAATTAAATTTTACTTTAAACTTTTTTACTAACAAAAATACTAAAATAAAAAATGGTATTAGTATTCCGATTTGTTTTAATAAAAAAATTAATGGATATTTTACATGATTTAATATTTCCATTTGATTTAGTCCTGTTCTTTTAAGTCCATAAGCAACAGTTATAAATTCATTATCAAAAAGCCAAATTAAATGTGGTACCAATAAAACTAAGAATATTTCAATAGAGATTATGTATTTGAAATCAAAAGATTTTAATCTTTTGAAAATTGAATAGATAAATAACAAACTAATGGAGATTAATAAATAAATGAATAAGTACTTAGATAAAAAACCAACTGCAGCGAATAACCCAAGTAAAAAACAATCAGAAAATTTAATTTCTTTAGCGTCAAATATTTTCCAAGAAAAATAAATAACTAATGACCAAAAAGGTAATTGACAGACATTTACATTGAATTCTGGTGATGTAAAATTATAAAAAAAAATTGACTCCAATAAAAGCACTGAAATTAAACTTAATTTAATATCTTTCAAAATTTCAAAGGCAAATTTAAAGATATAATAAAATGCAGTAACAACAAAAATTTGGCTCATAAGATAATAAGCCCAATCTCTCGCACCAAAAATATTAAAAAAAACTTCAGAAAAAAATGCACTCATTGGTGGATGTTTATTGAACCCCCAATCTAAATTGCTACCCCACGCTAGAGCCTCAATTGTATCTAGAGGTAAGTTTTTATTTGTCAGAGTGGGAATCAGTGTCCAAATTATTAGATGTCCAATAGCAAAAATAAAAAATATATTATTAATATTTCTATTTAAAACATTCATATTTAAATATTTACAATAATTAAGGTTGCTTGACACCTTTATTTTGCTGAATATACTGCCTCGAATTCAAATTTAAACATGCCTAAAATAGCTAAAATAAAAAAAAAAGTTACTAAAACTAAAACTAAAAGTTTAACTAAATCAAAACCAAAATTAGTTAGTAAAACGAAGGAAGTAAAAAAAGGACCTATCAAAATTTCAAAAACTTATATTCCTAAAGATAATGAAAAATATATGTGTGAAAAACATAAAATATTTTTCAGAATAAAACTTCAAGAGTGGAAAAAAGAATTAATTAAATCAAATAACGATGCATTATACAATGGGTCAATGGATGATAACAGTATTTCTGCAGATATTGTAGATCAAGCGAGCTCATATACTGACAAGAATGTTGAAATGAAAGCAATTAATAGGCAAATTAAATTAATCTCAGAAATTGACAAAGCGCTAGCAAGAATAAGGGAAGATACTTACGGATATTGTCTTGATACTGCTGAACCAATTGGGCTAAAAAGACTAATGGCAAGACCAGTTGCAAAATATACAATTGCTGCACAAGAAAAACATGAGAAGGATGAAAAAGTTCATGCAGACGACTAAAAAAAAGAAAAGAATTAAAAAGGTTCACAACCCAGTAACTTATAATTTTACAAAAAAATATATTTATTACTATTATGCGTTGTTCTGGATAATTTTAATATTTTTTGTCTTTAGCAAATGAATACAAAATTAATTTTGATTATTTTAGTGATACTTGCAATCGAAGTATCAGGGCATGGTATTTTTGCCTCATTATTTAGATTTCTTAATTCTGTAAGTTAATTAAGGCTTAGGTGGTAATTCATTTTCATCCATAAAAGCAAAACCTCTTTTAACACCATCTCTTTCAGAAATTTCCTCATACCATCTAGTTAAATTTTTGAATTTTTTTAGACCAATGTCATGCCATTCATGTCTTGCAATCCATGGAAAGGTAGCAATATCTGCAATCGTATAATTTTTTCCTGCTAGATATTTTGACTTAGACAATCTCTCATTTAATTCTCTGTATATACGTTCAGAAATTTTAAAATATCTATCTTCACCAAATTTACTTTTTCCAGGATTATAATGATGAAATTGATGATGTTGTCCTAACATTGGACCAAAATAACCCATCTGGGCCATAAGCCATTGATTAATTTCCAACCTTTCCTCAACATCATAAAATTTTCCACTTTGTTCAGCTAAATAAATTAGTATTGCTCCCGACTCAAAGATTGTCTGATTTCTTTCATGATCAATGATAACTGGTATTTTGCTTAATGGACTAATCTTTATAAAATTCTCTTTAAATTGATCACCTTTATTAATATCTATATTTACTACCTTATATTCATATTTAATTTCCTCCAGCATAATACTAATCTTTTTTCCATTGGGAGTATTAGCTGTAAAAAGTTCAATCACTTTTTACACCAAGGCGATCTTTTAGAGTTTTTGATGATGTAGTAAATTCAAATCTATATTTTTCATTAGGTCTTGCTAGTTTAAAACATGCTCTTGCTGCTAAAGCACCTTCGTGAAATCCTGATAAAATCAACTTTAACTTTCCTGGATAATTACAAATATCTCCCACTGCATAAATACCTTTTTGATTGGTCTCAAATTTTTCTGTGTCAACTTCAACTGTTTTTTTATCAATATTTAACCCCCAATTGGCAATTGGCCCAAGCTGCATAATTAAACCAAAAAAACCTAATGCGTAATCAGTTTTAAGAGTCTTAACATTTTTATCATCACTTTTAATATCAATACTCTCAAGGGTATTCTCTCCTTTAATAGAGGCCATCTGATATCTTGTAAAAAGACTTATTTTTCCCTCTTTCACGAGTTCATAAACTTTATCAACAGTTGCTTGGGCTGCTCTAAATTCCTCTCTTCTGTGAATTAAATTTATCTTAGAATTTTTTGATAATTCTACTGCCCAATCTAGTGCACTATCACCACCACCAAATATTGTAACTGTCTTGTTTTCAAAAATCTTCTTGTTTCTGATTGAGTAAAAAATTGATTTATTTTCAAATTTTTCGCAGTCTTTAATAGGAAATTTTCTTGGCTCAAATGATCCTACACCTCCAGCAATTATTACATTAGGAGTTAAAAAAGTTGTGTTATTATTTGTTTTGACTATCCAATTATCGTTATCTTTCTTTACTTCATCAACTCTCTCATTTAAATGAAATTTAATATCAAACGGTTTTAATTGATTAATTAAATTGTTGGTTAATTCTTCTCCTGTACACTCTGGTACAGCTGGTATGTCATAAATTGGTTTATCTGGGTAAAGTTCTATACATTGACCACCAATTTTATCTAGATTATCAACTATCTCACATTCCAAGCCAATTAATTTTAATTGGTGTGCAGTAAATAATCCAGTTGGACCTGCTCCTATAATTAATGCATCTGTTTTAATCATCTTATCCTTGTTTAGATGGAATGTTTACTATCAAGCCATCTAATTCATCTGAAACTATTATTTGACAACTTAGTCTACTATTTTTTTTTGGTTCAAAGGCCATATCTAACATGTCTTCTTCACCATCCTCTTTTGCAGATATTTTATCAAACCATTCCTCTTTGACATATACGTGACATGTCGCACACGCCATCCCTCCACCACAATCTGCGTCAATACCTGGAATATCATTTTGAACAGCACCCTCCATTACTGATAAACCGTTTTGAACTTCAATAGTATGGTTTTGATTATCATGAGTAATGTAAGTTATTTTTGCCATCAATATTATATAGTTTTGCAAAAAAATAGGGCAAGTATGTGAAAACATACTCGCCCTAAAATTATTTAATTACTTAGTAATTATCTTGCTCTAGCACCAGCTCCAGAACTCATTGCAGCAGCCCAAATTACTAGACCGAATGCAATTTTGTTAATGAAGTCAGCTAAGTTGTAGACTACGTTTAATGTGTCAGCATCTACACCACCTGTTAGGTAACCAAATACATAACCTAATGGATAAATTGCCCAACCTACAGTTACAATCATTCTCATTGCACCGAACGCAGTTACAAGAGCTTTGTTTCCGCTCTTAGCAGCAGCTTTACCAGCTTCACCAGAGAATACCTCATAAAGAATGTATACCCAACCTGCCATACCGATAATGAAACCAAGTGTAGCGTTGATGTATCCAGCTTCTCCTAAGTATCCACCGATCAACATTACTAATGAACCGATTAACAATCTCCAGAACATTCCAGAATTTGCTTTTCTTACTGCTACTAGAATTAAGTAAAATTCTACCATCTGTAATGGCACAGTAATTAACCAGTCAATATATCTATATACTGTTGGTGAGTCACCTGTAGCAACCCATACTTCTCTCATGTACATATAGTGAATGAAAGCAATACCAGTTACTAGACCAGCAACAGTTACTGATGTTTTCCACGCAGGGTTAACAGTACCTCTCTCCATGAAGAAGAAAGCTGTAGCCGCTAACATACCCATTGAAATAATCCAAAAAGATATTCCAACAAAGTCATCCTGAGCTAACATCGTCGCGTCTGCTGCATGAGCAATACCCGTTAAACCTGTTAAGGCAACAGTTGCTAGAGCAAACAGTTTAAGTTTTTTCATAAAAAACTCCCTCTTTAGTTAGTTTTTATTTGTTAGTTTATATAAACTAAGCTTAGGCTTCCCTAAGCAAAGATTTGCGTTAAATAGCAAATAAATTCACTTTATAGAAGACTAAAGTGTCATTTATTTACGTTGATTTTATTGACTTTTTAAAATTAAATACAATTTATAATTTAAAATTCTAAAAAAAAGGCAATATCGAATCAGAAATCTTATGTCTAAGAAATTCAACGAAATATACCAAGAATCAATAAATAATCCTGAAAACTTTTGGAGAGAAGCTTCGGAAAACATCTTCTGGTTTAAAAAACCAAACAAAATTTTAAACAAATCTAATCCTCCTTTCTACAAATGGTACGAGGATGGTGTCACAAACACTTGTTATAACGCATTAGACTTACATATTGATCAAGGAAAGGGAGATAAAATAGCTTTAATCTACGATAGTCCCATCACTGGTAACAAAAATAAATATTCTTACAATGAGTTAAGGTCAAAAGTTTCAAAATTTGCAGGTGCACTTAAAAATCAAGGTATCAACAAAGGCGATCGGGTTATAATTTATATGCCAATGATACCTGAAGCCGTCGTAGCAATGCTGGCTTGTGCAAGAATTGGTGCAATACACTCAGTTGTCTTTGGTGGATTTGCCTCAAATGAACTTGCAAGTAGAATTGACGACAGCAAAGCAAAACTTTTAGTAACCGCTTCATGTGGTTTTGAGCCTGGACGAACTGTTGAATATAAACCTCTGGTAGATGAAGCTGTCAAACTAGCTAAACACAAGATTAGCAAGATGATTTTGTTTCAACGAAAAGATCATGAAGTTAAATTGAATGCACCTGTCGAGATTAGTTGGGATGAAGCTAATTCTAATGCTAAAGAAATTGATTGTGTTGAAATGAATTCACATGAGTTTGCTTACATTCTTTATACATCAGGAACAACTGGAACTCCAAAAGGTATCGTGAGAGATATTGGAGGCCACATAGTTGCATTAAAATGGACAATGAAAAATATTTACAACATTGATGAAGATGATATTTGGTGGTCAGCTAGTGATATTGGTTGGATAGTTGGTCATTCATATATTGTCTACGCTCCGTTGTTCAAAGGCTGCACAACTGTATTGTTTGAGGGTAAACCTGTAGGTACTCCTGATGCAGGTGCTTTCTGGAAAATCATTTCTGATTATAAAGTGAAATCTTTATTCACTGCTCCTACAGCTTTTAGAGCAATAAAAAAAGAAGATCCCGAGGGTAAGTTTTTTTCCAAATATGATTTAAGTAAATTTGAAAGCCTTTTTCTTGCAGGAGAACGTGCAGATCCAGATACAATTAAATGGGCTGAAAATTTATTAAAGGTTCCGGTTATAGATCATTGGTGGCAAACAGAAACTAGTTGGGCAATAAGTTCAAATTGTACTGGGATTGAAATGATGAAAACTAAATATGGATCTGCTTGTAAGGCAGTACCTGGTTATGATGTTAAAATAATTAAATCAGATCAAAGTTTAGCTAAACCAAACGAGATGGGTGATATAGTGGTAAAACTTCCATTACCTCCAGGTACATTTCCAACTCTTTGGAATGCAGATCAAAGATATAAAGAAAATTATATGTCAAATTATGAAGGCTATTATCAAACTTATGATGCAGGTCACATTGATGAAGATGGTTATATATGGATTATGTCTAGGACTGATGACATTATCAATGTTGCGGGTCATAGATTATCAACGGGAGCAATTGAGGAAGTTTTGTCAGAACATCAATCAGTTGCTGAGTGTGCTGTTTTAGGTATTGCTGACAAGCTTAAGGGTCAACTACCTATTGGCTTGGTTGTTTTGAAAGCAGGAGTTGATAAAAGTCATGAAGATATTTCGAAAGAATGTATTCAAATGGTTAGAGAGAAAATTGGGCCAGTTGCTGCTTTTAAAATAGCAATTGTTATTAAGAGACTACCTAAAACTAGATCAGGAAAAATTTTGAGAGGAACAATTAGAAAGATTGCTGATAGTGAAGAGTATAAAATACCTCCAACTATCGATGATCCTGCCATTTTAGATGAAATTAAAGCTGATCTTAAAAATCATAATATTCTTCAATAGTGTTAAAAACATATTTATTCCTAATAGGAGCAATCTTTTGTGAAGTTGCTGGAACAATGTTGTTACCCGTATCTCAAAATTTTACTAAATTTTTACCTACTTTTGCATTAGCCGCTTTTTATTTAACTGCATTTTATCTTTTAACTTTTGTGGTAAATAAATTACCAATAGCAATTGTTTATGCAACATGGAGCGGTCTTGGGATATTTACTATTGCAATACTAGGCTACATCTTTTTTAAACAAACCTTAGCTTGGCAAGCAATAGTAGGATTGTTTTTAATTGTTATTGGTGTTGTGCTAGTAAATGCTTTCTCAATCAAAAGTATTTAGCCCCAAAATGATCAACTTATTAATTTAAAATCTTTTATTAATATATAATCATAAAATAATGAGACAAAAAGGTTTTACTCTAATTGAATTGTTAGTGGTGGTTGCAATAATCGGAATTTTAGCTGCTATTGGAGTTGTTGCTTACAATGGTTATGTTGGTAATGCTAAAAAAAATAGTCTTATCAGTAGACAAAAAATTGCTATAAAATTTCTTGCTACTCAATTTCAAAGATGTGATTTAGGCGAAGAGGTATATTTTAATAATGATACTTCCTTTGATCAATGTACAAGAATAAAAAATCCTGGTAGTTCAACAACTCGAAATCTTGCTAAAGTTATCATAAATCACTTTAACAATGTTAATAACTGGAAGAATGTGTATGACAATCTTAATCCAGGATCAACTGTAGGAAATTTAAAAAATTGCCAGTTAGGTAGTATTTGTATAGGTGGATATGTTTCTGATAGAATTTTAATAGTGGTTAATTTCAATGATGTCACTGAGGATTATGTATCCACTGAAATATTAATGAATTACTAATCAAATTTAAGAGGAGTTCCTTCAGGATCTCCCTGAATTTTACCATCCCTCATTTTTATTTTTCCAGCTATAATTGTTGCCATTGGCGTGCCCTTAAATTCAAATCCATTAAAAGGTGACCATCCACATTTACTCTCGATATTCTCGTTTTTAATTTCAATTGTTCTATTCATATCCACGACTGTAAAATCAGCATCATAACCTTCTTTAATAAATCCTTTATTTTTTATTCCAAAAATTTTAACTGGATTTTCACAAACAAGATTAATTAATTGAGTAAGAGATAATTTCCCATCATTTACATGATTAAGCATAACAGGTATCAAAGTTTGAACACCGGGCATTCCTGAGGGTGAATTGGGATATTCTTTTTCTTTATTAACTTTTAGATGTGGGGCATGATCTGATCCAATTGTATCGTTCAAATTATTTTTCACCGCATACCAAAATCTATCATAATGAGATTTATCTCTTATAGGAGGATTCATTTGAGCGTATGTCCCAAGCTTGTCATAACAGTCTGGTGCGTAAATAGTTAAATGTTGGGGCGTAATTTCAAAGGTAATGTTTCCTTTATGTTGAGATAAAAAATCTATTTCTTGCTTTGTTGATATATGAAGCACGTGAGCTTTTTTGTTATATTGCTTTGCAATTCTTACAATTCTTCTTGTTGATGACATGGCACATTCCTCACTCCTCCAAACTGGATGCGTATGAACATCCCCATTTTTAATTAATTTTTTATTTACCTCTAAAATTGCCTCATCTTCTGAATGAACTGCTACAACTTTTGAACTATTTTGAAAAACTTTATCAATATCTTTTTCATCAGCTACTAAAAGATTTCCAGTAGAAGAACCAGCAAATAATTTAATACCACAACAGCCTTCCAAGTTTTTTAATTCTGCTAATTGACTGACGTTGTCAGCAGTTGCACCAAAATAAAAAGCGTAATTGCAGTACATTCTATTTTTTGCAAGATCTAGCTTTCTTTGAAATTCTTTTATATTCGATGTTGGCGGATTTGTATTAGGCATCTCAAATACTGCTGTTATACCTCCTGCAACTGCAGCCCTACTTCCAGAATTTAGATCTTCAGTATCAGTTGAACCCGGTTCTCTAAAATGGGTTTGCGTATCTATACAACCAGGTAAAACGGTTTGGTTTTTTGCATCATATGTTTTTTTTGTGTCTTCAGAAATATCACCGATCTTTAAAATTTTACCATCTTTTACCGCAATATCCTTATTTTCTAATTGTCCGTTGATATAACATTGTCCATTTTTGATTATTAGATCTAACATTTACGAAAAAAGTTATTATATTAAAAATAGCTATCAATCAAACATGAATAACAGCGTTTTTATATTAAAAGACAGATCCATACTCTACGTTAATGGCTCAGATGCTAAAAATTTTCTTCAAAATTTAATAAGTAATGACATCAATAAAGTAAATGATAGTTCTAGTTGTTTCGCCTCTTTATTAACACCTCAGGGTAAATTTCTTTATGAATTTATAATTGTAAAACATAAATTAGGTTTTTTTATCGATTGTGAAAAATCTCAGTCAGAAGCGATATTTAAACAATTAAACATGTATAAGCTTAGATCAAAAGTTGAGATATTGGATTTGAGTAATGAATTTGTTGTGGCAAGTTTTGGTTACGAAAAATATTTATCGATTGAAGGATCAAAAGACATATTGGGTTTTACTTTTAAATATAGGGAAGACCCTATTATTCTAGATCCTCGAAATAAAAATTTAGGTGCACGCTTAATAATCAACTTAGAAAAACTTTACTTATCACTAAAAAAACTTAATTTAAAGGATGATAATATCGACAAATATTACGCTCAAAGTCACAAATTAGGAATTGTTCCAAAAGATCTAAATAAACTGCAAAATAAATTATTTGGTATTGAGTGTAATTATGCTGAACTTAATGGAATTGACTTTAAAAAAGGATGTTATGTAGGTCAGGAAAACACGGCACGAATTAATTTAAAAAACAAATTATCAAAAAGATTATTGCCTATTGAAATAACTGAGGGAAATTTATCAGAAGATGAAAAAGTTGTTAATAATGATGTAGAGATTGGTAAAGTATTAATTAATGAAAATTACCCTTTTGCCCTAATAAAGTTTTTAGATAAAAATTTTGACAAAAATCAAGTATTTAAAAGTAAGAATGGAACCTTTAAAATTTTGATACCTGAATGGTTAAGTATTAATAATTAATTTATATTTGATATTTTAATAAATAGCCCATAATCAGGATCTTTATTGAAGAGTTCATAGTGACTATCTAAATTAATTTGAAAATTATCTAATTCTTTATTGTGAGATAGTTTCGCTAAAGAATCTTGAAATGTCATTGAATAAAATGATCTTTGTGAATTTTTATAATCAAGGGCTATGACAAAATTATCATTTTTACTGTCTTTAGCCTGATCCCTAGTATATTTTGTCATTAAAGTTAAACCGTTATTAGAAATTAAATCAAATCCAATTCCACCAATTATATTATGTGTAGCATTATTTATATTTTTAAAAGTATAAGCACTACCATCTGACTCGTATGAAAATTTTTGCTGAGATGATGGACTCATATCAGCATAATATTCAAAATCAAAATATGGTATCAAACTTCCAACTTTTAATTCATAAGTATTGTCCAAACTTGCACCTATCGAGGAAGTAAAATTTCCAATATATTGATCTTCAAATTTTAAATTCAATCCAGCTGCTCCTGTTTCTGTATATTCACCAAAATGTGTTATCCCATAATTTATTTTTATTTTTGGAGTAAAATTCAATTTATTTTTTGAAAAAGTATCTCTTAAACTTAAGGATCCATATAATTGCTCACCATATCTTTCACCATCAGTTGATGTTGAACCGCTATTATTTAATAAATCAGAATTTATAAAACTCAAACCTAATAAGTGATCTGTAAATCTCTCTCCTCCTTTTGGTTTACTCTCATAAAAAGTCAAACTAAATGAACTCATATCAAGCGCACTTCCAAGATCTCCTACATCAACATCGTCACTACCAAATCTTAATGCTATTCCTCTCATAATATTATCTTCACTTCTTTTGTCGGCTCCAAAAGTAATTGCTGAAGTATTAATATCTTTTGAGGAAGAATTAGAAGTATCTCCAATTTTACCAATACTAATTGTACCTTCGCTCCAAAAAGACCAGCTAGAATTTTGATTTAAATCGGAGGAATTATTATTAGAAAAATAAAGAGGAATTAATTCCTCTGTAAGAGAGTTTAAAATTTCATTATTAAATTGAAACTTAATATTTTGATTTGTTAAATTTAATCTATTGTTGTTTCGTCTTAACCATTCCATACGATTTAATACTGGATAGGTTGTATGTTGAATTAATTTTTTTGCTGCCTCTGATTGGGATTCTGCCGATGCAACATCATCTTTATTAGCAGTTGGATCAATACATTTAACTACCCCGAAACCGCATGATAGATTATATTCATGAACATCAGATTCTTTATCTGTGGAATAATCCATAAGAAACATTTTAGATCCATCGGTATTAAACGCCACACCCCACACCAGAAGAAGTTCGTCAGACGTATTATAAAAACCATCATGAGTAACGGTGCCAGTTAAATTAAATGGAATAGATAAAGAATACTCATTTATTGTATCTCCAGCACCACTAGTTATAAACATTTTTGATCCGTCAGAACTAAATGCAATACCCCGAACATCACCACCATTAGCATTTAAACCACCACTTGGAGAAAAGTTTTTTACTAAAGTTTCATTAGATAAATCAAATGGGCTTGAAAGTGAATATTGGAAAATGTGCCCACCTCCTGCTTTATCAAGGAGAAAGATATTTTTCCCATCGTTACTAAAAGTTATTGCTCTTAAATTTGGAGAGCTATCTAAAGTGAAACTTTTATTACCTTGGCTTACACAAGTTGAAACATCATAAGCAGTTGTTAATGAGTATATTTCTACATCATCGCCTGCCATATCAGTTAAAAAAAATTTTGTTCCATCGGAGTTGAATTCGATATTAGTGCCATCTGATGCCTCATCTCCAATATCGCAAAAGGAGTTAGTCAAAAAAGTTGCTTCTGAAATGTCAAAAGGAGTGCTTAATGTAAATTGGATCACTCTATCAGAAGAAAAACCGGAAATGAACATTCTAGTACCATCAGGGTTAAAAGTTACACCTGTTGGTGAGTTCTGACCCTTGGCGCTATTTTTTGGAACATCTAAATCGTCAACAAATGATGAAACTCCTCCAAAAGCTTTAAAGCTCGTAAGAAAAAATATAAATAATAAAATTATAAGTTTTGACAATTTCACGAGCTATTTTTAAACCAAAAAAATATTTTATTCATCTAGGAATATAGATATTTGATGTTAAAAAAATAAGTATTGGTGCGGCTAGAGAGACTCGAACTCTCATGGACTAGGTCCACACGGCCCTCAACCGTGCCTGTCTACCAGTTTCAGCATAGCCGCAATATAATATGACCCACATTAAATCAATGACAAGTAGGTTTCAAATTGATAAATTTAATTATGGAATTTACTCAAGAAGTAAGAAAAGCAACAGATCCCATTTATAAAAAGATATCAAAAGTAATGCCTGAAATTGAGTGGTCTGTCCATGCACCTTATATCCACAAAATTAATAAATTAAAAAAAGAGAAAAATGCGGTAATTCTTGCACATAATTATCAAACACCAGAAATTTATCATGGCATTGCGGATTTTTCTGCTGACTCACTTGCGCTTGCAGTTGAGGCGGCTAAAACTTCTGCTGAAATAATTGTAATGGCTGGAGTTCACTTTATGGCTGAAACTGCGAAACTAATGAGTCCAAATAAAAAAGTATTACTACCAGACATGAAGGCAGGCTGCTCACTTTCTTCATCGGTAACAGGTAAAGATGTTAGATTGTTGAAGGAAAAATATCCAGGTGTGCCTGTTGTTTCCTATGTAAATACTTCTGCTGATGTAAAAGCTGAGACAGATGTTTGCTGCACTTCAGCTAATGCAGTAAAGATAGTAAAATCATTAGGTGTTAAGAAAGTAATTTTCTTACCTGATGATTATTTGGCAAAGTATGTTGCCTCCCAAACAGATGTCGAAATTATTTCATGGAAAGGAATATGTATTGTTCATGATCAATTTAATGAAAAAGAAATTATAAATATTCGAAAAAATAATCCAGGAATAAAAATTATTGCACATCCAGAATGCCCACCTGATGTAATTAAGGCGAGTGATTTTGCTGGCTCAACTTCTGGAATGATTAATTATGTTAGAGACAACCAACCAAAAAAAGTGATGATGGTTACTGAATGTTCTATGAGTGATAATATTCAAGTCGAAAACCCCAATGTAGAGTTTATAAGACCATGCAATATGTGCCCTCATATGAAAAAAATAACTCTACCAAAAATATTGGACTGCTTAGAGAACGAAACTGGTGAAATTATTATGGATCAAGAGACAATTGATAAAGCTAGATTGTCTGTAGAAAAAATGGTTGCTATCGGTAGATAACTCTTTGTGTCTCAAATAAAACTAAGTGAAAATTTTATCAAAAATATTGTAAAACTTGCACTCAATGAAGATTTGTATCCCTCAGGAGATGTCACCTCAAATCTTGTAAAAAATAATAAAACAATTAAAGCAAAATTAATAGCTAATGAAGATGCAGTTATTGGAGGATTATTGTTTGCAAAAAGTGCATTCTCCCTTATCGATAAAAAAATAAAATTTATTGTAAAAAAAAAAGATGGATCCTTCGTTAAAAGGAATTCATTGGTTGCAATGGTTCATGGTAATGCTCAAAATATTTTAATAGCAGAAAGAGTAGCATTAAATTTTTTATCTCATATTTCAGGTATTGCGACAAAAACAAATAAGTTTGTGAAACTAGCTGGCAAAAGATGCAAGATATGTTGCACGAGAAAAACTATTCCGAATTTGAGGGTTATTCAAAAATATGCAGTTAAATTAGGGGGTGGCACTAATCACAGATTTAATCTTAGTGATGAGTTTCTTATTAAAGATAACCATGTTGCAAGTTCAAACATAAAGACATTAGTTTCTCTAGCTATCAAAAATAAAAAAGGAAGAAAAATTACTGTTGAAGTAGATAAACTCAACCAACTAAGAAAAATTATAGGTATGAAGTTCAATCGTGTTCTGTTTGATAATATGAACAATAAAAACTTAAGACTTGGAGTGAAACTCGCAAAAAAATATTATGAAACTGAAGCCTCGGGAAATATCAGTCTTAAAACTGTTAAATCTGTGTCAAGAACTGGTGTAGATAGAATTTCAGTTGGAAGTATAACTCACAGCGCTCCAGGAATAGATTTTAAACTAGAGTTTTAATTAATAAATTTTGTCAGATCTGGCTTAAAATAATTTGGTCCTTTCATCACTTTACCATGTTCATTATAAATTGGTTTTCCATTGTCATCTAATTTGCTCATATTTGAGTTTTGAACCTCTTCAAAACACTTATCTAAATCAATACCAAATGCATGACCTGCACCATAAGTAACATAAAGTATGTCCGTTAAAGCATCTGCAACCTCCAATAAATCTTTATTATTCATTGCTTCTGTAAGTTCGCTTAATTCCTCTTTTATAAGATCTAGTCTTAATTTGTTGATTTTATCTGTGCTAAATGAGGGCTTGTCTTTGACCTCTTGCCCAAAAGTTTTCATGAAAACTCCAACCTTACTAAAATTTGTCATAATGCTCCTGTAAGTTTTTTAAAAATAATGTATATTCATAATAATTTATTAATTACTAATTAATCAATGAAATTAAGAAAAGAATTTGACAGTATAGGATCTATTAATGTTCCTAATGATAAATATTGGGGTGCGTCAACTCAAAGGTCAAAAAAATATTTTGATATTGGTGAGTTTCTAGTAAGACCAACACTAATAAAATCAATAGCTATTATAAAAAAAGCAGCGGCAGTTGTTCATACAAAAGAAAAGCAAATTTCACCTAATATTTCAAAAGCAATTATAAAGGCATCAAATGAGGTAATTGCAGGAAAATTAGATAATCATTTTCCACTAAAAGTTTGGCAAACCGGTTCTGGTACTCAAACAAACATGAATGTAAATGAGGTAATTGCAAATAGAGCTATCGAAATTTTGGGAGGGAAAAAAGGTTCAAAAAAACCTGTGCATCCTAACGATCATGTCAATAAATCTCAGTCTACTAATGATGTTTTTCCAACTGCAATGCATATTGCTATAGCTATTGAAACAAGAAAAAAATTGTTACCAGCATTAGAATTATTAAATAAAGATTTAAAAAAGAAAGCTTCTGAGTTTAAAAAGATAATTAAAGTGGGAAGAACTCATTTACAAGATGCAACTCCCCTATCACTAGGACAAGAATTTTCCGGCTATCAATCACAACTACAAGACTGCATATCAAGAATAAAAAATGCGCTAAATGAAATTTATTTTTTAGCACAAGGTGGAACTGCGGTTGGAACAGGTATCAATAGTAAAAAAGGTTTTGATAAAAAAGTTATAAATCAAATTAAAAAACTTACAAAAATTCCTTTTAAACCGACAAAAAATAAGTTTGCGGCACTAGCTGCTCATGATGAAATAGTAAATTTTTCAGGAACATTGAACACTACTGCAGTATGTTTGATGAAAATTGCTAATGACATTAGGTTTTTAGGTTCTGGACCAAGAGCAGGATATGGTGAATTAATCTTACCGGCAAATGAGCCAGGTTCATCAATAATGCCAGGTAAGGTAAATCCTACTCAGTCAGAAGCAGTAACAATGGTTTGTGTTAAAGTAATCGGAAATCACAATGGTATTACTATGGCTGGATCACATGGTCACTTTGAATTGAATGTATTCAAACCATTAATTGCCCACAACATTCTACAATCGATTGATTTGTTATCTGATAGTTCAAAAAATTTTGCATTGTACTGCATTAAAGGCATAAAAGCCGATAAAGTAAAAATAAAACATTATCTTGAAAATTCTCTAATGTTAGTCACTGCACTCGCACCAAAGATTGGATATGATAAAGCCGCCAAAATTGCTAAATCAGCACTAAAAAATGGAACTACTTTGAAGTCTGAAGCTTTAAAATCAGGTTTAATTGATGAAAAAGCATATGATAAAATTGTTGATCCAAAAAAAATGATCTATCCCACATAATTACTAAAGAAATTGTTTACAAAATTTTTGAAAGAGATTTTATTAAAAAATTTTTTTTCAGTTGAATTAAATCTATCAAGAAATTCATTAAGCTTATCATTAGGTTTATCATCAATTTTTATATTATCAAAATTAAATGTATTTTTGTTAAAATTATATACAAAATCTAATTCAAGCTTATTTATTTTTTTTCGGTGAATTTTTTTTATTTGAAATGACTTATAAAAATTATCAATGTTATTTGCATTAATGATAAGTTTTCCAATTAAGGAAATTTCATTTTGATCATAGTTTAGTATCCCATCTTTAAGATTAATTTCTAGATCATCCTTCCACATTATTCTAGATTTAGAAAAGGTTATATTTCCTTGATCCAAATTTAGCCTCAGTTTTAAATCATTCAAATAATCAACATTTGTAAGATTCTTTACATTTAAATCAATGTTTACATTTAAATTTTCATTATTTAGGATCTCAGATTTAAATAATTCTACAAGTAATGAATCATTTTTAAAAATATCCTTCGCGCTTATTCCGTCATAATTAAAGGATGCTTTTAGGTAAAACGGTTTAAAATCAAAATACCCATTAAATTTTTTTTTATCAAGAGATGAAAAATTTAAGGAGTTTTTGTTAATTTCGTAAGAAAGAGACTCATCTTTATTAACAAACAACAAGTCTAATTTACCTTTTCTTATCAAATTTTCATAATTTGTGTTACTTTCAATATTTAATCCAATTTTTTTTGAATTAAACTTTATAGAAAAGGTTTTTTGAAATTTATTATTTTTAAGATTAATAGTGTATGGAATATTAAAAATTTCGTTTTTTGAAATTAACACATTCTCTAAATTATACGAGTCAAAATAAAATTTACTATTAATAATTTTATTTAAAAATAACAACTCTTCATCTAAATTTTCAAAGAATATATTACTTTTTTTAAAAATTATTTTGTTCTCATTAGGTTCCATTTTAAGAAACTTTTCAAAAAAAAGTAAATCGTTTTTATTTAAATTGAAGTCTGTTTTATTCAAAACTAAATCTTTTATCTCTAATTGATCTATAGAAAAGAGATTGTCAAAATCTATAAATGCTTTAAAATTTTTAACTTCTCCAATTACTCTCTCATTATTTATAATTGATAAATTTTTACTCGTGAAATGAGGTTTCGGTAGTAAACCATATCTGATTTTTTTATTAAATTTTATATCAAAATTATATTTCTTTAAAATTTGATTCCTTATTTCAACTTGGGCTATATCTTTATCATACAAAGTTGGTAACAAAAAATAGCTCAGTGTCAAAATAAATACTGCTGACAAACTAAAAAAAACTCTATTATTAGCAAGAATGTTGTTCTTTTTGGAATATTTTCTAAGAAAATTTAATTTGCTAAAATAGCTTTCTAATGAGTTATTTATTGATACAAATCTTTGCTTAAGTTTTTTAGAAATTAAATTTATTTTATTCATTATTTCTTGATGAACTTATAATAAATTATATTAAATGGTAAACTCTGATTATTTAAAAAACCTTAATAAAGCTCAAAAAGAAGCTGCAACACATCTCGATGGACCTCTATTGATTGTTGCTGGTGCTGGATCTGGCAAAACTAAGGTGCTAACAACAAGAATTGCTAATATCATTAAAGAAAAAAAAGCTTTTCCAAATCAAATTCTAGCAGTGACTTTTACAAACAAAGCAGCTAAAGAGATGCAAACTAGAGTTAGTCAGATTTTAGGATCAGCTGCTGTTGGATTATCTTGGCTAGGTACTTTTCACTCAATATGTGCGAAATTATTAAGAAAACATGCTTCTGCAGTTAATCTCAACTCAAACTTTACAATTATTGATACGGATGATCAGACAAGATTAATCAAAAATATTTGTAAAGCTGAGAATATAGATGTTAAAAAATTATCACCCAAATATATTATAGCAATAATTGATAAATGGAAAAATAGAGGATGTTACCCTGATGAGGTAACTATTAACAAAAAAGATATATATGAAAAAACAATCCTACCAATCTATAAAATTTATCAACAAAAACTTACAGATCTCAATTCATGTGATTTTGGAGATTTAATTTTACATTCATTAAAAATTTTAGAGAAAAATGTTGATATTAGAGATTTGTATAAAAAAAATTTTAGATATATTTTGGTAGATGAGTACCAAGATACAAATTTCGTTCAAAGTAAATGGCTCAACCTATTAGTTGGAGATGATCAAAATATTTGTTGTGTTGGTGATGATGATCAATCTATTTACAGCTGGAGAGGAGCTGAGATAAAAAACTTTTTAGAATTTGATAAAATTTACAAAAACACAAAAGTTATTAGACTTGAGCAAAACTATAGATCCACACAAAATATCTTGTCTGTAGCATCAAATTTAATTTCAAATAATGAAAACCGAGTTGGCAAAACTCTTGAAACAACTATGGAAGAAGGTGATTTGGTAAATTTAAACTGTTTTAAGAGTGGTAAAGATGAGGCAATCGGAATTTCTGATGAAGTAGAGAAAATCAAAAAAAATTATTCACTTAATAATATCTCTATACTCGTAAGAGCGATTTTTCAAACCAGGGAATTTGAGGAAAGATTTTTAAAAATAGGAATGCCCTATAGAATACTAGGTGGAATAAAATTTTATGAAAGAGCTGAAATAAAAGACTGCGTTGCATATCTTCGTTTAATTTATCAAGAAAAAGATGATCTTGCTTTTGAAAGAATTGTTAATAATCCAAAAAGATCAATTGGAGAGACTACTCTTAAAGATATACATAATTTTTCAAAAAATAATTCACTATGCTTAGAAACTTCATCAAAAAAAATGATAGATCAAAATTTGATCAAACCTAAAGCAAAGGTTGGCTTAACAATTTTTTTAGATTTAGTAGATAAATGGAGAAGTGAGTTAAGACAAAAAAACATTAATCATGTCAAACTACTTCAGTTAGTTCTCGATGAGTCAGGCTATTCCGCAATGCTCAAAAATAAAAAAGATTTAGAAAATGAAAATAGACTTGAAAACATTAAAGAACTTTTAAGTGCTATGAAAGAATTTGATAATCTAGAGAGTTTTTTAGATCATGTTTCATTAGCTACTTCGGTTGATCAAAATTGGGATGGTGAAAAAATAAACATGATGACAATGCATGCTGCTAAGGGTCTCGAATTTGATGTTGTTTTTTTACCTGGATGGGAAGAAGGTCTTTTTCCTCATCAAAAATCTATTGAAGAAAAAGGACAAAACGGTTTAGAAGAGGAGAGAAGATTAGCTTACGTTGGTATAACTAGAGCAAAAAAAAAATTGATTATATCATTTTCAATGAATAGATTTTATCAAGGCGATTGGATCGATAGTATGGCATCAAGATTTGTTAACGAGCTCCCTGAAAAATTTTTAGAAAAAAATTCTTTTTTTGATCAAGAAAAAGAAGAAATAGAGGATTTTGAATTTAATCAAGACATAGATTTCGATGAGAACGAGAATATGAGAAGTCCTGGGTGGATTAGGTATCAAAAAAAAATAAAATGATAATAGAAAGGCTAAGAAAATTAAAAAAAAAATTTAGTTCTCTTGGTATTGATGGATACGTAATACCCAAAAATGACGAATTTTTTTCAGAATATTCTACAATAGATAGACTAAAAACAATCTCAAATTTTAGTGGCTCAGCAGGATATGCTGTGATTTTAAAAAATAAGAATTATTTGTTTGTGGATGGAAGATACACTATTCAAGCTGAATTAGAGTCAGGAAGTAATTTTGTAATCAAAAATTTAAATGAAATTTTGAATTGTAAATTATTTAAGAATATTACACTGGGTATAGATCCTAAGATATTTACAAATAACGAAATAAATAAATTTTTTTTAAAATTTAATAAAATTAAGATAATTAAACTCAATTTAGTTGATGAAATTTACAATTTATATCCAAAAAATACTAAACTCTTTTATTCTTTAAAAGAAAAAATAGTTGGAGAAAGTCATTTAAAAAAAATTGATAGAGTTTCCTATATTTTAAAAAAGGAGAGAGTAAATTATTTGTTTCTTAGTGCACCAGAAAATGTAGCATGGTTGTTAAATATTAGGGGTCATGATAATCCGACTAGTCCAATTCCTAATTGTCGTCTACTTTTGACTAAAAATAAAAAATTTTTTATAATTTGTGAAAAAAAAAAGTTAGCCAGACTAATTAAAGAAAAAAAGATTACTAATAGTCAAATAATCGACCCCAAAAAATTAATCAATTTTTTTAGTAAGATTAAAAGAGGAAAATTTATAATTGATAATAAAACATGTTCAATATTTTATAGAAATTCTATTACTGATAATCATAAAATTGTTAAAAGAAATGATCCAATATATTTATTAAAATCGATTAAAAATAAAAATGAAATTGATAATATGGTTGATGCCCATATAAAGGATGGAGTAGCTTTAACCAAATTTTTACATTGGATCAAAATATTAAATAAAAAAAAAATTACTGAGGTTTACGCACAAAATAAATTAGAAAAATTTAGAAAAAGAAATAAAAAATATTTATATCCAAGTTTTAATACAATCGCTGGCTCAGGAGCAAATGGTGCAATAATCCACTATAGAGCAACAAAAAAAAATACAACTACGATTAGTAAAAAAGATTTGTTCTTATGTGATTCAGGTGGTCAATATAATTATGGTACTACAGATGTGACAAGAACTATATGTTTTACTAAACCCTCTATTTCTATAAAAAATGTTTTCACAAAAGTTTTAAAATCACATATTGCTGTTGTAACATCAAATCTCAAAACTCATTATAACGGTAAATTAATTGATAAAAGAGCTAGAGCTAATCTAAAAAAAAATGGCCTGGATTATAATCATGGAACAGGTCATGGTGTTGGTTTTTTCTCTAATGTTCACGAAGGACCTCAAGCGATTTCAAAGTTCAATACGATTAAATTACAAGAAGGTATGATTTTAAGTAATGAACCAGGATACTATAAAAAAGGGAAATTTGGTATAAGATTAGAAAATCTTTTATATGTAAAAAAAAATAAAAAAAAATTATCTTTTGTAAATCTAACTTTAGCACCCATCGATAAAGATTTAGTTAATTTTGAACTTCTTAATAAAAAGGAAAAAAATTATCTTTTTAATTACCACTTAAATATATATTTCAATTTATCAAAATACCTTGATAAAAAAGAGAGAAGATGGTTAGCTAGTTTTATTTAACTTATTTAACCATTCAGTCTGGGTGAGTATTTTTATTTTCAAATCTCTAGCTAAGTCTATTTTTCTTTTAGTTGGTTTTTCACCTATTATTAAATAATCGAGTTTTTTCGAAACATTGCTAATAATTGATCCAGAATTTTCCTCTATTAGGGACTTTGCTTCCGCTCTGCTTATACCCTCAAGCTTACCTGTAATCATAAAAGTTTGATTGCTAAATACACCATTGCTTTTTACTAAAATAGCGTCTTTAATATCTATTAATTCACTTAATTCCTTTAACATTTTTAAATTAATGTTATTTGAAAAAAAATTTTTAATTGAATTAATTTGTGTTTCACCAATACCATCTATATTAATCAAATCAGCAAATTTTTTTGTCTTAGATAACGAAATAAAATTTTTTATAGAATGAAGATTTTTTGAAATTAGTTTTGCATTCTCCAATCCTATATGTCTTATTCCTAAAGCAAAAATAAATTTTTCAAATGGAATTGTTTTTTTTATATTTATTGAATATTTTAGATTAGAAACAGATTGTTTGCCCCACCCATCTAATTTTTCTATAACAGAATAATCTAATTTAAATATATCCTGAGGTAATCGAATTAGATTTAACTTCCAGAAATTTTCAACAATTTTTTTACCAAACCCATCTATATTGAATGCTTCTTTTGATACGAAGTGCTTGATTTTTTCAACAGCAATCTTCTCACATTCAAAACCTTCACTTGTGCATCGCCTTACTGCATCCTCTTTTTTTGTAATGGAATTATATTCTTTAATAGTTTTTGATCCACATGAAGGACAATTTAATGGAAAGACAAATTTTTTTGATCCATCATTTCTCTGTTTTAAGTCTACCGAAATTACATGGGGTATTACGTCACCAGCTCTTTCAATCAAAACAGTATCACCAATTCTTATATCCTTACGAATTATTTCTTCTTCATTGTGTAAAGTTGCGTTGGAAACTACCACTCCACCAATATTAATAGGTTTAATTTTAGCCACTGGTGTTAATGCTCCTGTCCTGCCTATTTGAATTTCGATATTTTCAATTTTTGAAATTCCGTTATTAGCAGAAAATTTATGAGCTACAGCCCATCTAGGTGCATTAGCAACGTTACCTAGCCTTTTTTGCAATTTGAAATCGTTAATTTTATAAACAATACCATCTATGTCGAAATCTAGACTTTCTCTTTTGTTTTCTATCTCTTCATAGTTTTTCATAAGATTTTCAATACTTTTTATAGTTTTGTTTAAAGGATTTGTTTTAAAACCCCATTCTTTAAGTTTTTTTAAAAATTCACTTTGTTTGGAAATTTTTAGTCCACTTTCATAACCAAAAGTATATGCAATAAATTTTAAAGGAATTTTTTTCGTTTCTAGAGGATTTTTCTGTCTCAAAGAACCTGATGCAGCATTTCTAGGATTTGCAAATTTGCCACTTAATTTTTTGAAATCATTGTTTTGTATAAAAATTTCTCCTCTAATCTCTATATCAACTGGAAAATCTTTTGAAGAAATTCTTTGGGGAATATCATTTATTGTTTTTAAATTTTCTGTTATATCCTCCCCCTCTTTGCCATCTCCACGGGATAAGCCAGTTACAAAATTTCCGTTCTTATATGATAATGAAGCCGAAATACCATCAATTTTTGGTTCTGCACTATACTCAAGTTGTAAACGATCTTTTTGATTTAGATAATTCATAATTTTTTTTTCAAAATTATCTAAATCATCTTGATCAAAAGCGTTGGCAAGTGAGAGCATAGGAACTCTATGTGAGACTTTTTTAAAGTTTTTGGAGGGTTTAAACCCTACAACTAAAGAAGGTGAATTT
>CACOHP010000005.1 GCA_902627045.1 uncultured Pelagibacteraceae bacterium
TCCAGCAAGTGAAATTTTGTTTAATGATGATGGTTCCGTTAAAGGTGTAGCAACTCAAGACATGGGTGTTGACAAAGAGGGAAACAAAAAAGATAGTTTTGAGCCTGGCATTGAGCTATTAGGAAAGGTTACTGTATTTGCAGAAGGTTGCAGAGGTCATTTGGGAAAACAACTAATTAAAAGATTTGAACTTGATAAGGGTAAAGACCCTCAACAATATGGAATAGGATTTAAGGAGATATGGGAAGTGGATGAAAAAAATCATCACGAGGGTTTGGTAATGCATACCGCCGGTTGGCCATTAGACAATAAAACTTACGGAGGAAGTTTTATTTACCATGCAGAAAATAAACAGATATTCCTTGGTTATGTAATAGGTTTAGATTATCAAAATCCACATTTATCCCCATTCGATGAATTTCAAAGATTTAAGACCCACCCAACGATAAAAAAAGTTATTGAAGGTGGTAAAAGAATTTCGTATGGCGCTAGAGCGCTGATTGAAGGTGGTTTTCAAAGTTTGCCTAAAATGTTTATGCCTGGTGCATTATTGATTGGATGCGACGCTGGTACTTTAAATATGCCAAAGATAAAAGGATCACATACTGCAATGAAAAGCGGAATTATCGCGGCTGAGTCAATTAATGATCATATAAAAGATAATAAAGAGTTATCAATTTTTGAGGAAAAATTAAAAACAAGTTGGCTATACAAAGAACTTTTTGAGGCAAGAAATGTTAAACCTAGTTTTAGCTGGGGTCTAATTCTGGGAATTATATTTACCGGAATTGACCAAATTTTGTTTAGAGGAAAATTGCCATTTACTTTGAAACATAAACACGCTGATCATCAAACATTAAAACCGGCAAATAAAATGCCTAAGATTGATTATCCTAAGCCTGATAATGTTATTACTTTTGATAAAACAAGTTCAGTTTATTTAACCGGTACAAATCACGAGGATAATCAACCAGTTCATTTAAAACTTAAAGATCCATCATTGCCAATAAACTATACCCTAAACGAATTTGATGAACCTGCGCAGAGATACTGTCCAGCAGGTGTTTATGAAGTTCAAAAAGAGAATGGATCAAATAAATTCGTAATAAATTCTCAAAATTGCATTCATTGTAAAACCTGTGATATAAAAGAACCCTCTCAAAATATTACCTGGGTAACGCCTGAGGGTGGAGGTGGTCCCAAATATGGAAATATGTAATCTAAGATAAATCTATTGCAAACTTTTTTAACGTTTCAATGGGTAAAATTTTTAGAGTATTTTCATGAGTGCTTTTAAGATAGATTGGACAGCCTTTGCCAGCTTCAACAGCTCTTGCATACCATGTAGCACAAACGCACCATCCATCACCATCCTTTAATCCTGGAAAACCATATTCAGGATGTGGAGTAATTAAATCGTTACCAGATTCTTTACACCATTGTAAAAATTCAGTTGTTACTTTAGCACAAACTGTATGTAAACCATGGTCATTTTTATCAGTGTTACAGCATCCGTCTCTATACCATCCGGTTAATGGATCTAATGAACAATTTTCTAAATTTTCTCCCAAAACATTTTTTTGCATTTAATTATCCAAATATATTAAAAATTTTATTATCTATAAGTCCATTAAATGAAATTGAGCGTCTTTCCTCATCAGTGTCTTTAAAAGGATAAACGGTATGCATTAAATAATGAGGAAAAAAATAGAAATCACCAACCTTTGGTTCAATTGGATATCTTGATGGTGATAAAAATCTTCTACTTCCATCTATTAAATCAAGATTTCCTCCCCTGTAATTTGCTTTATTTTCTTGATAGTGTTTCCCAAACGTTTTTGGCACTTTAAGAAAACCCGCTCCTGATACGTGGCCAGAATGCCAATGTATGGGATTGTATTCATTTTTAAATTGTCTTACGACCCAAGTCTCAATTAATCTAAATTCTGAAATTTTTTGATCCATGTCCCTGTAAATCCATGAAGCAACTGAATCTCCTAAAAATTTTAACCAGCCACTTTCTTCAACTATTTTTTTGTCTAATCTGAATTCCTGCTTTACGTCACCAACTAAAGTTTTTCCGACATCAAGTTTTTTAGATTGTTCTTCATCATTAATTGTTTTATCAATAAAATCGTTTAGATTTTTAATTATTTCATCAGGAATTTTTGCTTTAAAAATAGAGGGACCAAAAGGTTTTATTAAGCCGTAATCGTTTTTCATAACCTAAATTTTGGTAGGATTCGGTTGACCTTTATATATTTTTTCGGGATCAAATTTTTTTTCTTTCTCTAAAAATTTCATTTGTATATTTCTACCATTTTCAATTTTTCCTAATGGAACAGAACGATAAAAACATGAACGGTAACCAACATGACAACTTGCACCATTACCAATGTCAACCATTAATAAAATTGAATCTTGATCATCATCAATTCTAATTTCTTTTACTTTTTGAACAAATCCACTAGTCTTACCTTTGTGCCAAATAGATTTTCTTGATCGGCTAAAATAATAAGCTTCTTTGGTTTCTATTGTTTTTTTTAGAGCTTCAACATTCATGTAGCCATGCATTAAAATATCTTTAGTTTTATTACACATTGTAATAACAGGAATTAATCCATCATTATCAAATTTTGGAGAAAGGGCGTTTCCCTCTTCAATTTCAACTACATTTTCTCTTTTTTTGAACATTTTAGGTAATTATGTAGCATATATCTGTAGATATTAAATATTTTAAAAATATCTATTTATGGGTATAAAACTCGCAATGAAACTTGTAAAAAATACAGATCAAGAAAAAGAGGTTAAAAAAATCTCAGATCAAGAAGCTGAGGACGCTTTTAGAACAATACTGGCATGGATAGGTGAAAATCCTAACAGAGAAGGTTTGTTAGAAACACCAAAAAGAGTTGTTAAAGCATTTAAGGAATACTTTAAAGGATACAGAGAAGACCCCAATTCAGTATTAGACAAAACTTTTGGAGACGTTGAGGGATATGATGATATGGTGGTCCAAAAAAATATTTCAGTCCAAAGTCATTGCGAGCATCATATGGCACCAATTATTGGAAAAGCTCATGTTGCATATATTCCTAGAGATAGAGTGGTGGGATTAAGTAAGTTAGCTAGAGTAGTAGAGGTTTTTTCAAAAAGACTACAAACGCAAGAAAGATTAACCATGCAAATTGCTAATACACTAATGAAATCTTTAGATGCAAAAGGTGTTGCGGTAACTATTGATTCAACTCATCAGTGTATGACAATGAGAGGAATAAAAAAAGAGCAAGCATCAACTGTAACTAATTATTATTTAGGTCAATTTAAAGAGGACTTAAGTTATCAAAATAGATATTTAAGATTTATCAGCACGCAAAAAGATTAAAGTGTCTAATCAATTTAAAGCATTAATTCTTAATCAAAAAGATGAGGAATTCACTCGAGAGGTAAAGTCAGTTGACAAAAGTTTTTTAAAACACGGAGATGTATCCATTAAGGTAGCATATTCAGGTTTAAATTATAAAGATGCTTTAATTCTAAAAAACGGCGCGAGGTTAGTAAAAGAGTTTCCACATATTCCAGGCATTGATTTTTCCGGAACTGTTGAGGAGAGTAAACACAAAAATTTTAATTCAGGGGATGAAGTTATCTTAACTGGATGGAGAGTAGGTGAAATTTATTATGGGGGATATTCTCAATATGCAAAAGTAAATGGGGATTTTTTAGTAAAAAAGCCAAAAAATTTAGATTTAAGAAAATCAATGATTTTAGGAACCGCAGGTTTAACAGCATTAATGTGTTCATTCACAACTAAAGCTACAAGAGAGGAACTTTTATTAGGAGAGAAAGTTGAAAATGTAATAGTGAGTGGCGCTTCAGGTGGTGTTGGGAGCATGGCCGTAATGATGTTAAGCAAACTAGGTTGTAATGTTACAGCCATAACAGGAAAAAAAAGTAATGAGGATTATTTGAAATCTTTAGGTGCTAAAAGTGTTGTAAATACTAGTGAAATGACTAAAGACGCTAGACCGTTGGACAAAGGTCTTTGGGATGGTGCTGTAGATACAGTTGGTGGAAAAGTTTTAGAAAATATTTTATCACAAACTAAAGATGGTGGAATTGTTTCAGCATGTGGTAATGCCGCTGATATAAAAGTGAATACAACTGTTATGCCTTTTATTATTAGAGGAGTTAAGTTATGGGGAATTAATTCTGTTACAGCTTCAATTAAAAGAAGACAATTTTTATGGAATGAAGCCGGAAAGTTAATAGATTTTAGTCTAATTGAAAAATCAATTAAAGAAATAAATTTAGAGGAAGTAATAAATATTTTTCCAAAAATGTTAAAAGGAGAAACCTCTGGGAGGTACTTGATAAATTTAAATAAATAATGGATTGGGATAAATTAAAAATATTTCATGCGGTTGCGGAGGCAGGAAGTTTTACGAATGCGACAATAAATTTAAATTTGAGTCAATCAGCTATAAGCCGACAAATTCAATCATTAGAGCAAGATCTAAATGTTCAGTTATTTGAAAGGCATGCAAGAGGATTAACTTTAACAGAAAATGGAGAGTACGTATTCAAAACTGCTCATGAAGTTATAAGTAAATTAAAAGAAGTAGAAACTTCTTTAGGAGATCAAAAAAATAAACCAACAGGTAAATTGACCATAACAACCGTCAGAAGTTTTGGTACACATTGGTTAACTCCTCGGATTCAGGAGTTTATGAGATTAAACCCAGAAATTGAAATAGAACTAATTTTTGAGGATAAAGAATTAGACTTAAGTACTCGTCAAGCTGATATAGGTATTTTTATGAGAAGGCCAAAACAATTGAATTATATTCAAAAAAAATTAGTTGATTTAAAATATTTTATCTATGGATCAAATAAATACTTAGAAAAAAATGGTATGCCTAAATCCACAAATGACTTGAATAAGCACAAATTTATTTCTTTCGGCAAAGGTGCACCTTCTCCAGTTTATAATCCTGATTGGGCATTAAAATTAGGAATGCCAGATGGAAAAAAAAGAAAACCTATTATGAAAGTTAACAGTGTAATGGGGTTGTTGTTAGCAGTTGAGACAGGTGTGGGATTGGCTGCTTTACCCGAATATTTAGTTAGTGACTCAAATAAAGTGATAAAAGTACTTCCTAAATCAGAAGGACCAATAACGGAAGCACATTTTGTTTACCCTCAATCTTTAAAAAATACTGCTAGGGTTCAAGCTTTTAGAAATTTTCTTTTCAGCAAGATAGGCGATTGGAAATCATAATTTTCCATATTATTTAAGGGATTTTTCATATTAAAGTGCGACATTCTTGCGATTGATAATCATTATCATTGAGAATAGTTATCATTCACATTTAATTAAATAGTAGGAGATAAATGAAAAAAATAACAATATTAGCATTAATTACATCTTTGTTTGCTTCTGTATTTGCAATTGCAGATGAAGTTAATATTTTTAATGCTAGGCATTATAAAGCTGATGGAGAGTTATATGCCAAATTCACAAACAAAACTGGGATTAAAGTAAATCTGATTAATGGAAAATCAGGTGCCTTAGAGAAAAGAATTCTTGAAGAAGGAGCTGACTCTTCTGCAGATCTTTATATCACAGCGGATGCTGGAAGATGTGGTGCTATGGACGCAAAAGGTGCGCTTCAAGGTGGTTTAACATCTGCAGCAATTAAATCAGCTGTTCCAAAAAGCTTTAGAACAAACAAGTGGGTTGGAATCGCAAAAAGAGCTAGAATAATTTATTATTCACCTGAAAGAGTAACAGGTGCTGAATTATCTGGAATGACATATGAAGGTCTAGCTGATCCAAAATGGAAAGGCAGATTAGTAATTAGAAAATCTAGCAACATTTATAATAAGTCTCTTGTAGCATCATTGATTAAGAACAATGGAAAAGCTGCGACAGCGAAATGGGCTGAAGGCGTTGTTTCTAATATGGCAAGAACGCCTAAAGGAAATGACAGAGCTCAAATCATGGCAGTAGCAGCTGGTGAAGCTGACATTGCTGTAGCTAACACTTATTATTTAGCTCTTATGTTATCTGGTAAAAAAGGTGCAGAACAACAAGAAGCTGCAAAAAAAGTTAAAGCTTTTTTCCCTAATCAAAATGATAGAGGAACGCACATGAATGTTAGTTGCGCTGCTTTAGTAAAAGGTGCACCTAATAAAGCAAATGCTGTCAAACTAGTAGAGTTTTTATTAACTCCAGAATCTCAAGAGCATTTTACAAATAATACTTTTGAGTTTCCAATGATTGATGGTGTTTCACCAAGTCCATTAGTAGTAAACAATCTAGGATTAGATTTCAAACAAGATATGAAAACTAAGCTAGCTTCTTACGGAAAAAATCAAGCTGCTGCTGTAGAAGTAATGACAGGCGCAGGTTGGAAGTAATATAATGGAAGAAGAAAAAAAATTTATATCTAATATTGATTATAATAAATCTTCTAAAGCATGTTCCCCATGTAGTTTAGAGTGTGAAAAGGTCAATAAAAGAATAAATAACAGAAAACTATCAGATATCGATGCTAAGGAGGTTCCGCATATCCTAAAAGTATTTGATTTTTGATTTTTCTGAGTGCCCACAATTATTAGGAAGTTGTCTCCTTCCTTTTGTTGTGGGCACAGATACTTTTCATGTTTATAAGGCGGATTATAAATTATGAGAATTAACTTTTGGTATTTATCTTCCTTTATTATTTCCTTATTTGTTATTATCCCAATTTTAACAGTTTTTTCGAGTTTCTTTGAGCAAACAACAAATTACTTTGACATTTTAAAAGAAACATTTTTATTCGAATATACTTTTAATTCCCTTATTTTATTAATAAGTGTCTTAATACTTACTTTTTTAATAGGCACTAGCACAGCCTATCTAGTTTCTTTTTATGATTTTCCATTAAGTAACTTTTTTAAGTGGGCTCTAATTTTATCTTTTGCAGTGCCACCATATATTTACGCATATTCTTTAACTGCTTTTTTTGAAAATTATGGAACAGCATACACAATTTTAAAAAATCTATTTGGTGAAGCCAACTATAATCAACATATTCCAAAATTTGATGGCATGTTAGGAAGTATACTATCTATTTCTGTTTCATTATTTGGCTATGTTTACATACTTACAAGAGCATCTTTTTTATACCAATCGCAAAGTTTAATTGATCTTGGAAAAAATTTAGGATTTACAAATTTTCAATCTTTTTACAAAATAATCTTGCCGGCAGCACGTCCTGCAATAGTTGCAGGATTATCACTAGTAGCGATGGAAACATTGGCTGAATTTGGTGCTGTCGATTTTTTTTCAATTAATACATTAACAACAGGAATTTATAACTCATGGATTGCCTTTGATGATTTAGCTTTTGCTAATCAATTATCCTTTTTTCTTTTGTTATTTATTTTTGCATTATTCATTTTAGAAAATTTGTCGCGAAAAAAAGCCAAATATCACTTCAACTCAAGAGGTGGATTTAAACAAAAAGCAAAACTCAAATTAACTGATAAAAAATCTTTTCTTGCTTTCCTATACTGTTTTTTCATTTTTTTTATAAGTTTTTTATTTCCATTAAGTCAAATGTTATATTGGACAATTAAATTTCCAGAAAATTTATTTGATTTAAACGCACTTGATCTTTTTTTAAACACTTTATATTTAGTAATTATATCTAGCTTTATTTTAATTACTTTTTCACTAATCTCTAATTACGGAAATAGAGTTTCAAAAAATAAAGTTTTGAATATTTTGTCAACTTTATCTATCTCGGGTTATGCGATACCAGGTGTAATTCTTGCAGTTGCTTTCATAACTTTTATTGCATGGATGGATGAAAGTATGATTAAGGCTTTGGGCTTAACATCTATTAAAAAAGTATTTATAGGTTCAATTTTAGGTTTGGTGATAGTTTATTTTGTTAGATTTTACTCACTTGCATTTAATGGAATAAAATCTGGATACGAAAAAATAAATATTTACGTTGATGAGAGTGCTTATCTACTCGGTTATTCAAAAAGAAAAACATTCCTTAATATTCATGTCCCAATTTTAAGAAACTCACTTCTATTTGTAGGTATCTTGGTTGCTTTAGAAATAATTAGAGAATTGCCAATAGCTTTAATATTAAGACCTTTCAATTTTGAGACATTCGCAACAACAGCTTATATTTCAGCTTCAGAAGACCTTTTAGAAGCAGCAGCAGTACCTTCATTATTTTTAATACTAATTGCTGCATTATTTATTATGATTACCTCGAAATATATTTTAAGAGATACAAGTGAGTAAAAATTTTTTTGAAATAAATAACGTCACCTTTGCTATTGGTGGAATGAATAAAGTTACTGATGCAAACATTCATATAAAAAATGAAGGAGAAATAATTTGTATACTAGGTCCTTCAGGAATAGGAAAAACCACAATACTCAGAACAATAGCAGGTCTAGAAAAAATTAATAAAGGACAAATAATTTTAAAAGATAAAATTATTTCTTCAGATAAAACTCATCTAGAACCTGAAAAAAGAAATATAGCTTTATCTTTTCAAGAGAACTCTTTGTTTCCTCATTATACGGTGGATAAAAATATCCATCTTGGTCTCAAGAAAAATTCAATTAAAGACAAAAGTATTGATTCTAATGAAATAATAAAAATTTTAAATATTTCTAATATTCTTAATAAATATCCACATCAAATAAGTGCCGGTGAAGCTCAACGTGCCTCTCTAGCGAGATCTTTAATTTCTCAACCAGATCTTTTGTTACTAGATGAGCCACTTTCAAATGTTGATCAAAGTTTTAAGGAGGATATTCAAGTCGCACTTAAGCAGATTCTTAAAAAGAGTAAGATTTCAACTATCGTAGTAACCCACGACTCTTATGAGGCTTTTTATCTTGGTGATAAATGTGCTCTAATTTTGAATGGTGAAGTAAAGCAGTTTGATGATCCTTATAATGTTTATCATTTTCCAAACTCAGTTGAGGTTGTTAATTTTCTAAATAGAGGAATATTGCTCCCAGCTAAAGTGACAGGTGGAAATTCATTAGAAAATGATGATTTAGGGATTATTAAAGGGAAATTTATCAAACATTATCCAAATGGATCCAATGTTCAATTGTTACTTCAGCCAGAGGACTTAGAGCATGATGATGATAGTAATTTAAAGTTGGAGGTAGTTGATAGAAAATTTAGAGGAACAAATTTTATTTATACATTAAGGACTCCAAGTAATAGATTAATACCGGTTGCAGTTCATACACACCATTGGGAACAACATGAAATTAATGAGAAATTTGGCATTAAGAGACCAATTGAGCTTGAACATATAGTTTGCTTCTAATAAACATAATTCCTCACAATAATGAAAAGTAGTTTAGAAATTTTTTTTAAGGGAGTAATAGATGTAAGTCCTTTGATGATACCAGTTGTTCCCTTTGGATTAATATTTGGAATTTTAGCAATAGATATAGGGTTTAGCCCATTAACAACTATGGGTATGTCATTGATAATTTTTGGTGGTGCTTCTCAAATCGTCCTTTTACAACTTTTTTCTGGAGGAGCTTCTTCTTTAGTAATCATTAGCTCTGTTGGTGCAGTAAATTCACGTCATCTACTTTATGGTGCTGTTGTTTCAGAACATGTTTCAGATTTAAAAATGGTATGGAAAATTTTAATTTCATATTTTCTTATAGATCAAGCATTTGCAAGATCTAATGATTATTTAAAAAAAAGTAATGAAAAAAATAAACACTTTCACTTAATTGGTGGTGGAGCTACTTGCTGGGTAATTTGGCAGTCCACAACTCTTTTAGGGATATTATTGGGAGCAGCTATTCCAGAAAAACTAGGTTTAAGTTTTGCTGTGCCATTAACTTTTATTGCAATATTAGTAAATGATTTTAGAAAAATTTTAAATTTAATTGTAATCATTGTCTCTGGTTTAGTTGCAACTTTAGGTTTTAATTTAATTCCATATAAAGCTTATGTAATAGTAGCAGCTTTAGCTGGTTTATTTACAGCGATGATTTTAACAAAAGTAATAGGAAAAAAAAATAATGAGTGATTGGACACTAATTTTCTTTTGTGGGGCTATTACTTATCTAACTCGTTTTTTAATGATAGCCATTCTTAAAAAGGAAATGTTCAATGACAGGATTAGAGAAGTCTTATCATATGTGCCCTCGGCAATATTTCCTGCAATTATATTTCCAGCTATTTTTTTAGATAATTTTGGACAATTTCAATTTGAGGATAATCCAAAAATTTTAGCAGCAGCAATTGCCGTAATCGTTGGTGTTTTGAGTAGAAATATTATTGCGACAATTTTCTCTGGACTAGCGTCTTACTGGTTCTTAATTTTTGTAGTATAGAATTGGATGAAAAAAATTTTAATATTAATTTTGTGGGCTATAGCTTTTAGCGCCAACGCGTTAGAGAAAAAAACAACTTTTGATAAGAAATTATTTGATAAGGCTCAATCTGAAGGCAAGGTTGTAGTAATTAATTCTTGGATTGAATATTGCACTTCTTGTGCAAGTCAAATGAAAGCACTAAAACAATTAAAAAATGAATTTAAAAATGTTGAGTATTATGCATTCGAGGTAACTAATAGAGAAATTGCTAAATTACTTGACGTCCAGTATCAAACTACTTTATTGATCTTCAAAAATAATAAAGAGGTTCACAGAAGTATAGGGGTGACCAACAAAGACGCGATTTATAAAGTTATAAAGTCCTCTATCTAGACTAAGAAAATTAATGAAAATATTTATATCAATAATCATTCTAACGCTTTTTAGTTCATTTTCTTATGCTGATAAGAATATGAAAATTGGCTCTAAAGGAAAAGAAGGCGATGTAACTCGAGTTATAAAAGTGGCGATGTATGATAATTATTATGAACCCAGTTCTTTTAAAATAAAAGCTGGTGAAACAATCAAATTTGAAGTTGAAAATTTAGGTGAACTTGTTCACGAATTTAATATTGCAAATAAAATGATGCACATAAAACATCAACCAGAAATGCAAAAAATGGTTGAGAATGAGATACTATTAGCTGACTCTATTGATAAAGTTAAAATGAAAAAAATGGCTAAAATGGATAAGGCCATGGGTCATTCCCACAGTAATAGTGTTTTATTGGAACCAAAACAAAAAGGGAATATAATTTGGAAGTTTGATAATGCTGTTAATATAGAAATAGCATGTAATGTGCCTGGACATTATCAAGTTGGAATGATCGCTAAAGTTGATATAAATTAACTTAATGGACAATGCAGTTAATGCCAATTTTAATTGGTCATGTAAACATACATGGAAAAGAAGTGCCAAAAATACCGGCTGGTGTTTACTAGGCTGTGCGATAGGTGATTTTGGAACCATTTTATTTTTTCAACTTACAAAAATACCATTTCCAATTATGGGAATCATGGTTCTCGCAATTCTAAATGGTCTAATTACAAGTATTATTTTAGAAACAATAATCTTAATAAGACAAAACTTTAACTTCTCAAAAGCCTTAAAGACAGCAATGGGAATGAGTTTTATATCAATGATAAGTATGGAAATTACCATGAACCTTACTGATTACTTTTTAACAGGCGGTGCCATTCTTACTTGGTGGGTAGTTCCAATTATGCTATTTGTTGGTTTTCTTACTCCTTGGCCATATAACTATTGGCGACTAAAAAAGTATAATATTGCGTGTCATTAAAAAATTGGGATAATAAAACCTGGCTTTCATCAAATTCATATATAAAATCTTTTAATAAATTTTTAACAAAACAAGTTGAATTAAACAAAAATAGTAAAATTCTAGATATTGGCTGTGGTAGGGGCAAAATTTTAGGAAGCCTATCACAAAAATTAAGCCTAAAGAAAAAACCAATAGGCATAGATATAGAGAAACATAAAGATAGAGATAAAAGAATAATCTTTAAAAAAATTGATGCGCTAAGATTTTTAAAGAGAAATAAAAAAACATTTGATTTAATCTTAATAAAACAAACTATTCATCTGTTCAAAGTTAAAGATATTAAAAATACTCTTAAACTTTCAAAATCATTACTAAATCCAAATGGTAAAATTTTAATTTTTACTTTGGATCCAATTAACAACGAAATTCCAACATTCTCAGCAATGAAGAAAAAACTAAAAAAAGCCCTAAAAAGGGACAAAAAAATAATTCAATCAATTTCATTTTTATTCAAAGGAAAGCTTATCAAGGGATTTAGTTATAAAGTTAAAATTTCTAGGGAAAGATATATGGAAATGGTTAATAGCAAATACATATCGGTATTATTGGGAATGAGCCAAAAAACAATATTTAGAGGTTTAGACGAAATAAAGAGTAAATTTAAAAAACAAATATTTTTTAAAGATAAATTGATTTGTTTAGTTTTAAAGAAATAGAGATGTAAATTTAGGGGTTCGCTCTTTAGCTATTTAACCAAAAGAGCTCCCCTAAGTTGCCTTTCTGGCATTAAGTCCGAATGGACTTTATGTTTTTTGTTTATGTTTTTATGAAGTATGAAAATACTCAGCTAAGTATCAGGTGGTTTTTGATTCATTAAAGCTACCTCCTTAATCACAAGAATAAATTTTGCACTGGTTGTAATCAATAAATTTATTTAGATTTTATGAAAATAAATTTCTTGAATACAACCTAAGTGTTTAATAGTATTCCCGCATCTAAAATAATTTCACCTATTAATAGAAAATTTTGTTTGCTTAAATAGTAGATATAGCTAAAGTTTTATTCGTGAAATATATTAATGGTATCGTTAAATTAATTGTAAGTTTAATTGTTTCTACAATTATTATTTACGCAATAAATATAATTGCAGGATTTGCAGGAGCAGATTATTCTTTTAGCCATGGTGAAACTTTTGTAATTTGGATATTAATGGCAATATTAGTTAACAATTGTTTTAATAAATAATATTAAATATTAAATTTTCTTTTCAGATGCTTAATTTTTCCCTCGGTACTATCATAATCTATATAACAACCTTGAAGAAATCTATTACCCTCATTAGCATTGAAAGATGTCCTTCCATGAAGAAGTCGATAATTGTCCATCATTAATAAATCTCCAGTAAGAAGTTTAAATTCTATCCTATATTTATCAGAATTGTACAATTCAGAAATTTTATTTCTTGCTTTATAAAAAATATCCAATCTGTCTTTATCAATTAATGGAACAAAATCTAATCTTGGACTAAATCTTACTTGTTTAAAATTTTTATCTTCATCTAATTCAATCATCTCAGCCCAATTTTCTAATACAACATCTTTATCTATAAATTGATATTTTACTTTGACCTCAGTCAAAATCTTATGGTATTCAGGGTATCTTTCTTTTAATTCCTCTGTAACTGTAAAACCATCCACCAAAGTAGAATTTCCTCCTTTAACATCATTTTCAATACAATGTAATATCTGAATACACGGAACGGGATTTCTATAAGGATTATCAGTATGAGGCGCTAAAGGCAAAGAAGTGTAGGCAAGATCATTAGGATTTGGTTTTGATTTTACATTAAAAAACTCACCAAAATTTGTTCTTCTTATACTACCTATAGAATTTGCAAATTTTACTAAGAAATTATTTTCGGTCGGTACATTTTTGAAAATGACAAAACCATATTTATAAAAACTTACTAAAGCTTCATACATTATTTTTTCTTCAAAAATGTTTTCACTAAACTGAAAATTATTCAGGCCTTTTAAAGAGGAGTCCCATTTAGTTTTTTTTATAAATTTAATATCATTATTACCCGGGTATTCTTGAAAAATACTTTGAATGGTAATTTTTGTTTCAACTCCATCAGTAAAAGAAATTTCTAAAAATTCATCAGTTAAATTTACTTTATTTATCTTAATATCCTGCTTCAGTGTTGTTGGATCAAATAATCTTTGTTGGGTGCCTTTATCTACGAAATCTTTACCGTTTACTCTCTCTCTTAACCAGAATGGGTGTATTTCTTTTTTTAACCCCTGATTTTCAAAAAAAACTTTATTATTTGAAAGTTCAATTTTCATAACGATTCCTATGATTATTTAAAATTTTACTTTAATCAATACAAATTAAATTGTAATAGTCTCCTGTGACTAAATTAAAATCATCAGAATATAAAAAATACTCTAAATTTCTAAATAATTTAGCAAATAAACTCACTAGATTTTATTTTTTGAAATTGAATAAACCATTTAAGGTTTCAAATAAATTGAAGGGAAAAGGTTATGACCCTGTTACTAAGGCAGATCTAGCTTTTGAAAAATTTATAAGAAAAGAGGTTAGTAATAAATTTCCCACTCATCAAATTATAGGCGAGGAATTTAAAAATAAAAAAACCAAAAGTGATTTTTCCTGGGTCATTGACCCAATAGATGGCACAAGATCTTTTGTTATAGGTAACCCGACATGGAGTAACCTTATTTCATTAAATTACAAAGGGAGACCTTTTTTAGGTCTTGCAAACTTTCCCATTTTAAAGAAATATTATTTAAATGTCTCAAGTAATGTTGCATATGTTTATCAGAACAATAAAAAAAGAAAATTAAAAGTTAACTCTAAAGCAAATTTTAAGAATGTGAAATTATCTGCTGGATTTCATGGCAGTATTTCTTTAGATAAACAAAAAAAAATTCCTAAGATTTTAAAACTAATGCAATTTCCTTGCTCGGATGCTTTGAGCTATTCTCATTTTGCAGAAGGAAAGCTAGATGTTGTTTTACAATGTTCTAACAAAATTTGGGATATTCACCCACTTATTCCAATTATAAGAGCTGCTGGAGGAATTGTTACAACATGGAATAATAAAGATCCTTTAAAAGCTGGCAATATTATCTGCTCAGCAAATAAAAGTATTCACGACAAATTTTTGAAAATATTAAGACCTATTATTTAAGTAGCCTTACCATAAGTGTTTAGTAAAATTACTCCGATTATAATTAAAGCGATACCAATAATACCGTAGATATTTGGCATTTGGTTATATTTAATTATTCCAAAAATAGCGATTGCAGTGATAGTTAATCCCCCATAAGTAGCATAAGTAAAACCAACCGGAATTACTGACATAGCTTTCGAGAGAGAAAACATACAGATGCACATAAAGATCAGACATGCAATTGTGGGATTCAATTTTGTAAATCCATCTGAAATTTTGGCGAAACTATTTGCGCTAATTCCAGTTAAAATCCCAAGAGTTAAAAAGACATAACCTGAAAAAATACTCATACTTAAGATTATGATTATTTAGTTATTTTATCTACAAACTTTTTTGCAACTGGACCAACTAATAGCGCAGCAGTAATTGCTATTGGAAGGCCTACAACCCAAGCTTTAAAGAATCTTTTTATATAATCACTATCAAATCCAGTATTTACATAAGTAATAATTAAAGTCATTAGTAAACTCATTCCAAAACCCATTACCAATATAAACAAAAGATTAGAATATTTTTTTGGAAACATAGAAAATTATAAATCAAAAATTAAGAAATAAAAATAAATTACCCATAAAAAACAAGCTGCCATCGTTGCAAAAATTATTGTTACTCCAGTAGCTGTTTCATTTTTGTATTTTTTATTTACCTCTTTTCGCCATTTTTTTGGATAAAGAGGAATAGTCAACGCGTAGATGATTAAAAAAATATCAAGTGCAGTTATAGCTATACAAAGAAAAAGTAATTGACTCACCTATTTTGGTATTGGAGTAGCGCCAGTCTCTAAACTTATAATTTTTCCATCTTTGTATTTATAAACTGCCATAACCGCTTCAGCATTTCCGTCATTAAATGTAACTATCGAATGGTGAACTCCAATTTCATCATTTTCATAGACCACTCTAGCTTTATCTTGGTTTATATCACCACTCATTGCCCATTTAATAACATCTGCTTTACCTAAGATATTTCCTGACTTATGCATTGCAAATTTAAAATCGTCATGCAAAAGTTCATTCATAGTTGACTCATCTTTTTTATCAATTGCATTGGTATATTTCTCAATTATCGACATTTTATACTCCTTTTATTTAATAAGAGTCTGACTCTTCACATATTACAATTGTACTTTTTGGGTCAGTAGCCTTTCTTCTTTGAACGACAATTTTCTGATGTTCATCTGAATTATACCAGCCTAAAGCTTTATCTTTATTTGGAAATTCAATCACTACTGTAAGGGTAGTTTCTTCTCCTTCTTTGACTAATTTCTCTGGAGTTCTTACCAAAAATTTTCCATCAAAAGGCTTCAATGTGTCTGCAACTTTACTTGCATATTCTTTTGCAAACATATCTGGGTTTGTAACTATTGGAACTGCCACTAAATATGCTTTTTTCATTGTGTTTTCCTTTTATTTAATTTTTAAAAAGAGCAAGAGCTTCATTTAAAAGTGTTTCAGATTTAGCATGATCACCAGCTTTATGAGCATCCATACCCTGATCTCTTAACTCTTGAGCTTTTTTAATCTTATCATCTATATTTTTAGCTAACATAGGACATGAACCTGCGTATGCTGAGCTAACAAATAAGACCAAACAAAGTGTTAACATTATTTTTTTCATTTTTTCTCCTTTTAAATTAATACAAAGTCTGAACTACTTTTTTAACTCTTTCAGCTCCATTCGGAACTAAAGCTTCAACAAATGTATGACATTTTTCAGTTTTAGCTTTGTCGTATTTGGAGCCATAATGCTTATCAACTGCTTTATTTACTCCTTCATCCCATTCTTTTTCTGGAATACCGATTTCAAGAGCGTAGGTCTTTAGGACTTTTACCGTTGAAATAGATTTTTCTTTCATTCCATATTCAAATTTTTCACCAGATGGTAAAAAGTAATTTGCCATATAAATTCCAATACAATCCCAAGCTTTTGATTTATCATTTTTACTCATACCTGCATGAGCAGAAGTAAAAATTAAAAAAGATATTATTACTGCTATATATTTGTTCATGACCTCTCTATGTTAATTAATATTATTTTAAAATGTAACTGTTTTGTTACATGCCTGATATGCGATATTATAACCAGCTAGGTACAGGTAAGTTTTTTTCCTCTAAAAATGATTTATTAAACATCTTAGAGTTGTATTTATCTGATTTATCACAAAGAATAGTTACAATTGTTTTTCCTGGCCCAAGTTCTTTTCCAAGTCTAATTGCACCCGCAATATTTATTCCACAACTTGTTCCTAAACTTAGACCTTCATTTTGAATTAAATCATAAAGTATGGGTAATGCTTCGTGATCATCAATGGAATATGCATCATCAATTTTTGCGTTCTCAAAATTTTTTGTTATTCTACTTGAGCCAATCCCTTCAGTAATTGATCCACCTTCAGATTTTAATTCGCCGTTTTTAATATAATTATAAAGTGCTGATCCTTTAGGATCGGAAAGGTAAATTTTAACATCTTTATTCTTTTCTTTCAGCGCATTACTTACACCAGAAATGGTACCACCTGTTCCAGATGAACAAATAAAACCATCAACTTTACCTTCAGTTTGTTCCCATATTTCCTTTCCTGTTCCTTCATAATGTCCTTTAGCATTAGCAACATTGTCGAATTGATTGGCCCAGACAACACCATTGTTATTAGTTGGTCTTAACTCATCTGCTAGACGTCCAGCAACCTTAACAAAATTATTTTCATCTTTATATGGCTTTGCGGGGACTAATCTTAATTCTGCCCCTAGATTTTTTATTGTATCTTTTTTTTCTTGAGTTTGATTATCATTCATTACGATTATTGTTTTATACCCAAGTGAATTCCCTATCAAACCTAATCCAATTCCAGCATTACCCGCAGTACCCTCAACAACAATCCCACCTTTAGAAATTAATTTCTTTTTTTGTGCATCTTTAATTAATGAGAGTGCAGCTCTATCTTTGACAGACCCACCAGGATTCATAAATTCCGCTTTACCGTAAATGTTACATCCTGTTAACTCAGAGGCAGCTCTAAGTTTGATTAATGGAGTATTACCAATTGAGTCAATAAATGTATTTCTAATATGAACCATTAATCTTCATTATTATCAGTAACAGCGTATGGCTTAAATCCTCTTGTAGCGTCCCCAATTTTTTTTGCAGGATTACCAGCCATTATAGATTTTTCTGGAACATCTTTGGTTACAACTGCGTTAGCACCAATCAAAGAATTTTTTCCAATAACAACAGGTCCTAAGATTTGAGCACCAGAACCTACCACTACATTTTCTTCTAAGGTAGGATGCCTTTTTGAATTTCTTTGCTCGTTTGTATTAATACTTGGAGATGTCCCGCCAAGAGTAACATTGTGATAAATTGTTACGTTATCACTTATTTCAGATGTTTCACCAATGACCACACCCATACCATGATCAATAAATAAATTTTTTCCGATTTTTGCTTTAGGATGAATTTCAATGCCTGTAAAAAATCTTGATAATTGAGAAATAATTTTTGCAACTAAATCAAACTTTGCAATTGCAAAAAAATTAGCAATTCTATGAAAAAATATGGCCTTTACTCCTGGATAAGTTAAAATTACACTTAATTTAGATTTTGCCGCAGGATCACGGTCGATTATGGATTGTAAAAAATTATTCATACTGTATTTATATCCACTTAAAAATTGAAGAATATATAGTTACTTTATTAACTTTTTAAAGGATTTATTATGTATAAAAACACTAATTGTTTTCATTTAGCCATACCATGTGGAGATTTAGAAACTGCTAAAAAGTTTTATAGCGAGACACTTGGATGTAGTTTGGGTAATTCCGAAAAGGAATGGGCTGATGTAGATTTTTGGGGAAACGAGTTAACTCTTCATGCTAGTGAGCATAAACTTGTCAATGAAAGACATGATGTTGACATGGGTAATGTTTCAGTGCCACATTTTGGTATCCACTTATCAAGAAAAGATTTTGATAATCTTAAAAGAAGGTTAAATGAAAAGGGTGCAAAATATTATGATGAGCCATACTTAAGGTTCAAAGGCACAAAGTATGAGCAAGAAACTTTTTTTATTAAAGATCCTAACGAGAACGTTTTAGAAATTAAGACCCTTACAGCAAATCCAGGTTAATTCAATTCTTGTACTTAACAATTTATTAGATGGAATATCTAATTTTAGGTTTTTTTACCGGACTTAGCTTAATCCTTGCAATTGGCGCACAAAATATATTTGTAATTGAGCAAGGACTTAAAAAACAACATGTTTTTTTAGTATGCGCAGTATGCTCTCTTTCAGATTTATTATTAATATTTATTGGTATATTTCTATTCCATTATTTTAATCAGTTTTTCAGTTTATTTGTAGAATTAATACTAAATATTCTTTTAATATCATTTTTGATTTATTTTATTTACTCAAAAATAAAATCTTTTAAAATTCAAGTTTCTTTTAGCAAAGATATGCAAAATATTTCTCGTTTTGAAATATTTTTTAAAACGCTGAGTTTTACATATCTAAATGCTCATGTTTATTCTGATACTGTATTTTTTTTAGGAAACTTTTCAAAAAACTTTTTGATAAATGAAAAAATTTATTTTGGCATAGGAGCCTCTACTGCATCTTTCTTTTTTTTCTTTTTGTTAGGCTATCTTTCAACCTTTTTTTCGAAATATGCACAAAATGAAAAAACTTGGAAATTTATAAATTTTTTTATTATCTTATTTATGTCAATTTTAACAATTTACATATCTAAAGAGACATTGTATTTGATTTAATATGTTTTCAAGACGTAAACTTTTAAAAATAATTGGTTTTTCATATTTATTTTTTTTCACACTACCGTACAAAATATTAAGTGCAGGTGTTAAGAAAATTATAAATCCAAATCTTTCTAACGAGCAAAAAGATATAATGTTTAATGAGGGCACAGAAAGGCCTTTTACAAGTAAATTACTTAAAGAAAACAGAAAAGGTTTTTACCATTGTGCAAATTGCAAGGCAAAGTTATTTTCATCTAATGCAAAATTTGATAGTGGCACTGGTTGGCCATCATTTTCTGAGGCACTACCTGGAGCTTTTAAAACAAAAGTAGATTATTCATTTGGTATGAAAAGAATTGAATATCACTGTGCTAATTGTGGTGTTCATCATGGACACGTATTTGACGATGGACCAAGAACTACGGGAAAAAGATTTTGTAATAATGGTTTATGTTTAATTTTTATACCAGAAAGTTAGTTTGAAAAACCATATTTTCTTAACCTAACATCGCCTGTTCTAGCATGAGCTTCCATTCCTTCGTATCTTGAGATTCTTGCACAAGCAGCTCCAACAGATTTTGTAGATTCTTTAGTCATTCTTTGAAAACTTAAAGTCTTGATAAATTTACCTACAAATAATCCACCAGTATATCGACCAGCTCCTTTGGTAGGCAATATATGATTTGTTCCAGAACATTTATCACCATAAGCAACTGTTGTTTCTTCACCAATAAATAATGAGCCATAATTTTTTAATCTTTTATGGAACCAATCAAGGTTTTTTGTTTGAACTTCTAAATGTTCAGGTGCATATTCATCACTAATTTTTGCCATCTCTTCGTCTGTATCACATAGAATTACTTCACCATAATCTCTCCAAGCTGCCTCAGCACTTTTTCTAGGTAACTCTGGTAATTCAGCGATTAATTCTGGAACTCTTTTCATGACTTCATCTGCTACTCTTCTGCTAGTAGTGTACAACCAAGCTGGAGAATTATATCCATGTTCTGCCTGTCCAACTAAATCTACTGCAACCATCTCCGCATCGGCCTCATCATCTGCTATAACAGCAATTTCAGTTGGTCCTGCAAATAAATCAATACCAACTTTTCCAAATAAAATTCTTTTAGCTTCTGCTACAAACTGATTTCCAGGTCCTACTAAAATATCTGCTGGAGGATTTTCAAATAAACCATTTGTCATTGCTGCAATTCCAGGAACACCACCTAAATTTAAGATTACATCTGCGCCACACAAATTGGCTGTATAAACAATTGCCGGATGTGCACCCACACCTTCTTTAGGTGGACTACACGCAATAATGTTTTTTACTCCTGCAACTTTTGCAGTTGTAACGCTCATGACAGCTGAAGCAATATGAGCATATCTTCCACCTGGTATATAACAACCAGCTGTATTTACAGGAATTAATTTTTGACCTGCATAAAGACCTGGTGATAGCTCAACTTCAAAATCTTGGCCATAATTTTTTAACTGAGCTTCAGCAAATTTCTTTACTCTTTCATAAGAAAACTGAATATCATCTTTTGTTTTTTGATCTAATTCTTTATTTATTTGCTCTATTCTCTCCTTTGATACAACTATTTCACCATCATACTTATCAAATTTTTTTGTCAAATTTATACAAGCTTCTTCTTTTGAAACTTCAATTTCTTTTAACAATCCCTTTACGATTTCATTTGTTTTACCATCGTCTGTTGAAGGGGTTTTTGGTGATTTTTTTAAGTATGTAATTGCCATAAATTTTTTGTGATTATTTAAAGCATATTAGATTTTTTTTCAATGAAACAATTAATCTAAAGCAACAACAGCTGCTGCAATTGAAGCTAGTCTTGCAGGAGCTTCATCAGAACGACTTGTAATTACCACTGGAACTTTACCCCCAACAACAACTCCTGCTGCACAGGCTCCACAAAAATAAATTAGCATTTTTACTAATCCATTACCTGTTTCGACGCTTGGGACTAATAACACATCAGCCATACCAGCGACACTATTTTGTATGCCTTTTATAGCTGCAGATTTTTTTGAGATACTATTATCAAATGCAAGAGGACCAAAAACATCAGCATTTAAATTTTCTTTTTTGGCTAAATTAGTTAATTCCTCAGCCTCTTTAGAGCTAGGAACACTATCTAAAACTTCCTCAGTAGCAGATAATATTGCTACCTTAGGTCTTTTAATTCCAATTCTATTGGAAAAATTAATAACATTTTTCAAAATATGTAATTTTGTTTTTACATTAGGTAAAACATTCAACGCTCCATCGGTAATTATTAAAGGCTTATCCACTTTTCCTAGAGTCATATGCCATATATGACTCAATCTTGTTTTTCCTAGTAAATTATATTCTCTTTTCAAAACTTCTTTCATAAGAACGTCAGTATGGATATGGCCTTTAACAATAATTCTTATCTTTTGTTCACTTGCTAGTTTTGCAGCAATAGTTGCTGTATTATTTTCAACAGGCTCATGAATTATCTCATAATTTGAGATATCCCATTTTAAATCTTGTGCGCACTTATTTATTTCTTTTTCATCACCAATAAAAATTGGCTCAATTAAATTTTCTTTAACGGCATCTTGCACTGATTGCATAGGCAAAGGTTTTCCTGCATTAACAATTCCGGCTTTAATACCTTTTTTTTTGTGAGCAACATTAAGTAAGTTATCAGGACAAATAATTTCTTTATTGGAAAGCATGATTAATTTTTTAAATCCACTAAATCTTTTTGAATAATTTTTGACAATTTGATCTCTTTTTTTAAGTTCATTCTAAACCTTTTATCTTTATTTTGACCCGGATACATTATTTCTTTTACTCCTTTAATCTTAGGTAATCTTTTAATTGTCTTAATATTACCCTTAATTCTTGAAGTATAATTTTTTACAAATAAGTTTGTTTTAAATGTGATAAATAGATGTCCAATATTTTGTGGACCTGAAAAATCATCAAAAGGATCCTTAACTTTGCCTGCATGATTTCCACCAGTTAAAACACCACTTAAAATATCGACCATCCATGCTAAACCTGAACCTCTAAATTCTGCAATAGGTAATTGAACTCCGTGAAGAGCTTTTTTTGCATCTGTTGTTGGTTTGCCAAATTTATCTAACGCAACACCTTTTGGAATTTTTTGATTATTTCTAGCAGCAAATCTAATTTTTCCTCTATTAATTTTTGCAATCGCTGTATCTAAAATAAAGGGTACCTTTGCTCCAGTTGGAGAACCAAAACATATAGGATTTGTTCCGAATAAACTTTTTTTAGCACCATAAGGAGCGATTGCAGGAGGCGCATTGGTATAGATCATAGTGATTAAATTTTTTTTGACTGCTTGTTCAGCGTAGTAACCAGACAATCCATAGTGACCACTATTTTTCACTGCCACTAAACCGATACCTGTTTTTTTGGCACATTCGATTGCTTTTTTAATTGCAAGATCTGCTGCAACAAAACCAATACTATTATCAGCATCAATGTGAGCGATCGATTGAGATATCTTTTTTACTTTTAATCTAGGTTTTGGATTAATAACTTTTTTAGATATTCGTTCACAATACATTCTTAATCTTGAAAGACCATGACCATACGCACCAACTAACTCGGCATTAATCAAAGCATTAGCTGAAATAATAGCATGAGTATTGGTTAATCCATAATTTTTAAAAATTTTGACAACTTCTTTTTTAAGATTTTCTATTTTCAATTTAGCCTTTTCCACGCCATGGAATTGTTTTATCTATTATTTTTCTCAAAGTTACATCAAATAATAAACCTAACATTCCCATTATAAATATAGTTATCCAAATTACTTCGTATTGGAAATATTTCTTAGCAACGTTTTCAACAAACCCTATACCGGTTGTTCCGGCTAAAAACTCTGCTGCAACCAAAGTTCCCCAACACATTCCCACTGCAACTCTTATTCCAGTTAGTATTTCAGGTAAAGAATTTGGAAAAATTACATATCTTAAAATTTGTTTTTTGGATGCACCAAGTGAGTGAGCTGCATGAATCTTTGATAACTGGGTTCCAGAGGCACCAGCTCTTGCAGAAATAATCATAATTGATAATGAGACCATAAATAATAAGAAAACTTTTCCAGTATTATCAATTCCTAAAACTGAAATGATTAAAGGAGCCCAAGCTAGAGGAGGAACGGGTCTATAAAGCTCAATTAACGGATCAAAGAAACCTTTTGCAAATCTATTTAATCCCATAAATAATCCAAGTGGCACACCAATCAATATTCCAAACACTAATCCTAAAAATACTCTTAAAAAAGAATCCCAAATATGACCATAAGGCACTGGTACTTTAAATAACTTAAAGTCTCCTGTAACTAATTTTAAAACTTGGCCTTTAAAATTTTGTTTAACTATTCCATCTTGAGTATGAACCGGGTATTCACCAGGTAAAATATCAGCAATCCAATCTGGTAAAACGAAACCAATCATTTTACTAACATCAATCAGTTCTATCCATAGGAGAGGTATCTCTTTATAACCTACACTAGGTTTAAGCATAAGCATGAACTTATCAAATGTATCCGACGGCTTAGGTAGCCATCTACCAGATCCTTGTTCCGAACAGCTTGGTCCACTTGCAACAATGGTGCCTGCTGGGAATAAAAATATATCTACAAATCTCAAACCACCTTGAGCTTCTTTTTGTGCAACATCAAAATTAATGATTGCATTTTGCATTTCATTAAGTGCATTTGGAGGATATATACTTGCAAATTCTATTCGTCGTGCAATTTTAACAATATCTTTGGCGTAAGTTGAAGCTACTTCTTGAGTATCATCTAAGTTTTTACGATAAGCTTTTATCTCATCTTTGAGCTCTTTTATTTTATCTTTAAATTGTGGATTGTGGTTTCTTAACTTAAAGAACTGATCACTAATAATTTGTAATTCTTTAGCAGCAGCATCAAATTTTAAACCTCTTTTTGTCTCCGGGACTAAAGGTACTTCAATAGTATTTTCTATAGATCCTGTTCCAGATTGAACCTTTATAATTCCCCAATCTCCTTGTTCACTAACTGCCTTAAGTCTTTCATTAGCTTCTTGTTCCGTTTCAAAAGGATATTCAGGTTTTCTAAAATTTTCAGTTAATAAGTTAATTTTACCAGTGATGTCATTTATTTTAGATTTCGTCTCATTTTCAATTAAATTTTCATTAGTTAATAAAGGAATTAGTTTAATAGTTTTGTTGATAAATTTTGTAAGATCTGTTTTTTGTTGTAAGTTAAGATCTTCAGAAAATTTGATTTCATTTAAAGTTGCTTTAAGATTTTTATTTTCTTTCTTAATTTGAGCAGTGCTTTTGAATTCTCTTTCCTCTATTGGAAATTGATATTTTAAACCCAATAAAGAGTCGTTTACTTTTGCTACTTGGCAAAGTTCATTAGCCGATTTTGGGTAAAAACCTTTTGCAATATCCCAAGAATAGTAGAGCCATATCAGTAATAGAAAGCTACTTCCTACTATAATCCAGTGAGTACCACCTCTTGCTCTTTCAGGATTTCCAAATACAGCATCAATCTTTTCAGTTTTGATTAATCTTCTTCCATAGAGAATACAGCCAATAACAGCAAAAAAAATTAAAAAGGTTACTATTTGAGTTAACATTTAATTTTCTTTTCCCATAATTTCCTCTTCCATATTCCAAATCATCTCTAATATTTCTTCTCGTTTTTCAGAAAAGTCCTTATTCTTTTTAATTTCTCTTAGATCTTCCTTTAGTCCCATTGAAGCAAATGGAAGATTGTATTCCTTATGAATTCGACCGGGTCGAGGTGCCATAACATATAATCTCTCACCAAGTAAAAGAGCCTCTTCAACTGAGTGAGTAATTAAGATAATAGTTTTTCCTGTTTCTTTCCAAATCTTTAAAACCAAAGACTGCATTTTTTCTCTAGTTAATGCATCAAGTGCTCCTAAAGGTTCATCCATTAAAATTAGATCAGGATCATTAATTAAACATCTTGCTAAAGCTACTCTTTGCTGCATACCACCTGAAAGTTGATATGTTGGTGTATTACCAAAACCTTTTAATCCAACTATTTCTAACCATTCTTCAACTTTTTTTTGGGTTTCAATTGGATCTTTTTTTTTCATTCTTAATCCAAAGTTGACATTTTCAGCAACTGTTAACCATTCAAACAAAGCACCTTGTTGAAAAACCATTCCTCTTTCAACACCAGGACCGTCTATTTCTTTTTCATTTAAAGTAATACTTCCAGAAGTTGGTCTGATAAATCCTGCAGTGATGTTTAGTAAAGTTGTTTTTCCACAACCCGAGGGACCAAGCACTGTTAAGAGCTCTCCTTTTTTGAGAGTGAAGTTTAAATCTTTTAAAGCGTGGACAGTTTCTCCTTTTGGAGTTTTAAAAACCATATTGAGATTTTGAGAAACTAGATCACTCATTTATTCACTTTATATTAGAATTTATTATAAAAAAATAGGCACCAATTTAATAAAAAATTGGCGCCTATTTAAATTTTAATTACCTTTAGATTACAAAGGTAAGAAACTTGTATCTACGTTTCCTCTTGGTGTTCCCATTCCTTTTAAGAATGCATCAAGATTTCCACTTTCCATAGAACTTTTTGTTTCTTCTGGAGTTAGAAATTTAAAACCGCTTAAAGTTTCTTTCATGTCAGGAATTTTCATTTCAGAAGCTTTTGACATCGCATTCATATCGCTTTTTCCAGCTCTATATCTTGCATTAGCTTCGTGAGTTACTTCGATGAAAGTTCTTAACATTCCTGGGTTTTCCTTCATAAACTTTGTAGTTACAGAAGTAATATCAATACCTAGAATACCTGCATCTCTAGCTTCTTGAACTGTTAGCAATCTAGATCCAATTGCAGTAGCAGCTTTGATAGAATTACCACCAAACAAACATGCCATTACAACATCACCACTTACTAAAGCAGCAGCACCTTCTTCAGGGTCCATTTGTATGATATCCATTTTTTTTCTGTCTGCTCCAACGACTTTCATACTTTCATCAAAAACGTATTCAGCCATTGTTCCAAGTGGAACAGCAACCTTTTTACCTTCTAATTCAGTTGCATTTGCTTTTGTAATTCCAGATGCGTTAGACGTAACACAAGTTGTTCCTCCCATTCCGTATTCCATTGCAATATCAACTAATTTGATAGGTGCTTTAGATTTTACAGCGTTAATAAATGGAACCAAACCTTGAGAGTAAGAAATATCAATATCTCCCGCTAACATCGCATCGGTCATAGCACCACCATTAGTAAAGTTAGTCCACTTTACAGGAACCCCTAGAGCTTTTGCGAAGTTTTTCTTCATCATGTCCTCTAGATTTGGACTTGGCCACTCTAAGAAGTAAGCAACTCTAACTTCATTTGCTGCCGAATTAGCAACAGATATTGAAAGATTAAGAGCTACAAAACATCCAAGAATAAAACTAATTATTTTTTTCATTTATGCCTCTTCCTTGTTTATTTATATGTTCTAATTTTAAGATTAATTTGACCTATATGTAAAACAAAAAAATGATCATTATAGTTACACAACTTTAAGTTGTGACATTATTTTGGTGGTTAATTTAAGTTAATTAGTCTAAGGATTCATTTATTAAGTATTTTAAAATTATATTATGAGCTCAGAAAAAAGAACATCAGTACCTAATTCACTTAATGAACATTGGATGCCATTTACATCTAATAAGGATTTTAAAGAAAATCCAAAATTAATTGTTGAAGCAAAAGGTGTTTATTTAAAAAATCATCATGGCAAAACACAAATTGATGCAAGCTCAGGATTATTTTGTAATCCATTAGGACACGGGAGAAAAGAAATTATCGAGGCAATAACTAATCAATTAAATACGCTCGATTATTGTCAGCCGTTTCAACAAGGTTTTGGTGGTTCATTTGAATTAGCAACTAGAATTTCAAAACATACACCAGGAAATTTAAATAAAATTTTTTATACGATATGTGGTTCTACGGCGGTAGAAACTGCAATTAAGATTAGTATTGCTTATCATAAAGCTAGAGGTGAAGGTCAAAGATTTAGATTTGTTGGAAGAGAACGTGCTTATCATGGAATGAATATTGGAGCAACATCAGTAGGTGGCATGATCAATAACGTTAAAGCGTATGCAAGTGTATTGATGCCTGGTGTCGTTCACATGAGACATACACATTTGGATGAACATAAATTTATTTCAGGTCAACCAGAAACAGGAGCAGAGATTGCTAACGACCTAGAGAGGATTTGTACTAATTTTGGTTCTGAAAATATCGCAGCTTGTATTGTGGAACCTATTGCTGGTTCAACGGGAACTTTAGTTCCACCAGTTGGATACTTACAAAGATTAAGAGAACTTTGTGACAAACATAAAATACTATTAATTTTTGATGAAGTTATAACGGGCTGGGGAAGAACTGGCTCAGCTTTTGGAGCTCAAGAGTTTGGAGTAACACCTGACATAATGACTATGGCAAAAGCAACAACTAACGGAATAGTTCCTTTCGGAGTAGTTGCTTGTAAAGAAGAAATTTATGATGCAGTGATGGATAATTCTCCAAAAGGTGCGATAGAATTATTTCATGGCTATACATATTCTGGTATTCCAGTTTCAGTAGCGGCAGCATTGGCTGTTCAAGATATTTTTGAAAAAGAAGATATCTTTAATAGAGCAAAAGAGCTAGCTCCTTATTTCCAAGAAGGTTTATTTTCTCTTAAAGATATTGATGTTGTAGACAACATTAGAGGTTATGGAATGATGGGTGGAATAGATATTAAAACTGATGGTAGACCTGGTAAAGCAGGTTTAGCTACTTTCAAACATTGTTACGATGCAGGAGTAAATTTCAAAGCTACTGGTGATTGTTTAATTATAGCACCAATGTTTATTTGTGAAAAAAAACATATTGATGAAATTATAGAAAAACTAAGAACTGGAATAACTAATTACGCAAAGAGTAAAAAGAATTAAATTTCGTTAATGAGAATTGGCGTACCTAAAGAAATAAAACCTCAAGAAAATAGAATTGGCCTAACACCAGATAGTGTGAAAAGTCTTGTTTCAGAGGGTCATGAAGTTTTAGTTGAAACTAACGGTGGTTTTGAAGCAGGCTTCGATAATGATCAATACAAAAATGCTGGGGCAAAAATTATAGAAAAAGCTAGCGATATTTTTAATGATGCTGAAATAATTGTTAAAGTTAAGGAACCTCAAAAAGTTGAGGTTGAAATGATTAAAGAAAATCAAATCGTATACACCTATTTACATCTGGCTGCTGCAAAAGAATTAACAGAGGGTTTAGTAAAATCAAAAAGTATTAATATTGCCTATGAAACTATTACAGATGACAATGGACGACTTCCTTTACTGGCACCCATGAGTGCTGTAGCTGGACGTATGTCAGTTCAAGCAGGAGCACATTGTTTGGAAAAAAACCAAAAAGGTAGAGGAGTATTATTGGGTGGAGCTCCAGGTGGTGAACCTGCTAATGTTTTAATTTTAGGTGGAGGTGTTGTAGGTGAAAATGCTGCTACTATAGCAACTGGTATGAAGGCAAAAGTTCATGTTGTTGATAAATCAGAAGCAAGACTAAAACAATTAGTCGAAATTTTTGGGGATAAAATTATTCCAGAACAAAGTGACAAAATAGATTTAAAAAAGTTAGTAGCTGAAGCTGACTTAATAGTTGGTGGAGTTTTAATCCCAGGAGCAGAGGCACCAAAATTAATTACCAAAGATATGCTTAAATTAATGAAAAGAGGCTCTGTAATTGTTGATGTTGCTATAGATCAGGGTGGATGCGTGGAAACAAGTAAACCAACTACTTTCAACGACCCAACATTTATAGTTGATAATGTTGTTCATTATTGTGTAGCTAATATGCCAGGTGGAGTTCCAAGAACTTCCACTATAGCATTAAATAAAGCAACACTTCCATATTTAGTTAAATTAGCTAACAAAGGTTATCAAAAAGCTCTTGGTGAAGATAAAAATTTTCTAGCGGGATTAAACGTTCACAAAGGCCATGTTACTTATAAAGCTGTTGCAGATGTTTTTGGACATGAATATGTTAATCCGGGAGATGCAATCAATAACTAATTAGATGGAAAAAAAACTTCCAAGTAGCACAAAAGTTGTTGTGATAGGAGGTGGAGTAGTGGGTTGCTCTGTTGCTTATCATTTAGCTAAATTTGGTTGGAAAGACACAATTCTTTTAGAAAGAGATCAATTAACTTCAGGAACAACTTGGCATGCAGCAGGATTAGTAAGTCAATTAGGTCCAACTGCAGCAGTAACAAAAATTAGAAAATATACTTTAGATTTATATAAAGAGCTTGAAAAAAAAGTTGATCATTCTGCTGGGTTAAGACTAAACGGAGCTCTATCAATCGCTCAGCATAAAGGTAGATGGCAAGAACTTCAAAGACAAGCAACGACAGCACAACTTTATGATGTTGATGTAAGAATTTTAGATAAAGATAAAATCAAAAAAGATTATCCAATTATCAATACAGATGAAGTTATAGGAGGAATTTTAATGCCAGGTGATGGTGCAGCAGATCCGTCAGGTGTTACTCATATGTTGGCTAAAGCAGCAAGAATGGAAGGTGCAAAAATTTTTGAAAAGTCACCTGTTGAAGAAATTTTAACTAAAGATGGAAAAATTTCTGGAGTTAAAGTCAAAGGTCAAAAAATTGAATGTGAATATATCGTTTTAGCCTCAGGCATGTGGTCAAGACAGATAGGAGAAAAAGCTGGCGTAAGTATTCCATTGTATCCAGCGGAACATTTTTACGTAATCACTGAACCAATTGAAAATTTATCTAAAACTTTACCAGTTGTAAGAGATTTTGATAATCGGACTTATATAAAAGAAGATGCAGGAAAGATACTAGTTGGAATCTTTGAGGGAAATTCAATTCCTGCTTGGAATAAAACCAATAAAGTTCCAGAAGATTTCTCCTTTGGTGAGTTTCAAGAAAATTTTGAACATTTTGAACCTTATTTAGCTTCAGCAATTAAAAGATTTCCAATTTTAGAAACTGCTGGAATTAGAAAATTTTTTTCAGGACCAGAATCTTTTACCCCTGATACCAACACTTTATTAGGAGAAGTACCTGAGATTAAGAATTTTTTTGTATGTTGTGGTTTAAATAGTATAGGAATTGGCAGTGGCGGTGGGGTTGGTAAAGTTACAGCTGAGTGGTTGATGACTGGTCATATCAATGAAGATATTTTTAGTTATGATATAAAAAGATTTCAAAAGTTTCATTCAGAACTAGGTTTTATCAAAAAAAGAATTACAGAGTCATTAGGAGATTTGTATGGAATGCATTGGCCATTTAAACAACACAAAACTTCTAGAGATATAAAAAAACTTCCACATCATGATAATTTGAAAAGTTTTGGAGCATGTTTCGGTGTCTCTGGTGGATATGAAAGACCTATGTGGTTTGCATTAGATGGTGAGAAAGCAGAGTATGAATACAGCTATAACTATCAAAGCTGGTATCCTTCAGCTGAGTATGAAACTAATAATACTTTAAAAAATGTTGGCTTATTTGATTTAACTCCTTTTTCAAAGTTCGAAATAAAATCTGATAAAGCCCATCAAGAATTACAAAGAATTTGCACTGCAAATATTAAAAAAGAAGTTGGTAAATGTACCTATACTCATATGTTAAACTCAGATGGAGGTATTGAGACTGATTTAACTATAGTGGCGATTGATGAAAACCATTTTAGAATAATTAGTTCTGCCGCAACAAGAGAAAGAGACAAGCACCATATCAAAAAACATTTGAATGAAGACATTGCATTAACAGATGTGACTGATGATTATTGTGTTTTTGGTTTATTTGGACCCAAAAGCAGAAACCTTATGAATTCATTGAGTAAAGATAATTTTGATAATAAAAATTTCAAATTTGGAACTGCAAAATTCATTTCAATCAAAGATACTAAAATTTGGACACAGAGATTGTCTTATGTTGGGGAATTAGGATACGAACTTTATGTAGAGGCTAAAGATGCCAAAAAAATTTATGAATTAATTATTGAAAAAGGTAAAGATTTTAATCTTTCAAATTGTGGTATGCATGCAATGGATATTATGCGTATGGAAAGTGGTTTTTTGCATTGGGGTCATGATATATCTCCTGAAGAAAATCAATATCAGGCAGGTTTATCTTTTACAATCAGTAATAAAAAGAATGTAGATTTTATCGGTAAGTCAGCTCTTGAAAAGATTGATAAAAAAAAGATTAAAACAAGATTTGCCATGTTTACGTTAAAAGATAGCAAACCTGGAGAACCACTCTTACTTCATGATGAGCCTATTTATCTAGAAGATAAGATAATAGGAAGATCAACTTCTGGAAATTATTCTTTTAACTTTAAGAAAAACTTAACTTTTGGTTATATTAATAACGATTTTTCCTATGAAAAATTGAAAAATAGTAAATTATTTATTGAGGTTGAGAAAAAAAAATATGAAATTGAATTGATTAGTAGGTCACTAAAGCAGACTAATTTTAAGAGTAACTAAACTTTATTTCTTAAGAGAAAAACAAATATAAAACCAGTGATGTACATAATTAAAGCATATGCTGCTGTTGGAGTTATGTAGACTATATCTGTCCCGAATATTTGTGTTGAAACAAATATTGCTAAAGTACCATTTTGCAATCCACATTCTAAAGCAATACATTTTTGTTGTTTAATTCCTGAGGCAAAAGTTTTAGCAAGGTAATATGCCACAATCATCATTGTTATATTCAAAAATAAGGTAATGAAACCTGCTTGTATTAGAAAATCTATAAAACTTTCTCTTTCCTCATAAAATGCAGCTATAAAAAAAATAACAAATAATACTATATTAAGTTTTTCAAATATTCGAATTTTTGAATTTACAAAATTTTCAGCAAATTTTCTTATAATCATTCCCAAGATAACTGGAACCGTTACGACCAAAAACATCTTTAGCGCTATACCAGTCATTGAAATATTTTGAGAAATATTTGTAATTCCAAATATATCAGCAGATGTAAAGATTATAAGAGGAACAGTAATTATAGAAATTAAACTGATTATAGCTGTTAAAGTAATAGATAAAGCAACATCTCCATTAGCAAATTTTGTTAATATATTTGATGTAACTCCACCCGGCGCAGCAGCAATAATCATAACTCCAATGGCTATTTCAGGTGGTACTTTTAAAATAATAATTAATAAGTAAGCAACCAATGGAAGAATAATTAATTGAGATAAAAAACCTATAAAAAAATCTTTTGGCGTTTTTAATACTCTCTTAAAATCTTCAATTTTCAAACCTAAACCTAAACCCAACATTATTAATGCGAGTATGATAGGCGCTATTTTTGTTACTATCTCCATGACCCCTTTGTGTAATAGTATAACACTTATAACTTATTTAAGATTTATGAAATTGCAATCAAATTCAAAATTCTTGTTAAAAATTTAGATTTTTCTTTGAAAAAATTCATTTGGAAATTAAATACTTTTTCCTTATTATTTCCGGTTAAGAAATATTGTTTCTTGTCATTTACTTTTAAACTATCTTTTTTAATTAAAAATTTACACTTTCTTATTACCGTAGCTCGTGGAATATTTGTCATTTCTGAAATAGACATAGCGCTTAAACCAGGTTTGGTTAATTGAAGAGGATTTAAGAATGTATCCTCAACAAAAAATTTATTATCTTTATTTGTAGAGAGATTTTGCGGAAAAGATTTTGTATTTAACGCTTGGTGCATCATTATCGTACCAATTACATGCGCAGTAGTAAAATCATAAAACATTTTTTGATAACCAATAACCCAGGGTATCTGCATTCTATAATACCATCTCCAGCATAATGTGAAATTTTTTTTAATAACTTTTTCTATTAAGTTTGCATCGATTTTTTTGTTATATAATTTATTTTTATTAAGTAAATTGGCAACTTTAGCAACATACTTAGAAGTAAAAGGTATTTGTTGAATAGGTTGAACATATGGATATGCAGATCTATCTATCGTAATTTGTTTTTTTTGCCTTTTTATGACGCCTAATTTTTCAAGCTCTAAAACTTTTCTCCTAATAGTTTCTTTTGGTAAACTTAGTTTTTCACATAATTCTGAAATACTAAATTTATTTATTTGTAAATTTTGTTTGGAGTAATATTGATCATAATTTTGTGTAACGTTTACCTGGTGATAAAAATTTAATGTTTTTTCAACTAAGGATACAATTATTAAAAATTTTACGTGATCTTGAAAAGAAATGTAAACATTGTTCAACCAATTCCATTGATGAGTTACCCAATCTGTACCAAGATCATTATAATTTTGAGTAATAAAATCTTGGACATCGTTATCAGAGAGTGTTTTGGAAAAATCTATTTGTTTTGCTTCCATAATATATCTAATGTCAATTAATGACCCAAATTGAACACATGTCAATCAAATACTGACCCATATTGGACTTTTTGTAACGTTGAGAAAAATTAGACTATATGATGTATAGGCTTATGAGAAATAAAGGCTTTACAGATTTTAGTACTGAAATTGAGACCCCAAATGATTTCGGTAAGTCTGAAAAGCCTTTAAAAACTAGAAGAACTAAACCTAATAGAGTTGATATAAATATTTTAAAATCGAAACTCCAAGAGACAGAGAACAAAGAGTTTAAAAAAAATCTGATCATCCTCACAGTTCTTTTTCTAATGTTAGGAATTTTAGGTATTAACCTTTCACTTTAGTCAAATTTGCAAATATGAATTTTTCGTGGTTAAATAACAGTATGAAAAGTTCCGGTTTTAATGTGAGAGAAAAATTAGTTGAAAAGTATCTCATAAAAGACAATCCAAAAAATCAAGCTAAGAGCACAAACATAAATATTTTGCTAAATAGAGTTAAGGCTGAAAAAAAAAATGAGAGTATGAAAAAAATATATTTTTCTGCTGCAGCCTCTACGGGTTTAGTGCTATTTGGTCTTTTAATTTTTTAATAATTTAAAAGTTATTTTATAAAAGTATCATTAAATTGATTACTAACTCTTACAAAAGTCGTGCATTTACTTAATTGTTTTAAAGATGGTGCACCAACATAGGTACAACTACTTCTTACACCACCTAGAATATTTAAGATTGTTTCATTTATTTTTCCTCTATATTTAACTTTTACCGATCTTCCTTCACTACTCCTATAGTTTGATAGTCCACCATAATGTTTTTTATTTGCAACCTCGGAACTAGAGCCGTAAAATTCGATATATTTTGAGCCATTTTTTTTTATTATTTTTCCACCACCTTCATCATGTCCTGCTAACATGCCACCAAGCATAACAAAATCAGCGCCCCCACCAAAACCTTTGGCAACATCACCTGGACAAGTACAACCTCCATCAGCAATAATATGTGCGCCTAAACCATGAGCTGCATCTGCACATTCAATTACTGCACTTAATTGAGGGTAACCAACTCCTGTTTGTATTCTTGTAGTACACACACTTCCAGGTCCAATACCTACTTTAACAATATCCGCACCACTCAAGACTAATTCTTGTGTCATATCTGCTGTAACAACATTACCAGCAATGATAGTTTTTGTTGGATATTTATCTCTTACAGATTTGATAAAATTTGTAAAATGTTCGGTATATCCATTAGCTACATCTATACATATAAATTTAAAAAAACTAAATTCTTTCAATACTTTATCTAAAGTACGAAAATCCTCTTTTTTAATACCAACACTCAATGCTATGTTTTGATAAATTTTTTTTATATTCTTATTTTGTTTAATTTTTTTAACATCGTGTTGTTTAGTTAGACATGTAATCATGCCATGCTCATTTAATTTTTCAGCTATACTAAGTTCACCAACACCATCCATATTGGCAGCTATTATTGGAATTCCTGACCATTCATTTTTACTGTATTTAAATCGATAAGTTCTTAATAGATTTACGTCCTTACGACTTTTTAATGTGCTTCTTTTGGGTCTGAATAAGACATCTGAGTAGTCTAATTTAAGCTCTTCTTCTATTCTCATTAAGTGAAAGATAACTTTGATATTCGAAATATCAATTATATTATTAGTTGAAAAAAATACTTTTAGTGGATAATTATCACCTATTTGAGATAAATGATTAGATACGTTCTACTTATATTTTTTATTCTATTTTTTAGCCAGAACTCACATGCTGAATTTAAATTTGTTCAAACAAAAGTCGTCACAAGTGATACTCCTGGTGTTAGAGGAATAAATTTTAAACCAGACGGAACCATAATGTATATAACTAATCGGGAGACTGATCCTGCTACAGGTTCTGCATACATTATTGAATACTCTTTAAGCACCCCGTTTGATATAAGCACAGCCACCATATCTTTTTCTGGAGGAAAGCCAAAAGGAACTGCTCTTACATGTCCAGTAGAGGGAGTAGGTCAAATGACTTTACCTCATGCAATTGAATTTAAACCAGATGGGACAAGGATGTTTATAACTACAAATGAAGGTATTGGCTCTTTTGATCTTGGAGTTTGGCAATTTAAATTAACTACCCCATGGGACTCGACAACTTTGGTTTGCGAAAAGATATATGAAATAGACATAGACGATGCAGGGAATGAAGATCAAGTTAGAACTTTGGATTTTAAACCTGATGGAACAAGAATGTTTGTTGGAGGAAGAAAAATCGATAAATTGAGACAATATGATTTAGCAACTCCTTTTGATCTAAGATCTGGAGTTACTCCAGGTGGAGTTTCAGCTGATTTATCAAGTATTGAGGGTAATATGAGAAATATTCAATTCAATCCAGACGGAACCCAGTTGTTTTTATCTGGTAATGAAAGAGATGTAGGAAGAATGAACAAAATCAATTTAAGCACTGCCTACGATATTACAACCTTATCATCTACAGCTGAAACATTTGATTTAGGAAGCAGAGCAGATGACATGATGGGATTTATGTTTGCTGCTAACTTTACAAAATTATTTGTTACTACTGACAGTGCTAGTGGTGATCCTGGTGTTAATCAAATTCATGAGTATGAAATTGATTGTGCAGGAACAATAACTTGTGCTGATCCGTCTGCTAATGCTGATGTCAAAGCTATTATTGAGGCAAATGTTGAGTCAGCTAAACGTATTATTCAAAGTAACACTCTTCCAATATTTCATAGAATGGAATGGTTAAGAAGACATAAAAATAAAGATAACCTTTCTAATTTGAATGCAGAAATTGATTTTACAAATCAAACTGTTGCGAAATTTGCTAGTGCTCTTAAGTCTTTAAAAAAAGAAAAGGATCGTTCTTACAATAGTGATGATTGGTTTGAATGGAGTGAAGGAAGAATTGTTTTAGGAAACAAACATGCTAGAAATACGTCTTCTAGAGATTTTCATAATCTGGGTGTTTCAATAGGTGCTGATAGAATTAAAAAAGAAGATAGAGATAAAATGTATGGTTATGTTTTTCAGTATGGAACAGATGTCATTCACATTGGTGGTAATGGTACAAAAGTAAATACTGATGTTTACAGCTTAGCTCTATATGAAACAAAACTTAGAGACAATCAAATTTTTACGGATGGTATTATTGGTATCAGTCATCTCGATATTGACCATAAAAGAGTAATTAATGGAAATACGTTAAGAGGTGACAGAGAAGGACAACAAATATTTGGCTCAATTAATTTTGGAAAAAGAATTATAGATGAGAAATTTAATTTAAATCCAGGAATTAAATTAGATCTTGGATACACTAAACTTAAAATATTAAGGGAACAAACTACTATAGGTAATAGTCTTGCAGACTCATTAATTTATAAAGATCAAGAAATTAAAACTGCGATTGCTACAATTGGAATTCTTTTTGATACAACAGACGAACAGGGTGACACAATTATAAATCATCATGGAAGATTAGAATACGTTGGAGATCTAAGCTCATCTTCTGATGCAGATTTTTATTTTATTAATAATCCAAGCACATTATATAATTACACATCAAATAATAAATCAGAACATAATTACAGAGTTGGTTATGGTATTGATACAACTTCGATTTCTGGCTGGTCAACAGTGATAAATTTTGAAAGATTTGGCGCTAGAGGCAAAGGTCATAGTAATGAACTTTATTTATCTGTAGGATATGTACCAATTGATGAAATTAAATATGCGTTCAAGATTAATGATTTTAAAAATGCTGAATTAGAATTCACTAAAGAAGTGAATAATTTACATTTAAAGATTAATACAAATTATGATTTTTTAAGCGTGATACCAAAATACAACACCAATATTTTAATAAGTAATAGATTTTAAAAGGAAAAATTTTTATATTTTTTCTAAAACAGATTTTACAGTTTCACCCATTACAGATGGATTTTTTGAAATTGTGACACCACACTCTTTAAGTATTTCAACTTTTTCAATAGCACTTTCTCCGTAAGCTGAAACTATTGCTCCTGCGTGACCCATAACTCTTCCTTTTGGTGCAGTCAAACCTGCTATATAGCCTATCACAGGTTTTTTCATATTTTCTTTCGCAAATTCTCCAGCTGCAACTTCTTGTGGTCCTCCAATTTCACCAATCATCAAAATTGCATCAGTCTCATCATCCATTTCAAATTTTTCAATAATATCTCTAAAAGAACTACCATTAATTGGATCACCACCAATTCCTACACTCGTAGAAACACCTATGTTTAGATCTTTCATTTGTTGGGCTGCTTCATAACCTAAAGTCCCTGATCTACTTATTATGCCAACTCTACCTTCCTTATAAATATGACCCGGCATAATCCCTAACATTGATTTACCTGGACTTATTATTCCGGCGCAGTTTGGACCAACTAAAGTCATTTTTTCATTTTTAGAGTATCGTCTCATATATCTTTTAATTTTAATCATGTCGTGTGATGGGATACCATCGACAATTGCAACACATGTTTTAATGCCAGCATCAGCTGCTTCCATTGCTGAGTCAGCAGCAAAAGCAGGTGGAACAAATAAAACAGATGCTGATGCGCCAGTATTTTTTACCGCATCTTTTACTGTGTTAAATACTGGTCTGTCCAAATGTTTTTGTCCTCCTTTTCCTGGAGTTACTCCGCCTACAACGTTAGAACCATACTTAATCATTTCTTCAGCATGAAATGTTCCCATTTTTCCAGTGAAGCCTTGAATGATTATCTTTGTGCTTTTGTCAATTAAAACTGTCATTTTATTTTTTTAATACTGCAACAGCTTTATTTGCTGCATCTTCTAACGTATTTGCTTCTATATATTTTATTTTACTTTCTCTAAGAATTTTATTTCCTTTATCTACGTTTGTACCAGCAAGTCTAATAACCAATGGCACCTTTATCTCAATTTTTTTCAATGCTTGAACTATTCCTTCAGCCACCCAGTCACACCTATTAATACCAGCAAAAATATTGATCAATATTACTTTTACTTTCTCATCCATCGTTATTAATTTGAAAGCTTTGACAATTTTTTCAGGAGTAGCACCACCTCCAACATCTAAAAAATTAGCAGGTTGACCACCAGCTAATTTTATCATGTCCATCGAAGCCATGGCTAAACCAGCCCCATTAATAATATTACCAATATTTCCGTCTAAACTCACATAATTTAAGCCTCTATCAGATGCAAAAACCTCTTTATCATCTTCTTGAGTTTTGTCTCTTAGCTCAGAAACTTTATTTCTTCTAAACATTGCATTGTTATCGAAGCTCATTTTACAATCTAAAGCTAAAATTTGTTTTTGTTTAGAAATAACTAATGGATTTACTTCAACCATTGTTGCGTCTAACTCACTAAAAGCTTTAGCGCATCCAACTATTGTATCAGAAACTCTCGAGATAAGTTCTGGTTCTATACCTAGGCCAAAAGCGAGTTCTCTAGCTTGAAAGCTTTGTATGCCTACAGCAACTTCTATTTTAGATCTTATTATGGACTCTGGTTTTTCTTTAGAAATTTCTTCAACACTCATTCCACCTTCTGTTGAAGCAACGACCATTATACTTTCAGAGCTTCTATCGAATACTAACCCAAGGTATAGTTCTTTTTCTATATCTGTTGCTTCTTCAATATAAATTCTATTTACAATTTTTCCTTCAGGTCCTGTTTGATTAGTAACTAGTTTTTTTCCTAAAAGTTTATCTGTTGCCTGAGCTACCTCCAAGGGTGAATTACACACTATGATACCACCAGCTTTTCCTCTCGCACCAGAATGGATTTGGGCTTTTACAACCCATCTTGATCCACCTATTTCTCTTGCTTTATTTTCAGCAGTCTCGGGACTATAAACAATACCTCCTCTTGGAATGGTAACTCCAAAGTTAGCTAAAATTTCTTTTGCTTGATATTCGTGTATATCCATATTTATTTTTTTCGAATTAACTTATCAATATTAACAATATTTTCAGCCATTCTTGCTGATGCCGCGTCAATCATTCGCCCATCTAGTTGAGCTGCACCTTTGCCTTCTTTGGCAGCTTTATCTAATTCTTCCAAAATTCTTTTTGCTTTAGTAACCTCAGTTTCAGGAGGGGTGAATACTTTATTTGCTAATTCGATTTGAGATGGATGTATTGCCCATTTACCCTCTATACCTATTGCAGCTCCTCTTTTAGCAGAGGCAATATAAGCATCCGGGTCATTAAAATCACCAAATGGACCGTCAATTGCTCTTAATCCGTATGCTCGACAGGTCATCACGAGCTCAGAAAGACCATGATGCCATTGATCACCAGGATAATCAGGATTTAAACCACCAATTACAACAGTTCTTGCTCTTAAGCTAGCAGCATAATCTGCAACTCCAAAATGTAACGCCTCTAAACGCTCACTTGATTTTGCAATTGATTTAATATTAGACATACCCAAAGCTGTCTCGATTAAACATTCAATACCAATTTTGTTTTTAAATTTTTTGTTTGTTTCGATTTGAGTAAGCATACAATCGACCATATACACATCACTTTCTGTGCCTGCTTTTGGCAGCAATATTGTATCTACATTTTCTCCAGCTTGCTCAACAATCTCAATTAAGTCTCTGTACATGTAATGTGTATCAAGACTATTAATTCTAACTGAAATAGTTTTACCTTTCTCTCTCCATTTCATTTCGTTAAGAGCTTTAATGACATTTGCTCTAGCTGGTACTTTATCGTTAGGAGATACAGCGTCTTCTAAATCTAAAAAAATATAATCTGCCTCAGAATTTAGAGCTTTTTCAAACATCTTTGGGGATGATCCTGGAACAGCTAACTCACTTCGATGTAGTCTAGGTCTTGCAGGTTTATATAATTTGAAGCTCATATGATTTTTTTAAATTTTTTTCTAAACTTACTTTTTTTTCTTCGATGTTTAAACATATAAATCACCAATTAGTGAGATATTATTTCTCTCAATATCTTGATCCATTAATGCTAGCCTACTAAATGATAAGCCTTCAGATATAAAATGTTGTTTGAAATAAACTAAATAAGTAGCATATATCAACGAGAATTTAAATTCGGGATAGCTAAATTGGCTAGAGCTCAGATTTCATGTACTTTCTTTCCATTGCTCAAGAGCCTTGGTAAATAATCATTATTTGCAATTGATAAAATATTTATCTCAGTGATAAAATCTTTTTGTTATGAAAAATCACTTAATTACAAAATTTCAATAGAAATATTATTATAGTATTATTCAATGAACTTTCTTAAAAAGATACTCTCACCAACTTGTTTAGCAATTTCATCATTACTTCTGATTTATACTTTTTATCGATCTGAAATTTATTGGAATGGAGATAAGAGATATTATTATAATATTTATTATATTATTTCATCATTATTAATTTGCTCCTCTATAATTACATTTTTTATGAATCAAAAAATAAAGGAATATTTAATTATTTTGATTATGAGTTTAATTATGTCATTATATTTACTTGAAGGTTATCTAACTATAAAAAAACGACCTTTAAAAGAACAAATCTCAAAAGAACAACTTTTAAAAGAACAACTCTATGAAAAACAAACAGGATACAAATGGGACAGAAGAACTAAATTTCAAATTTATCAAGATTTAAAAAAAAATGATAATGAAGTAGCAGTTTCTGTTTATCCATCAATTTATAAAAAAGAAAATCATCCAATTTTTCCCCTATCAGGAATTTCAAATTTCAAGACAATTAATTGTAATGAAAATGGATATTACTCTATTTATCAAAGTGATAGATATGGATTCAATAATCCCGACGAAGAGTGGGATTCTATGGAGATTGAATATCTTTTAGTTGGCGATTCGTTTACCCACGGCGCTTGTGTAAATAGACCTAACGATATTGCATCTGTTTTAAGAGATTTGTCAAATAAATCAGTTTTAAATTTAGGGTATGGAAAAAATGGTCCTTTAATTCAATACGCAACTTTAAGAGAATATTTAAATTCAAATGTTAAAAAAGTTTTTTGGATTTACTTTGCAGGTAATGATTTGATGGATTTAACACATGAAATAGATAACAAAATTTTAATGTCCTATTTAGATAATTTAACTTTTACTCAAAATCTTAAATCTAAACAAAATGAAATCAATAATTTAGCAATCAATTTAATAGAAAATTCCAAGATTTTATTTCAACGAGAAAAAGAAAAAGAAAGAATAAGAAAAATAAACGATAGTTTTACACTCAAATTTGTAAAATTTATTAAGATTTATAACTTAAGAGAATTGATGAATCTAACAGCGCAAGATTTAGAACCAGTACCAGAACCAACATTAAAGCCGACATCAAAGCTAACATTAAAGCCAGAATTTAGACGAATAATTAAGTTGGCAAAAGATTTAACTATTAGAAATAATTCAAAATTATATTTTGTTTACCTACCAAAATATAGTGATTATAAAATAAACTATGATGATCCTAACTATAATTTAATTAAGAATATTGTAAATGAACTAAAAATTCCTTTTATAGCTATAAATAAGGAAGTTTTTGAAAAAGAACAAAACCCATCTAAATTCTATCCTTTTGAACTACCTGGTCATTTTAATGTGGAAGGTTATAAAAAAGTAGCTGAAACTATTTATAAATTCTCAAAAAAGTAAGTTTTAATTATGCATTACATATTATTCAGAATTTAATGTTGATTAATTTCAGTATATAAGATTAATTGCCAATTAAAAACAGTATGGCGGGGTAGCTCAGTTGGTTAGAGCGCAGGACTCATAAGCCTGAGGTCAGTGGTTCGATCCCACTTCCCGCTACCATTTAAATGAAAAAAATTCTTTCAGTAATTGGTATTAGTCTAGCACTTGCTCTATTGACTGACTTATTATTTGGGTCTTACTTATTAAAATTTACTCCAAAAAAGATCGATCATACAACTAGTCACAATGTTTACGATCATGATCTTAAAAAAAGTTTCAGAGCAAATTTACAATGGTCTCCAGGTGAAACATATCTTTTTTGCTCTAATAGAAATTCATTTAGAACTTTTTGTGACAAAATAGATTTTGAGTTAAAAGAATTTGATATAGCGTTTATAGGAGATAGTTTTACTGAGGGTGTTGGAGTTGATTATGAAGATACTTTTGTCGGAAGAATTGAAAAAAACTTTGAAGAATTAAATATTGCAAATTTAGGTGTTGTTTCCTACTCACCATCAATCTATTTCACCAAACTTAGTCACCTATTAGAAAATGGCTACAAATTTAAAAGAGTGATAATTTATTTTGATATAAGTGATATTTATGACGATAATAGAAAATATAGATTTATAGATGATAAAATAAGCAGAAAAAAATCGGCTGTCTTATCTGATATCCAGAGAACTCTTAAGTTATCTTTTCCATTTTTAGCTTATTCATTAAAAACGTTGAAGAATGATGTCTTTAAAAAATCAGACATAGTCGATAAATGTACTTACTTAGATTACTGTCATGAAAAGAGTTCATGGACTTTCAATGATGAGTTTTTTGGAGATAAAGAAATAAATAAATCATTAAAATTTATGGAAATGACGTATGAACTTTTACGGAAAAATGATATTAAAATGTCAGTTGGAATTTATCCTTGGCCAGCTCAAATTTTGTACGATAATAGTCAATCAAAGCTTGTTAAACTAATGAAAAATTTCTGTATAAACAAATGTGAGTTTTTCTTTAATAATTTTACTGAATTCTTTAATGAAACAACTTCTACTGATAAAGAAAAGATTATTTCCAGGTATTATATAGAAGGTGATGTACATTTTAATTCTCTAGGTAATGAAAAAATATTTCAAAATTTTGTAACAGTCTTCAAAAATTAATTCAATTAAAACTTATCTATTTTAATATTTGATTATTTTAATCTTAATTGTTTTTCTAAATATTCATTTTTAAAAAAATGACATTTTATATCTTTGCAAGTTTCATCTCCAATTAATATTGCATATTTTAACCAATTTTGAATGACCAGAGCGTCATCTAAAGTCACTCCTTTAGTTGTTGGTGGATGGTTATTGTCCTCAACTAAATGAGGAAAGTTATTATCAATTAAATTTTCATAATTTTTCCACTCAGGTCTAAATTTCATAATATTTTCATTAAGGTTAGTATACTCAGGATATTTAATACCGTATTCACTACAACCTCTTTTTACTTTTAATTTTACATCTTTATCTAAATTTTTTTTTGTTATTATTGAAATACGTCTTTTTATAGTTTCTGCCTCTTCTTGAGAATAGCAATAAATTATTGATTTATAGTTACCATTTATTTTTGGTCTCGTTTCTACCATGCATTTTTGTGTATTATGATTTTCAAACTTAATGTTGTCAAAAATCAAATAAATTTTAATTAAATCTATCAAATTTTCAGGTTCTATTTGAACTTTATAACAACTAAAACAATATTGAGGAATTGCCTGATAAGTATTAAATACTTTCATGTGTCTATTACAATTAAGATCACTTTTTGTTTTTCTATAAATTTGAGTATAATTAAATCTAAGATTAATAAAATTATCATTAATTATTCTGCTTATTGTATTTAATAAATTCTCAACAGTTATATTTTCAATATATTTATTTTCAGAATAACTAATTTTAATATTATTTAACTCATTGTGTTTTGTAATAAATATTGAATTATTTTCAGGGATATCATCAGAATATGCCAATGATTTAATCAATCCAAAAATAGCTGCTTCATAATCATTTTTAATTTCAATTGATTTTAAGAAGTTTGTAATCGCTAAATTATTTTGACCCGATCTAAAGTATAAAATTCCGAGATTATTGTATATCTCAGGCCAATTTGGTTTTGAAGATAGCACTTTGTCAAAATCACTTTTTGCTTTCTCGTATTTAGATAATCGTAGATAGCAAATAGCTCTCAAATTATAAAATTCAATATTTTGCTGATCATTTAAAATAATATTATTTAAAGATTTAATCGCATCGTTAAACCTATCGTTTTTTAAAAAATTTATAACTTTATGAATGTTATCTTCCATAGCAGGATAGTAATTTTATGGAACCTAATTTTCAATGATTAAAATTTAATGTCCTGGAAAATCAATTAAATTTTCAACTTTGTAACCTTTCTTTTCCAAAAGTTCACATCCATTTAAATCAAATAAGTTAATTACAAAAATAAAAGCCGAAACTTTACCTTTTGACATTTCAATTAATTTTGCAGCAGCTTCCGCTGTGCCCCCAGTAGCAATTAAATCATCAATGATTAAAACATTCTCATTTCTTTTAATAGAGTCCTTATGAACTTCAATTGTTGCTGTTCCATACTCTAACTCGAAATCAACAGAGTGAACCTCTGCAGGAAGTTTATTTTTTTTTCTAAGCATTATAAAAGGTTTTTTTAAAATATAGGAAACTGCTGAAGCAAATACAAATCCTCGAGACTCGATTGCTGCAATTTTATCAAAATCGTAATTTTTAGATCTTTCAACGATTTGATTGATTGCTTCAGCAAATGCATCTTTATCTTTTATTAGTGTCGTAATATCTCTGAAAAGGATCCCCTTTTTGGGATAGTCTTGAATAGATCTTATAAAATCTTTTAAATTCATAATAAGTAATTATTGCAGTATAAATAATTTAAATTTTAAACATGACAAGAAATAAATTAGCAATAATTGGTGGAAGCGGTCTTTATGACGTAGAGGAATTTACTGATAGGGAGTTAATGGATTTGAGTACTCCATGGGGAAAGCCATCTGATCAAATTTTAAAAACAATTTATAAAAATAAAGAAGTTTATTTCTTGCCAAGACATGGAAGAGGACATTTCATTTCACCCTCAAATATTAATTTTAGGGCAAATATTGATGCACTTAAACAACTAGGAGTTACAGACATCGTATCTGTTTCAGCAGTCGGGTCACTAAAAGAGGATTTGCCTCCTGGAAAATTTGTTATTGTTGATCAATTTATTGATCGAACTTTTGCGAGAAATAAAACATTTTTTGATGACGAAATTGTTGCTCACGTTTCTATGGCTCATCCTACATCTAATGGATTAATGAATGCATGCGAGGAAGCGATAAAAAAAGAAAAAATTGAGTATCAAAGAAAAGGCACATACGTTGTTATGGAAGGACCTCAATTTTCAACTTTTGCAGAGTCAAATTTATATAGATCTTGGAAAGCAGATGTAATTGGAATGACTAATATGCCTGAAGCAAAATTAGCTAGAGAAGCAGAAATTAGATATGCATCTGTATCAATGGTCACAGACTATGATTGCTGGCATCCCGATCATGAAAACGTTGATGTTCAACAAGTTGTAAAAGTTTTATTAGGTAATGCTGCTAAAGCTAAAAACATGATTAAAAATTTAATAGAAAATTTTGAAAATCACATTGATCCTAAGGATCCTACAAATAATTGTTTAGATGTTGCAATAATTACAGTACCAGAAAAAAGAACTAAAAAAACTATAGAAAAATTAAAAAATGTGGCAGGCAGGGTGTTAAATAAATGAAAAAACTTTTAGCAATACTAATTATCATTTTTTTTAACACAAATGTCCTTGCTGATAAAATGACTAAGAGTGGATTTTTGAATAATAAAGTTAGTTATTTAAAAGATCAAAAAATAAATAATCCACAAAATAAAATTCTATTAATTTATAATCATGGTCAAACTACTCACGACGGTCCGTCTAATGATTGCGCATGGAAGGGAGGGATGAATAATATGTCATCTTTAGTTGGAAAAAAGGTTAAAGATAAAGAGATAGTTGTTTATCTTTTTTGTACAGGCAAACTTAAAGGAGACGATTATAAAAGATTATGGAATAAAAAAAAATTTATAGAGCCATATAAAGGTAAGCCAAAACTTGAAAAAAGATTAGATGCAAATTTAAAACTTATTGAGGATTTTACTGCTCAGGGATTTAATAAAAAACAAATATTTATAACTGGACGATCTTGTGGTGGATGGATGACAATGATGTTACTTAGCAGATATCAAAATATTTTCGCTGGAGGCATTTCTTTTGTTCCTGAATGCTATGGGCGTTTAACAAAAGCTTATAAAGTAAATAAAGTTGGAGTTGAGGATGCTTTAAAAAAATTTGAGAAAAAAGATGGTCCTGGTCCAGCCAATATGAGACAAATGCAAATAGATGAAATTAAAAAAAGTTCAAATTTACCTGTATTAGTTTTTACTCATCCAAAAGACCCATTTGGTGGATTGGTATCAGACTGGGTAGAGGAAGTTTCTGGCGTTGAAAGAATAGTTATTTCTCAAAACAATAAGGTTAATGGAAAAAGTTGTAAAGTGTGGGGGAAACCAATTAAAAATTATCATGACATGGATAGAGCCACTTGTTTTAAAGAATATAATCCAAAAATTTTAGATTTTATTGCATCAAAAATTAATTAAATGAGAATAGAGGGAAAAGAATATCGTACTATTTGGTTTGAAAATAATGTTGTAAAAATTATTGATCAAACAAAACTTCCACACCAATTTATTATTAAAGACCTTAAAACAGTTAAGGATTCAATAAATGCGATTAAGGTGATGGAAGTAAGAGGTGCACCCCTAATAGGAGCTACTGCAGCCTATGGAATGGTTTTAGCTATAATTGAAAATAATGACCAATCATTTTTAAAGAAGTCTGCAGAAGATTTAATTAATTCAAGACCAACAGCAATAAATTTAAAGTGGGCCGTTGATAGAATGATGAATAAATTATCAGGTGTTAATAGCGATAAAATCTTAGAAATAGCCTTGAATGAAGCAAAGGATATATGTGAAGAGGATGTAAAATTTTGTGAAAGTATAGGATTAAATGGACTAAAAATTATTGAGGAAATCTATAATAAAAAAAAAGATACCGTTAATATATTAACTCATTGTAATGCAGGTTGGCTTGCAACAATAAATTGGGGGACAGCAACCTCTCCAATTTATCATGCACATAAAAAAGGAATTCCAATTCATGTGTGGGCCGATGAAACTAGACCAAGAAATCAAGGAGCAAATCTTACATCTTATGAATTAAACGAAGAAGGAATTAAAAACACAATCATTGCAGATAATACAGGTGGTATATTAATGCAAAGAGGTGAAGTTGACATGTGTATTGTGGGAACAGACAGAACTCTAGCCAATGGAGATGTTTGTAATAAAATCGGAACTTATCTTAAAGCACTAGCAGCTCATGATAATAAGATTCCCTTTTATGTTGCACTACCAAGTTCAACAATTGACTGGAATATAAAAGATCATAAAGATATTCCAATAGAGG
>CACOHP010000006.1 GCA_902627045.1 uncultured Pelagibacteraceae bacterium
GGTGATGGAATGAGTGTTTGTAGGAAAGTCTAATGATTACTATATTTGGTTTTTATAAATTTCAAAAAATTAATAGTTTAAAGAGAAATAAAAAACTATTATACGATCTTCTTTTTAAAAAAAATATTAGAGGGACTATTATAATTTCTAAAGAGGGAATAAATGGATCTCTATCCGGAAAAAACAAAGTCTTAGAAGAGACGATTAGAAGAATTAAGATTATTTTAAAGATAAAAGAATTTGATAGTTTCAATAAGTCCAAGAGTAAATTTCAACCCTTTCATAAACCAAAAATAAAAATTAAAAAAGAGGTAGTACCAATGAATTTGTATATAAAAGATAGAATACAAAAAATTAACAATCATGTTGAACCAAAAAAATGGAATAAACTTATTAAAAATAAAGAAACATTTTTATTAGATGCAAGAAAACCTTTTGAGAATAAGGTAGGATCTTTTAGAAATGCTTTTAATCCTGATGTTGATAATTTTAGAGATTTTCCAAAGTATTTAAAAAGATTAAAAAAAAAGCAGCCTATAGCTATGTTCTGTACCGGAGGTATTAGGTGTGAAAAGGCCTCTTTGTTTTTAAAAAAAAAGGGTTTTGAAAATGTTTATCAATTAAAAGGAGGCATATTAAACTACTTAAAAAAAATCAAAAAAAAAGATAGCTTATGGAAAGGAGAGTGTTTTGTTTTTGATAATAGAGTAAGTTTAAAACATGGTTTATCACAAGGTTCTTATTCAGTTTGTAGTGGATGCAGAAAACCAATTTCTTTAAAAGATAAAAAATCTAAAATGTATGAGGAAGGTGTATCTTGTCCAAGTTGTTATGATAAACTTACTAAAAAACAAAAATCTCGTTTCAGAATGAGACAAAGTCAGATATATAAAGCAAAGTTATCAGGAAAAAGATATAATTTTCAAAAAGAATATTAGTAGGAATTTATTTGTCGCAATCTCTTAAACTTACCAAAGATCCAATATGGTTTTTATTAAGGAAAGTCACTATTCCTGCAAGTGTTGGCTCTTTATTTCAAACTTTCTATAATTTGGTAGATACATGGTTTGCTGGAAGAATATCAGCTGAAGCAATTGCAGCTATTGCTAAATCTTTTCCAATTTATTTTACTATAATTGCGATAGGTGTTGGTTTAACAGCTGGAACAAATACATTAATTGGTAATAATTTAGGAGCTGACAACAAAAAAAAAGCTTCATTATTTATCGCTCAATCCATAATTTTTGCGATTTTTTTATCCGTTCTTGTAACTATTTTTGGTTTAAATGTTTCAGATTTTCTATTATCATTAATGGGATCTGACTTAGATGGGATTATTTTATCAAGACAATATTTAGATATTATCTTTTATGGAACAATTATTGTTTTAATACAAATTTCCCTTAATGGAACTTTAAATGCTCAAGGAGATACTAAAAGTTACAGAAATGTATTAATATTTACTTTCTTTTTGAATATATTCTTAAATCCTTTATTTATTTTTGGATATGGATTTGTTCCTGCTTTTGGTATTGCAGGTTTAGCAATAGCAACAGTTGTTGCTCAATTTACTGGTCTTCTTTATTTAGCTCATAAGGTATATTGTTGTGAATTAAAACAATACCTTAAACCGGAATGTTTCATACCTAAGTTTAATCTTTTGGGTGAGCTAGTTTACCAAACCATACCTGTTATGTTCAGTATGCTATTAATTGGTGTAGGTTTATTTAATATTCTTTATTTTATTGGACAATTTGGCGATCTAGCAACAGCTGGTTATGGTGCCGCTCTAAGAATTGAGCAAGTTTTTTTACTACCTGTTATAGGCTTAAACACAGCTGTTTTATCTATTGGTGGACAAAACTTTGGGGCAAAAAGTTATGATCGTCTTAGAGAATTATATAAAAAAGCTTTACTATTCGGCTCATCTTTCATGATTTGTGCAGGAATAATAATCTTTTTTGGTGCAGAATTTTTAGTTTCATTGTTTACAGATAATGCAGAAGCAATAAAACATGGCGCAATTTATCTGAAAGTTGCAGCATTGATTGGTCCTATATATCCTGTATTCTTTATTACTACCGCAGTATTTCAAGCAGTTAAAAAACCTCTTTATAGTCTTTATATGAGTATTCTAAGATTAACAGCTCTTCCTTTTCTTAGTTTGTGGTATGTGATCAATATTAGAGGTGGGGATTACGAGGATATTTTTTACACTATATTTGTTACAAATTGGTTAATGGGAATTGCAGTTTTGATGTTTATTGGATATTTTTTAAATAATGTTTTTAAACAAAATAAGAGTCTTTTTATTAATTAGTATAATAGCAAATTTTTTTATTACCTCAGAAAATTTAAAAGCTAAAGAGTTAAAGATTATTTCAGGCATAGCAAAAGTTATTGATGGTGACACAATTCAAATACATAAAAAAAAAATTCGTCTTTTTGGGATTGATGCCCCAGAAAAAAATCAAAAATGTCAAAAAATTTGGCTAACTATTGCTTTATTTTCATTTAACAAAGATTATTCATGTGGTGAGATTTCCACCAATAAACTTAAAAAAAAAATTAATAATCAATTTATGATTTGTAAATGGAAAAATAAAGATAAATACAAAAGACTTATTGCAGAATGTTTTAAGGATAAAACTAACATTAATGCCTGGATGGTTCGATATGGTTATGCTGTAGCATACAGAAAGTATTCAAAAAAATATCTTGCACAAGAAGACATGGCAAAAAAAGATAGATTAGGTTTATGGTCTGGAACTTTTGAAATGCCATGGGATTTTAGAAAAAAAAATTAATCTTTTTGTAATTTTTTTTCTAATCTTCTGACTAAATAAGAGACAATCAATATTAAAATTAAATATTCAAGAATCAAAAAAGTATATATTTCTAAAGGGCGATAAGTTGTAACTACCAGCTCGTTAGCTTTTCTTGTTAAATCACCAATACCTATAATTGATACTAGAGATGACATTTTTAATACATAAACAAATTGATTTCCTATTGCAGGCAAAATATTTTTAATTGCCTGAGGAAGAATAACTAATTTTAGTTTTTTGAAAAAATTTAATCCCAATGAACTTCCAGCCTCCCACTGGGATTTCTTAATAGAGTTTATGCCCGCTCTAAAAATTTCTGCTTGAAACGCACTTTCACTTATAGATAGTGCAATAATGCCAGATACAAATGGACTAAAGCTAATACCCGTCATTATTGGTAGTCCATAATAGATCCATAATATTAATACTAATAATGGTATCGCCCTGACAATCTCAACATAGCCAATATTTATATAAGTTAAAAATTTATTTTTAGCTAATGATGGTATGGCTACAATTAATCCAACGAGGATTGAGATAATAATTGAAACTAAAGAAATAAATATTGTAGTGGTTAAACCACTTAATAGAAACTTTAGATTTGTTAAACCTTCAATATTGTTTGGTGATAAGATTAGCCAATTAAGTTCGCCTTTATTACATGAAGTTAAAGGTAAAACCAGAAGTAAAAAGAGTAATTTTCTCACCCTCTGATTTATAAAGAATTAAATAGTAAATACTAATTTATTATAAACTTTTTAGATTATATTTAGCTAACAACTTAGTAAAGAAGCCCGATGATTTCTTCTTTTTAATCCAGTCATTAACATAGTTGTTCCATTTATTATCACCTTTAGGAACCATCATAGCTAAAAAAGCAGGATTTTTTTCACCATCAGGAACTATAGCTAATTGGGGATACTTGATAACTAACTTATTTGCTTCTGTTGAACTCGTTATATTTCCATCTGCTCTTCCAGCTAATACTTCTTGGAAATCTCTAGCAGGAGCTTCTACAGAATTCAATTTTGATTTAGGAAAAAATTCCTTTGCTTTTTCTTCCTGTGACGTACCAAGAGTAGTTGCAATAGTTACAGTTGAGTTATTAAGAGAGTCCCAGGTCGAAAATTTGCTTAAATTCTTTTTTAGAACAAGTGGTACGGTTCCATATTTATAGTAGGTATCTGTAAATCCAGCTACTTCAGCTCTTTTTGGAGTTTTTGTAACACTAGTTGATATATCGTATCTCTCAGATGTTATACCAGAAACTATTGTTTTCCATTCAGCGGGTACGAATTCAATCTTAACACCCATGTCTTTAGCAAGTTCATTCATTACATCGATATCAAATCCTTTATATTTATTAGTCGCCGGATCTTTAATAGTCATAGGATCCCAATCACCAGTTGTTCCAACTTTTAAGACACCTGATGATAAAATTTTGTCTAAATTTGAATCTGCGTTTAAATTAAAGGGTAAAAGAGCAAAGATTGCTAAATAAATTAATTTTTTCATTCTTATTCTTAGCAAATTTAAAAAAAAATGAGACTATAATCTTGACGCACTATCATTCATCCAAGAAAACAAATGTTGTGAAAAAGAGCGTCTTACAAAAAGATTCACGTCATTTTGACTCTCATTTTGTATAATCACATCAATTTTTGCTAATATTGTTTGTGTGACAGAACCCTTTTTTTTTCTAAAATCGTTGAAATTAAACGGGGATCCATTCTCAAATAACTCATAAATTTTGTCACCTTTAAGATTAATTAAGACAAATTGATCAGTAACATCTGTAACCGCTCCTAAATTAGTTTTACAAATATTCTTGTTTAATAAACTTTCTGAATGATAGTCATTACTATCTAGGTCAGAAACTTCATTTGAAAAAATCATCCACTCATCAGGACTTAACCAAAGCGCAGTTAATTTATCGCTTTTCGTTGATGTATTAGCTTCAGTTGGCAGTAACAAGTTTAGTGATTTACCGACTGCAGATAAAAATTCTCTTTTTTTCCCCCTTACAATTAGTTTCATTATAGGTTTAATTTCTCTCAATTGTAATCCTGAATAAGATTTTTCCGCTTTGATTGCGTTTGAATAATTAAGCATTTAATCTTTTATTCTCCTTATCTAAAAACACTGGATCTGTGACTGTCACGTTGATTTGTTTATTTTCCATTGGGATAATTAGTTTTTGACCCATCATATTTTTTCCACCTTTAACAACCCCTAAAGCAATAGATTTTTCTAAATTTGGACTATAGTAACTTGAAGTTACGTGGCCTAACATTTCAACTGGAGACTTGCTTGCGTCTAGAACAATTTGAGCACCTTCTTCCAAAACTTCTTTTGGGTTTTCTGTGACTAAACCAATTAATTGTTTTCTATCATCTCTGATTGTATCTGATCTATATAAAGACCTTTTACCAATAAAGTCGTATTTCTTTTTACTTACTATCCAATCCATCTGTAAATCAATTGGTGTCATAGTTGCATCTGTGTCTTGTCCTACAATTATAAATCCTTTTTCAGCTCTTAGTAAATGCATTGTTTCAGTACCATAAGGCGTGATATTAAATTCTTTTCCTTCCTCCATACACTTATTCCATACAGATTTTCCATAATTGGCTTGAACATTAATTTCGTAACTTTGCTCACCAGTGAAACTTATTCTCATTACTCTGCATTTGATTTTACCAATCTTTGTATTTTTAAAAGACATATGTGGAAATTTTTCGTCAGATAAATCTAGATTAGGAATTACTTTTGAAATGATCTTTTTACTGTTTGGACCACAAACACTTATAGTAGCGTAATGGTCAGTTACTGAAGTTAAATACACGTCCAATTCTGGCCATTCTGTTTGTAGATAATCCTCTAATTTACCAAGAACAGTTGCTGCTCCACCAGTTGTTGTGGTCATAATATAATGATTCTCATCTAAGCGTGTTGTTACACCATCATCATAAACCATGCCATCCTCATTAAGCATCAATCCATATCGACATTTTCCAATAGCTAATTTTGACCAAGCATTAGTATAAACTCTATTTAAAAACTCTGAAGCATCTGTGCCTTGGATATCAATCTTTCCTAATGTTGATGCATCTAATATACCAGCACTGTCTCTTGCAGCCTTACTCTCTCTTTGGACAGCATCATGCATATTTTCATTTTCCTTTGGATAAAACCAAGCTCTTTTCCATTGTCCTACATTTTCAAATTGAGCTTTATTTTCAACATGCCAATCATGGATTGCAGTTTTTCTAAAAATATCAAAATATTCTCCTACATTTCTTCCAACAATTGTGCCAAAAGTAAGTGGAGTATAGGGTGGTCTAAAAGTTGTTGTACCAAGTTCACCCATTTTAGAACCTGCAGTTTCAGATATAATTCCTAACGCATGCATATTACCAAGTTTACCTTGGTCCGTACCCATACCAGTTGTTGTATATCTTTTTACGTGTTCAATTGATCGAAAACCCTCTCTTAAGGCTAATTTTATATCTTTTGCTGTGGCATCATTTTGATAATCAACAAATGGTTTAGTTTTACCAATTACCTTATTGGTTGGAAGTAACCATATATTTCTTTTGGTTTTATTAAAATGAGATTGGACCTCCAAATTTTCATATTCAGTTTTTTTAATGTTTAAAAAATTTTTAAGAGTTTTTGAAATATTTGTTAATATTTCTTCCAATGTAAAATCTCCATTACAAGAACCTATACTTATTTGATCTGAAGGATATATGTCTGGAATAAATACTTGATCGTCATCTCTGAATTTTAATTTTCCTCCAGATTGAGTGAAAAGATGAACAGCTGGAGTCCATCCTCCAGACATTCCAAGGCAATCACAATCGATAGATATTTTAGAACCCACAACTTTTTGACCATCTTTAGAGAGTTGCATTATCGATATTTTATTAATCCTTTTATATCCAAAAGTGTCAACAATCGTATATCCTTTGAATATCTTAATATTATTTTTTTCTATTTCTTTAACTAATTTTGAGTCGACTTCTTCTCTGTTATCAATAATAGCTTTAATATCAATTCCTTTATTGAATAGACTTATTGCTGTTTCGTAGGCACTATCATTATTCGTAAATAGAACATTTTTTTGACCACATGCCACACCAAATAAATTTGAGTATTTTTCTATTGCAGAAGATAACAAAATTCCTGGTCGATCATTATTGTCAAAAATTAAAGGTCTTTCCAAAGATCCAGTTGCGCTTATAACTTTTTTAGCTCTTATTTTAAGTAATTTATGTCGAACTTTTCCGTCTCTTTGATGTAAAGGTAAATGGTCGGTCAAACTTTCTCGTGCCAACAAAAAGTTGTAACCATGAAATGCAGCAACACTTGTTCTTGTTTTTATTTCTAAATTATCAATTTTTCTTATCTCATTTATTTCTTTCTCTAACCATGAGCTTGAGATTTGATTGTTAATCTTGAAGTGTTCTGAATTTTGATAAATTGTTGAACCACCAAGATAAGGTTTTTCATCTACTAATAGTGTTTTAAAACCATTTTTTGCAGAAGTTTTTGCTGCAATTATACCTGAGATGCCAGCACCAATAACTAATACATCACAATGGATATATTTATGTTCATATATGTCTGGATCAGGCTCTGTAGGTGATTTTCCCAAACCGGCAGATTTTCTAATAAAATATTCATATTTCTCCCAAAAACTTGCTGGCCACATGAAAGTTTTATAATAAAAACCCGCTGGAAGTACTGGACTTAAAAAATTGTTTATGCCTCCTATATCAAAGTTTACACTTGGCCAACAATTTTGACTTGAAGCTTCAAGTCCTTCGTAAATTTCTATTTCTGTAGCTCTAACATTTGGTTCTGTCCTAGATGTATTTTTATGAAGTTGAACAATAGCATTAGGCTCTTCCGAACCAGCGGTCATTATTCCTCTTGGTCTATGGTATTTAAAACTTCTTCCGATTAAATGGATATTATTAGCTAAAAGTGCAGATGCTAATGTATCTCCCTTATAACCATAATAAGTTTTATTATTAAACTTAAATGAAATTTTATATGTCTCATCTATAAACTTACTTGATTTAACTCTTAAATTGTCTGTCATTAATATTTTGTTGGAGGTTTTTCACCCATTTTATAAATTGCTTTAATTTCATCATTAGATGTGTCTCTAACCATGTTAAACCATTTTCTACATCCATGGGTATGAACCCATCTTTCAAATTGGACACCTTTGATATTTTTTCTCATGAAAAGATATTCGGCCCACTGATCATCACTTAATTCGGTTGGTTGTTTGGGTCTAACTATATGAGCTTCACCTCCAGCTTTAAACTCACTTTGCTCTCTTTCACCACAATAAGGACAATGAATCAAAAACATTAGTGTGCTACAGCAGCTGCGCCATGTTCATCAACAAGATCACCACTTACAAATCTATTAAGATTAAATGCAACATTTAATTTATGTGGTTCATCATTTGCTATTGTATGAGCAAATAAATCTCCTGAACCTGGCGTTGCTTTAAATCCTCCGGTTCCCCAGCCACAATTAAAATATAAACCTTTTATTGGAGTCTTGCTAATAATAGGACTCGCGTCAGGACATATATCTACAATTCCACCCCATTGCCTTAACATTCTCATACGACTGAATATTGGATATAACTCTAAAATAGCGTTTAAGGTTCCTTCAACAATCTCATGACTTCCTTTTTGAGAATAAGAAACATAATCATCTGTACCAGCTCCAATTACTAGCTCTCCTTTATCAGATTGACTAACGTAAGCATGTACTGCGTTTGACATAACTACTGTATCAATGATAGGTTTTACTGGTTCAGAAACTAGAGCCTGAAGAGGTTTACTCTCTAAAGGTAATTTTAAACCCGCCATGTTTGCTATTACACTTGAGTGACCAGCGGCAACAACACCAATTTTTTTTGTTTTGATAAAACCTTTTGTTGTCTCAACTCCCTCTACACTGTTACCACTTCTTTTAATTCCTTTGACTTCACAATTTTGAATTATATCAACACCCATTTCATCAGCACCTCTTGCATAACCCCATGCAACGGCATCATGACGTGCTGTTCCAGCCCTACGCTGGAGAGTTCCTCCTAAAACTGGATATCTAATATCAGGAGATGTATTTATGATTGGACAAAATTTTTTTACTTGTTCTGTATTGAGATAAACTGCATCAATACCATTCAATCTATTAGCATGAGTCCTTCTCTTAAGATCTCTAACATCTTGTAAATTGTGAGCAAGATTCATCACACCTCGTTGACTAAACATTACATTGTAATTTAATTCTTGAGAAAGTTTTTCCCAAATTTTTAAAGCATGATCATACAAACCCGCACTCGCATCCCATAAATAGTTAGATCTAATAATTGTAGTATTTCTTCCAGTATTACCTCCACCAATCCAACCTTTTTCTATTACAGCAATATTTTTAATATTATGTTTTTTTGCAAGATAATAAGCTGTAGCTAAACCATGACCTCCACCACCAATTATGATGATTTCATACTCCTTTTTTGGGTCTGGATCACCCCAGGCTTTTTGCCAATTTTCGTGATATGAAAAAGAATTTTTAATTAAAGAAATTATTGAATATTTATTTTTCATTTTTCAATAAATACTTGATTAATATTGAATATTCAATGATTTCAAGTTACACACTTATAAGAGGAAAGGTGGGTGAGAGGCTTAAACCAGTCGTTTGCTAAATGACCGTGCGAGGAAACTTGTACCGAGGGTTCGAATCCCTCCCTTTCCGCCATTTTTACATAAATAACAGTTATTTAAAAATTTTTTCTAATTTCTTAGAAATTAATGGTTGAATTGAGTCCCAATCATTAGCTTTATTTAATCTAATTATTTCCAAATTTTCATAAAAACATTTTTCTTTAAATTCTATATGCCATCTCCAATCAGGGTTTGAGTTTAGCAAAAGCAAAGTTTTGACTTGTAATGTAGCTGCCAGATGTGTCATTGAAGTGTCAACAGAAATTAACAAATCTATATTTTTCAATATCGAAATAGTATCAATAAAACTTTTACCATCAAGATCAATTTCGTCTGAAAAATCTTTAATATAGTTATCAAAATTATTTAATTTAATTTCTTTTGAAGAATTATCCTTTTGCAAACTTACAAAAGTATAATTGTTATCTTTGATTAAATCTTGAAAAAATTTTAAGGGGACAGATCTTTGTTGATCATCAAGAAAATTTTCATTACCCTTCCATTGAATTGCAATTAATGGTTTTTTAAAAACCTTAAGTTTATTTTTCCAATTCAAATCAATCGTATCATTTTTTGGAATAAATGGAATACATCTTTTAAAATTATTTTCAATTTTGAAATGAATGTACTGTAAAGTCAATAGATGTTGGTAGAAGTCAAGATTTTTTATTTGTGTTAAATCATTTACAATTTTACATGGACAATTTTTAAAAATGTGTGATATTTTTTTATCTAAATAGAAAAATATATTGCAATTAAATTTTTCTTTTAACCAAAAAATGTACCTAGCAAACTGTAGATTATCACCAATTCCTTGCTCACTGAGTATCAGAATATTCTTTCCTTTTAGTGGCTCTTGTAACCATTCTTTACAATTGTGATCTTTAACTATCTTATCAATTAACTTTAATTTATGTAATTGTCTTTTTTTTCTTGCCTCATAAAAATGTAGAGCTTTGTCATAGTCATGTAAGGCAAAATAACATTTGCTTAAACCAATTTTTGCTATCGTATGGTTTTTGTCAATTTCTAGAACTTTATTATAATTTATAATAGACTCCTCGTAATTTTTTATTTGAAATAAACAATTAGCTAAGTTTAAAATTGATTGCTTGTGGTTTTTTTTCATTATTAAACATTTCTCAAATATTTTAATTGCTTTCTCAAAATCCATTTGTTTTGAATAACAAATTCCAACGCTATTGAGCACATTTATATTCTTTGGCTCTTTCAACAATATTTCTTTAAATTGATTTTCAGCTTTTGAATATTCCTTATTAAACAAGTTAATCAAGGCGAGATGATATTTAGCTAATAAATTTTCGCTGTTTATCTTTAAGGTATTGGCAAAATATATAATTGACTCTTTGATATTTTTCTCTTGAAAGTAAACAAGTCCTAAATTTAGGTTTGCCATTTCATGATTACGATCTATTTCAAGGATTTTGAAAAAATATTTTTTTGCTTCATTAGTTTTATCTTTTTTAATTTTAATAACACCTAAATAAAAAAAGGCAATTAACTGTATTTTTTTTTCACTTTGTAAATATTTAAAGCACTGTTCTGCTTCATCTATTTTATTTTCATTAAAAAGTTTTATTCCTGAGTTTAATTGTTTCTGTAAAAATGCTTGATCACTATTCATACCTAGTAAAGCGGGTCGTCTTTAAAAAAATTTTTCATTTTTATCGGCTTTTGCTCTAAAATATATCGATAGACGTTATAATTTTCTAAAACTCTTTGCACATAATTTCTAGTTTCTCTAAATTTGATTAGCTCAATCCAGTTAATATAATCGATTTGTTTTTTTTGAGGATTTTTATTTATTTTTTTCCAATATTTAACTCTTTTGGGTCCCGCATTATAAGCAGCAACAGCAAAAGGATAAGCTCCATCATAATCAAGAATTAAACCAGCAATATAATGTGATCCTAGGTTTATATTATATTCTGCATCCTTTGTTAGTCTTGATTTTGAATATGGAAGCTTTGCTTGTTTGGCGACTACTTTTGCAGTGTAAGGCATTAGTTGCATTAAACCTTTTGCACCTGCATGACTATTGGCGCTTAAATCAAATTCACTCTCTTGTCTAATTATCGATAAAATAAAAGCTGTTTCTGGAATTTTTCTTCCATTGATATATTTGGGTGTACTTATAATTGGATAATTAAATTTATTATGAAATCTTTTTTCATATGAGGCAATTTTTGCAATTTGAATTGCAAAATCAAACCTATCAATATTAGTTGCTAGCTGTGCTGCTAAAATTTCACTTCCACTCTGGATATTATCATTCGCTAAATGTCGAAGAATGTGTTTAGCGTATTTATCATTGTTGAGTTCATCAAGAAGATAAATTATTTTTACTAATTCTTTTTTAAAAAAATAATCCTTATAATCTTTTGATACCTCTAAATCTTTTGGAAGTTCAAAAGTTTTATTAGGATTTAGTTCCATAAATGCTAATTGACCATAATAAGTGGTCAAGAATCCTGCAGCCTTTTGAAGCCATTCAATAGCTAGGTCTCTTTCACCAAGTTTTTGGTATGTCTTTCCTAACCAATAAGCACCACGAGATACACTTATAGGATAACCTACATTATTATAAAAGTTTTCAAAATGATCTTTCGCTAATAATGGATCATTTAAAAAACTTAGTGCTATCCATCCACTCATCCATTCAGCTGATGCATATTCAGGTCCATCGGTTAATGCATGATTGCTTGACACTTTATAAGCTAGTTCAAACTTTTTTTTATATATAAGTGATCTCGAAATAATTTCTCTCTCTAACCACCATTTGTCAGGTCGAACTAAATAATCTTTTGTATTATTAATCTTTAATAAAATTTCCAGAGAACTATCAACTCTACCTCTTTTTCGTCTCCATTTTAACCTGTCGTAATTTAATCCTGCATCATCTTTAAATTTAGTAGGTACTTTTGCAATAGCATTATCTACGCCATACGACTTACTCATCAAAAGTTGCCTTGCTGTGTATAAAAGCTGATAATCTTTTGGTAAATATCTTAAAAGTCTCTTTAAATCCCAATATTTATTATTCCAGGCAAGGTAATCTGCTCTTTTAATATAATCATCAGAATTTAGATATTTCTTAAATTTTTTCCTATAAAACTTAAGTTCGGATCTGTTGAGTTCGGCTGTGATCCATCCTTCTTTAATAAATGAAATTCCCTTTTGCTTATTGCCCAGTAAAATATAGCTTTCTCCCAATATCATTTTTCCAAAACCGCTTAATGGTTCGTTAGTTTCAAACCAATTAATAATTTTTTTTGGTGATACAGTATCTGTTGAAAGTTTATGTTCTGCTAAATATTTAATTCTACCTATTCTTGGGTAATCCTCATTAGAATCAATAAATGCTTTATATTCATAATATGAGGCTCTATTTCCTTTTGTTAAGAGATGTCTCCATTGTATAAAATTGTAAATTGATTTATCCCTAGCTCTTTTTGAAGTTTTTAAAGCGGAGGTCCACTTTGCTTGTTTCATTTCACTTAAAGCTTTCTTTGCTAATGCAAAATCTTTTTTACTGTAATATTTTGATTTTTTAACAGGATCGTCTTTTTTTACCCCTGCTATTAAAGGTTTTTTTTTGGGTAAAATTATACCTATATTCACCTTTTTCTTTGTAACTTTTTTGTAATCAGCCTGTTTCTGCTCGTTTTTAATGAATTTTTTAGTTGATGGTTTTTGCAAAGGTTTTAAGACATCTACAAGAAGTTTCTTTTCTTTTTCCGTTTTACTTTGTACAGGCTTTTTTAACGGTATTATTTCTGCAAATGTTTGAACAGACTGACTAAAAATTACAATCAAACCAATAATTAATAAGAATTTTTTAAACATTTTCTTTTACTATATGAATCTTTAAACTATGTTATAAGTATTTATGTTTAAAGGTTCAAATGTTGCTTTAGTCACCCCATTTAAAAATAATGAACTTGATGAGGAAAATTATATCAAGTTAATACATTTTCATATCGAAAATGGCACAAATGGTCTAGTACCCGCTGGTACAACGGGGGAGTCACCAACTTTAAGTCATGACGAGCATCAAAAAGTAATTGAATTATGCGTTAAAGAAAGTAATGGTAAATTACCTGTTATTGCAGGTACTGGATCTAATTCCACAGAGGAGGCAATTTCTTTAACAAAACATGCTGAAAAAATAGGTGCTAATGGAGCTCTTGTGGTTACTCCATATTATAATAAACCAACACAAGAAGGTTTGTATCAACATTACAAAGCTATTAATGATAATTGTGGGATACCAATCCTGATTTATAATATTCCAGGAAGATCTGTAATTGATATGTCTGTAGACACGATGGCAAGATTATTTGAATTAAAAAATATCGTTGGTGTAAAGGATGCTACAGGAGACTTAAATAGAGTAAATCAAACATTGGAAAAAATGGGAAAAGAATTTATTCAATTAACCGGAAATGACGACAATGCATTGGAGTTTAATAAAAGGGGAGGTGTTGGAGCTATAAGCGTTACAGCTAATATAGCACCTAAATTATGTTCTGAATTCCAAAAAAATTCTGTAAAAAATGATGACAAATCAATTCAAGAAACTGCAAAACTAGATGAAATGTTACAGCCTTTGCATAATGCTATGTTTGTTGAAAGTAATCCAAGTCCAGTTAAATATGCAGCAAAATTATTAAATCTTTGCACTGATGATGTTAGACTTCCATTAGTTAAAGTTACAGAGAAAACGAAGGGCATTGTAGAAAAAGCACTTCAGTCATCTAAATTGATTTAATGATAAAAAAAACCAATCAAGGTTTAAAAATAATCTGTTTAAATAGAAAAGCCAGTTTTAATTATTTTTTTGAAAGTCTCTTGGAGGCCGGAATCGTTTTAAAAGGTTCGGAGATCAAATCTTTAAGGCAGGGTAAAGTTAATATAGCAGATTCTTATGCCGTTGAAAAAAATGGAGAAATTATTTTAATTAATTCTCATATAGCATCTTATAAACAAGCAAGTTACGTAAATCATAAACCTCTAGATGAAAGGAAACTTTTACTAAATAAAAAAGAAATAAATAAACTTATAGGTAAAATGCAAAGAGAAGGTTTAACAATAATTCCCACAAAAATGTATTTTAAGAGAGGTAAAGCTAAAATTGAATTAGCTATTGCTAAAGGAAAAAAGCAATTTGACAAGAGAGCTGCGATTAAAAGAAGAGATTGGGATCGCGATAAAGCAAGATATGTTAGAAAAACGAGCTAAAATCGTTTATTTGAGTGTTGGTTCAAACCTCGGAAATAGAAAAAAAAATATAGAAAAAACTAAATTCAAATTGTATTCCAAGGGCATTAATATAATTAAATTCTCTAATTATTACGAAACTTTATCTTGGCCAAATCCAAAAAATCCAAAATTTTACAATATTGTCTTAAAGGTTTCATCAGATTTAAAAATGTTAGAATTATTAAAGATTTGTAAGCAGATAGAAACATCTTTAGGAAGAAAAAAAGCTCCTAAAAATTCACCACGCACATGTGATATTGATATTATTGATTATAATCAAAAAATTAGCGCAAAAGGAATAAATGTTCCTCATCCAAGAATGCACCAGAGAAATTTTGTGTTAATACCATTATTTGAAATAGAAAAAACTTGGAAATACCCTAATTCTAAACAATATATAAAAGATCTTGTTTGTTCTTTGTCAAATAGTGACATTAGATCTATTAAACTTGTTTAAATTAATGATATAATTAATAATGTTAAATTCTGAAGAACTTATAAATAAGGTCAAAAATTATAATAAATTTTTGAATCCAGAAAAACTAAATAAAGCTTATGATTTTGCTGTTAAAGCGCATGAGAACCAAAAAAGAGCATCAGGAGATCCATATTCGGTTCATCCAATTGAAGTAGCAAATATTTTAACAGATTTAAAGTTAGACAGTGCAACAATAACAACTGGTTTATTACACGATACTATTGAGGATACGCATGCAACATATGAGACGATTAAAGGTGAATTTGGAATTGAAGTAGCTGATTTAGTCGATGGAGTTACAAAAATTTCTGTGTTTGAAAATACTGCCTCACCGAACTCAAAAGCAGAAAATTTTAGAAAATTAATTTTAGCTACATCTAAAGATATAAGAGTTTTGTTAGTCAAAATTGCTGATCGCCTTCACAATATGAGAACGATAAAAGCAATTAAAAAAGAAGATAAAAGACAAAGAATAGCCCAGGAAACAATGGAAATATATGCACCTCTTGCTGATAGGATGGGTATGCATAGAATTCGGGATGAATTAGAAGATTTATCTTTTGAAATTTTAAATAATGATGCAAGGTCACTAATTCAAAAAAGATTAGATGAAATAAAATTAGATAAAAAAGATATTTTTGAGACCTTGTCAAATGAAATTAGAAAATTATTAACAAAGAACGACATTCGGTCAAAAATTTTTGGTAGAGAAAAAACTCCTTTTTCAATTTGGAGAAAAGTCCAAAAAAAAAGAGTCTCATTAGAACAAATTACAGATATAATTGGATTTAGAATTATTCTGGATAATATAGATGATTGTTATAAATCTTTGGGAATTGTCCATAAGGAATGGAATTGTATACCAGGAAAATTTAAAGATTATATATCATCACCAAAAATTAATGGATATAAGTCGATACACACTGCAGTAATTGGTTCTTATAAAAAACCAATAGAAATACAAATAAGAACCAAAAAGATGCATGATTTTGCTGAGCGTGGAATTGCATCACATTGGCAATACAAATCCTCTGAAAAATTTAACTCATTAACTTGGAAAGAATATGATTGGTTAAAAGATTTAGTTGAAATCATAGAAAAAAATGAAAATCCAGAACATTCGTACGAGTATACAAAAATGCAAATGTTCCAAGAAAATGTATTTTGTTTTACGCCCAAAGGATCTGTGATTAAGTTGCCAAAGAATGCAACTCCAATTGATTTTGCCTATGCTGTACACACAAAAATAGGTGATACGGCAGTTGGTTGCGAGATAAACGGCAACAAAGGAGAATTACAAAGTATTTTAAGAAATGGGGATACAGTTAAAATTATAACATCTAAAAATAATTCACCATCACTTCATTGGATACCAATTACAAAAACAGGTAAGGCAAGATCCGCTATTAGAAAGTATTGGCATGATAAGGGAGAAAAAAAACAAGAAAGAGTAAAGAAATACAATACAACTCTATGGATTTCTTTGCCCGATAGACCCGGTCAATTAGGTAACGTTAGTTCACTTATAGGACAACATAAATTAAATATATCAAATCTCGAAATGGTTGGGAAAAACCCTAATTATATTAATTTCAAGTTTCAACTTATAATCAGAGATCTAAAAAATTTTACTAATTTTATTGCAGAGCTTAAACAAAAAGGTATAAAATTTAAGATAATAAGACACGAAGATAAAAGAAATGCTTTCACACAAAAAATCCTTAAATATTTTAAGAAAAACTGATGCACTTTTAGAAGGACATTTTGTATTATCATCTGGTCTCCATTCCTCAAAATATATTCAATGTGCAAAACTTTTAAGTTATCCTCATTTAGCAGAAAAAATATGCAAATCTTTAGCAAGAAAGATCAAAAAAAATTTAAGTAAATTTGATCTTATTTTATCTCCAGCTATGGGAGGTATAATAATTGGTTATGAAATAGGTAGAATTTTAAGAAAAGAGACTATTTTTTGTGAAAGAGTAAAAGGCAAATTCACACTCAGAAGAGGATTTAAGATAAGAAAAGGATCAAAGGTTATAATAATTGAAGATGTGATTACTACGGGAAAATCTAGTATTGAATGCGTTAAACTAATAAAAAAAGCTAAAGCAAAATTAGTAGGATTTGCAGCTATAATTGATAGGTCTAACAAAAGAAATCTTAAAATAAAAAATACAATTATTTCTCATCTAAAAATAGATGTGCCAGTTTTTAATAAAAAACAAATACCAGATAGTTTAAAACATATTCCTATAACTACCCCAGGAAGCAGATTTACAAAATGAAACGTTTGGGAGTAAATATTGATCATGTTGCAACGTTGAGAAATGCAAGAGGTGAAATTCATCCAGATCCAGTTTATTCTGCTAAATTTGCTAAAAAGGTTGGAGCAGACTCAATTACAATTCACTTAAGAGAAGATAGAAGACATATTAATGATACTGATGCTAAAAGAATATGTTCCATAAAAGGGTTACTAGTAAATCTAGAGATTTCAACAAATTCAGATATTGTGAAAAATGCAATAAAGATAAAGCCTAATTTTATTTGTATTGTGCCCGAAAAGAGAAAAGAAATAACCACTGAAGGTGGTTTAGATTTGATTAGAAATAAAATCAAAATACAAAATATAATAAAAAAATTTAAAAGATTAAATATTAGAACAAGTCTTTTTGTTAACCCTTCATTAAAAGATATTAGAGTGTCTAAAGCAATTAATGCTGATTGTGTTGAAATTCATACAGGCAAATTATCTAATTTAGTAAAAAAAAAAAAAAATTTTTCTAAAGAACTAGAAAAAATTAAAAAATGTTCTTTTCTTGCAAATGATTTAGGAATAGAAGTTCATGCGGGACATGGCCTTGATTATAAAACTACTAAAATCCTAACTAAAATAAAAGAGATTAAAGAGTTTAATATTGGGCATTTTATAATAGGAGAGTCAATTTTTTTTGGTTTAAAGAATGTAGTTAAAAAATTTAAGACTTTAATTAAATAACATGAAAATTTTAGGCGTAGGAGTAGATATAATCAAAAATAATAGATTTAAAATTCTCACACAAAAAAAAAATTTTATCCTTCGAACTTTTAGTAAAAATGAAATAAATTTTTCTAAAAAAAAAAATACAAAAACAGCTTTTTTTGCAAAAAGATTCGCAGCGAAAGAGTCTTTTTCTAAATCCTTAGGTACTGGAATTAGAGATGATCTTAACTTCAAAGACATTGAGATTCTAAATGATAAATTAGGAAAGCCTTATTTTCGAAAAACGAAAAAAATTAACAATCTTATTTATAAAAAATTTAAAGTTAAAAAGTATAATTTGTTTCTTTCAATTTCTGATGAAAAAGACTATTCAATAGCATTTACAATTATTCAAAGACAATAATGTTCAATAAAAATTTTTTAATCGAAAACGCCAAAACATTGCTTTATGCATTAATAATAGCTATTTTCATAAGGTCTATAATTATTCAACCATTTTATATACCTTCCTCATCGATGGAACCAAACCTTTTAGTTGGTGACAGATTATTTGTAAGTAAATATTCTTTTGGATATAGTAAACATTCATTCCCATTTAGTCCCCCCATCTTTAAGGGCAGAATTTTTTTTAATGAGCCTAAAAGAGGGGATGTAATTGTTTTTAAAACTCCAGCAGACAATAGAACTGATTATATAAAAAGATTAATAGGTGTCCCAGGGGATAAAATTCAATTTATAAATTCAGAATTATACATAAATAATAATATAATTTTTAGAAATAAAACATCTGATGAAGATAAAATTTTTTGTGGAAGAAAAAGAGTAGATGTTTTTTCTTTCAAAGAAAAATTGCCTAATGGCTATGATTATAAAACAGTTTATTTTAAAAATGGATCGTTTCAAAATTCTGATATTTTTGTGGTACCCGAAGATAATTACTTCTTTTTAGGAGACAACAGAGACTGTTCAAAAGATAGCAGATATTTATCAAGTGTAGGCTATGTTCATAAAGATAATCTAGTAGGCAAGGCACAGTTTATTTTCTTTTCTTCAGATCGATCATTTGGAAGCATTTTCTATTTTTGGAAATGGAATCAGTCAATTCGATTTGATAGATTTTTTAAAAAGATTAGATAATGAAAAAACTCTATACAAATCTTGAAAAAAAATTAGGTGTAAATTTTAAAGATAAAAATCTTTTAGTAAAATCTTTGACACATAAAAGTTTTGACAATCAAGATAATAACGAAAAAATTGAATTTTTGGGGGACAGAGTATTGGGTCTCATTATTGCTAAAAAACTCTTAGAAATTTACCCAAACGAGAAAGAAGGAGTATTAGATAAAAAATTTGCATCACTAGTTAACAGAAGAACTTGTTTACAAATTGCGAATGAAATTGAACTTGAAAAATATATATTAATTTTTAGACCGAAAAATAAGAAAATAATTATTGAAGATAAAGTTATCGCTGATAGTTGTGAAGCCCTAATAGGTGCTATTTATTTAGACAGAGGTTTTACAACAGTAGAAAAAATTATTCTAAATTTATGGAAAAAACATTTAGACAGAAGTGTAATTACAGAAATTGATGCTAAAACAAAATTACAAGAATTGTCTCTTAAAAAATTTAAAAAATTACCAATTTATAAATTAATATCTAATACTGGTCCAAGACACAAACCTTTATTCAGGGTTGGAGTCAAGTTATTTAATACAAAATTATTTATATCTGAAGGTAGATCAAAAAAAGATGCAGAACAAAATGCAGCAATACTCTGTTTGAAAAATATTATTTAATTATGACTTGGGATGATGAAGGTTTTTTAATATCAAAAAATAAATATAGTGAAAATTCATTAATTGTTGAAATTTTTACCAAAAATCACGGAAAAACATCAGGGATTATCTTTGGAGGAACCTCGAAAAAAATAAAAAATTATCTTCAGTTAGGAAATCAATTATATGTAAATTATTACTCAAAAACAGAAAATAAGATTGGTAATTTTAAAATAGAAATACTAAAGGCCTACACCCCAATTTTTTTTGATAATTATAGAAAATTATTATGCATTTTTTCCGCTTTTCAATTAATTAAAATTTTAACTGCTGAGTCCCAAATAAATTTGAAGATTTATGGTTTAATCGAAAAGTTTTATATTTTATTAAAAAAAGAAAATTGGATAAGAAATTATATATTTTGGGAATTGGAATTGTTTAAAGTTGTTGGTTATGATCTTGAATTAAAAAATTTGGTAAAAAAAGAACTTATTAATAATGAAGTTAAATATTTAGTAAAATCTGCAAAAGAGAACAAAATTGTTCCAAATTTTTTAATAGAGAATAGTCAAGATTTTTTAAATGAGAAAATTTTGATTGATGGATTAAAACTAGTTGGTGATTATTTAGAAAAAAGTATATTAAAACCCAATAATATTAATTATCCATTAAATAGGTTAAGGTTTTTAAATACATTTAAATAATCAATCTAATATTTTGTCAATTTTATCTGCGTAATAACTCACAATTGCATTAGCACCCGATCGTTTGAACGAAATAAGACTTTCCAAAATAGCATCATTAGTTATAAAACCTTTATTAATAGCATTCGACAATAAAGTATACTCACCTGATACTTGATAAGCAAATACAGGTATTTTAAATTTTTCTTTCACCGATTTTATAATATCTAAATATGGCATACCTGGTTTAACCATTACCATATCGGCACCTTCTTTAATATCTAACGCAACTTCCCTTAAGGCCTCATCGCTATTTCTAAAATCCATTTGATAATTTTTTTTATTCCCCTTTAAGATATTTTTAGAGCCAACTGCATCTCTAAAAGGGCCATAGAAACTTGAAGAATACTTAACAGCATATGATAAAATTTGTGTCATTTTATAACCATTTTTATCTAGTGATTTTCTGATACCACCTATTCTCCCATCCATCATATCGGATGGTGCTATTACATCACATCCCATTTGAGCTTGTAACAATGATTGTTTTATTAAAATTTCAACTGTTTCATCATTCAAAACATATTTATTTTTCACTAATCCATCTTGTCCATGTGAAGTATACGGGTCCAGAGCAACATCACACATAACCCCGATCTCATTTCGATATTTTTTTTTGATTAACTTTAGAGCTTTGCAAACTAAATTGTCTTCGTTTAAAGCTTCAGTTCCAAATTTATTTTTATCTATTTTATTAGTATAAGGAAATAAAGCAATCATTGGCAGTTTTAATTTGAGCGCTTTATCAATGACAAGGCTTAATTTATCTAATGAATAACGATATACTCCTGGCATAGAACTAATACTTTGTTTCTTATTTTTTCCATTTGTGAGAAATACTGGTAGTATAAAATCGCTAGGAGAAAGATTGTTCTCAGCTATTAATCTTCTAGACCAATCATTCTTACGACTTCTTCTTAGTCTTAAATTAGGAAAATTACCAGTAATCATAGTTTAATTATATTTATAATGTGCGACAAATGTTATATACAAATATATCTTAAAAAAGATATTAAACAACACCAGGAAACAATAAACTACAATGAATTTAAATTTTGATGATTTCCAAAAACAAAATGTAAAGTTTGACATAGTCAAACTTCAGGAGGCATACAAACAAGTTTTGGCAATAAAAGGATTTACAGGTGTTAATGGAGTATCAAATTTTGGAGCAATATCATTAACTCAAATTCCAGGGGATCCAGACTCAATAAAAGGCAATAAAGCAAGAGGTGTGTTTTGGACAAAACCAGATTCTAGTGGAAAAGAGGCAAGAAGAGATGAAATGATAGATGAAGCAGCTTATTCTGAATTTATCCATGATTATAAAAACACTTATTTTAAAGAAGTCTTTGATGTTCTTTCATCTAAATACAAACTTGGAAGAGTTAGAGTTTTACTTAAAGAACCCAGATCAACATTAAGTTGGCATAGAGATCCAGAACCAAGACTACATATTCCAATTATAACAAACCCAGGGTCAATAATGGTTATAGACAATGTCGCGAAACATATGCCAGCGGATGGTTCTGTCTGGATAACTAACAATACAAAATATCACAACGCCTTTAATGGTGGTGAAGAAGATAGAATCCATTTAGTTGCTTGTGTTTTGGATTATAAATTTAATTAACTTGAAAAAGGTATTTATTTCATCAGATCACGCGGGATATCAGTTAAAGGAACAAATTAAAAAAAAATTTCATAAAAAATTTATTTTTGAAGATTTGGGAACCTATGACTCAAAAAACTCCGTGAATTATCCAGATTATGCACATAGTCTTTGTAAAAAAGTGAGTAAAAATTATAAGAATATGGGGATATTAGTGTGTGGATCGGGTATGGGAATGTCAATGGCAGCCAATAAACATAAGAAAATACGAGCTGCAGTGTGCTATTCAGTAAAAAATACGAAATTATCCAGATTACATAACAATGCAAATATAATTACATTAGGTTCTAGATTGACAAAAAAAGATACAGCATTTAAATGTATATCTGTGTTTTTTAATACAAATTTTGAGGGTGGAAGACACAAAAAAAGAGTTAAAAAAATATAGATAATTATGTCAAGTGAAACTAAATATATAAATTCAAATTATAAAGATTTTTTTGAAAAAAGTTTATCTCAATCTGACCCAGATTTATTTAAAGCAATTAATGATGAATTAGTTAGACAACAAAACCATATTGAACTTATAGCTTCTGAAAATATTGTTTCTCAGGCAGTGTTAGAAGCTCAAGGTTCAGTGCTAACAAACAAATATGCTGAGGGATATCCGGGTAAGAGATATTATAATGGATGTGAACATGTAGACGTAGCTGAGAAATTAGCTTTAGAAAGAATCAAAAAACTTTTTAACTGCGAGTATGCAAATGTGCAACCACATTCTGGAGCGCAAGCAAATGGAGCTGTATTTTTAGCTCTACTTAAACCTAACGATACATTTATGGGTATGAGCCTAAATTCTGGAGGTCATATTACTCATGGGTTAAAAATTTCAATGTCTGGAAAGTGGTTTAATGCAATTAGTTACGATGTAGATAAAAAATCAGAGTTAATAGATTATGAAAATGTAGAGAAATTAGCTTTAGAACATAAACCTAAATTAATTATTGCTGGAGGTAGCGCATATTCGAGAGTAATTGATTTTAAAAGATTTCGTGAAATAGCAGATAAGGTTGGTGCATACTTAATGGTTGACATGGCTCATTTTTCTGGTCTTGTTGCAGGTAAGGGATACCCAAACCCATGTGATTATGCGCATGTTGTTACTTCAACTACACACAAAGTTTTTAGAAGTGCTAGAGGTGGTATAATTTTATCAAATGATCTTGATCTAGGAAAAAAGTTTGATACAGCAGTGTTTCCTGGATACCAAGGTGGACCGCTTATGCACATAATTGCTGCAAAAGCTGCTGGTTTTTTCGAAGCACTTAAACCAGAATTTCAAGTATATATAAAGAATGTTTTATCTAATGCTAAAATGTTGGCTGAAACTTTAAAAAACAATGGATTTAAAATTTACTCTGGTGGCACAGATACCCACTTAATGTTAGTTGATTTAAGACCTTTCAATGTTAAGGGGAATGTAGCCTCTGAAAGCCTGTGTAGAGCAAACATTACTTGTAATAAAAATGGAATTCCTTTCGACACTGAAAAACCTATGATCACATCAGGCATAAGACTTGGTTCTCAAGCAGCAACAACAAGAGGATTTGGTTTAAAAGAATTTGAGAAAGTTGGTAATTTAATCACAAAAGTAATAAGAGGTTTATCTAACAATCCTGAGGATAATAGTAGAGTTGAGGAAGAAGTTAGAAATGAAGTTATAAGTTTGTGTTCAAATTTCCCAATTTATAAAAATCTCAATAAATGATTTGTTCCATATGTAAGAAGGGTGAAACTTCGGTTGTAGATTCTCGTCCCACCGAAGATGGAACTGCTATTCGAAGAAGAAGACTTTGCGTTTGTGGAGCTAGATTTACAACATTCGAGAGAGTCCAATTTAGAGAAATCATGGTAGTAAAGAAGAATGGAAGAAAATCTACATTTGATAGAGATAAATTAGCTAAATCAATTTTTATTGCTTTAAAAAAAAGACCAATTGACGTTGAAACAATCGAAAAGTTTATAAGTCGTATATCTAGATCTTTAGAGGAAATGGGGCAAAGTGAAATATCCTCGAGCACTATTGGAACAATGGTTATGGAGGGACTAAAAGAGCTGGATCCAGTCGCATATGTTAGATTTGCATCTGTTTATAGAAATTTTAGAGAAGAAAAAGATTTTATACAATTTGTGGACAAGATAGATGTCTACAAAAAAAGATAATTTTACACTAAAAGATAAGAAACTTATGAAACTTGCTTTAGATTTAGCAAGGGCTAGAAAAGGTCTAACTGGTGATAATCCATCTGTTGGATGTGTAATTGTTAAAAAAGGAAAAATTATTTCTATAGGTCAAACTGGGTATGGAGGCAGACCTCATGCTGAACATAATGCTATTTCTAATTGTTTTGAAGATCCGAAAGACTCTAAAATGTATATTACCTTGGAGCCATGCAATCATTATGGAAAAACACCTCCATGTACTAAGAATATAATAAGAAATCAAATTCGTGAAGTTTATTATCCAATTGAAGATATTGACTTAAAGGTGAAAGGTAAAAGTTCTTCGATTTTAGAAAATAGTAACATTAAAGTCAAAAAGGGTCTTTTAAGAAAAGAAGCACTAAATTTATATAAATCATATCACATTAATAGAAAAAAAAAATTACCTTATATAATTGGAAAAATTGCATTATCAAAAAATAAGATTATTTATAGTGACACAACAAAAAGAATTACTAATAAAATATCTGATAAATTGACTCATTATCTAAGATTTAAAAGTGACGGTATTTTAATTACGAGCAAAACATTAAATATAGATAATCCAAAACTTAATTGTAGGCTTGAGGGGTATACCAAATTTTCTCCAAAAAGAATTATTTTAGATAAAAATTTAAAAATCAATTTAAAAAGTTATGTCGTAAAGTCTATAAAAAACGAAAATACTATTATCTTCCACAATTCAAATGATAAAACCAAAAAAAAATTTTTAACAAAAAAAGGAGCTTTTTTGATAAATCAACCTACCCAAAAAAATAAAAATTTTGATTTAAAAAAAATTCTTAAAAAATTATATATGTTAGGAATTAAAAATCTTTTAGTTGAGGGAGGCGATAAATTAACAAAAAGTTTTATTCAAAAAAGAATATTTAATGAATTTTATACGTTCAAAAGTTCAGAAAATTTATCAAAAGAAAATAAATATGTAAATTTTACATCTTTTGATATCTTAAATACAAAATATGATAGATATAAAACAAATTTTAAATTAGGCACTGATAAAATAACAATCTATAAGAATTAACATGTTTAACGGTATTATATTTAACAAAGGTTCAATTACTAAGATACTTAAAAGGCCTAAAGGTATTAATATATTTATAAAATCAGATCTAACATTAAGTATGAGGGATATAGGTGTTTCTATAGCTTGTGATGGAGTTTGCCTTACTCTTATATCAATTAAAAATAAGATTATGGAGTTCTATCTTTCAGATGAAACAATTAAACGTTCTAAATTTAACTATATTAAATTAAAAGATAAGATAAATCTAGAACTTCCACTTAAATATGGTCAAAAAATTTCAGGTCATATTTGTCAGGGTCACGTTGATACTATCGGAAAAATATTAAGTATAAAAAAAATTGACAAATCTTACTTATTTGATTTTCAAATTAGTAAAAAAGAGAAAAAAAATATTATTGAAAAAGCTTCCATTAGTATAAATGGTATTTCTTTAACAATTTCAAAGGTAACAGGTAAAGGTTTTCAAATCTGGATTATTCCTCACACATATAAATTAACAAATTTATCATCTCTTAAAAAAGGAAGTTTAGTTAATGTTGAGATAGATATTCTCTCAAAATACGTTAGGAATTATTTTTATGAAAAAAAATAATTATTCATCAATAGAAACCATAATAAACGTTGCAAAAAGAGGTGGCATGTACATTTTAGTCGATGATGAAAAAAGAGAAAATGAAGGTGATTTGGTTATGTCAACATCCGACACTAATGCTCGCAACATTAATTTTATGGCTAAATATGGGAGAGGTTTAATCTGTTTAGCACTGGATAGTATTCAGGCTAAAAGATTAAATTTATCTTTAATGTCACCTGTGAATCAATCTAGAAATCAAACAGCTTTTACAGTTTCAATTGAAGCAAAAAAAGGAATTACAACTGGTATTTCGGCAAAAGATAGGGCCAGAACTATTAAGATTGCATCAAAAAAAAATGTAAGTAAAAAGGACATTGTATCACCGGGTCATGTTTTTCCAATTATCGCACAAGATGGCGGCGTCCTTGTTAGAGCTGGTCACACTGAAGCTTCAGTTGATATCTCAAAACTAGCTAGAAAAAATAACTCAGCAGTGATTTGTGAAATCATGAATGAAGATGGATCTATGGCAAAGGGTCAAAAACTTCTAAATTTTGCGCACAAACACAAGCTTAAGATTGGAAAAATTGAAGATCTTATTTCGTACCGTTTAAAAAAAGAAAAATTAGTGAAACTTAAAAAAGCGTCAGAAATTAAAATTAAAAAACAAAAATATAAAATCAAAATATATGAAAATCTACTAGATGGATCAGAACATTTTGCACTCATCAAAGGTTCTCTTAAGAAATCTATCATTCCAAGAGTTAGAGTCATTTCATCAAATGTTGTCTACAATTATTTAATAAGTCAAAAATTACCTAATTCATTTGATAAAACTATAAATTATTTTAGAAAATATACTAATTGTGTATTAATATTTATTAAAGACACTAACTTAAAATCTGTTACACAAACATTAAAAAGTTTTAAAAATAAAGATTTTAAAAAAAGTAAAGGAAAAGATAATCTTATAAGAAACTATGGTATAGGTGCACAAATCATTAAAGATTTAAAGATAAATAAAATGATTTTGATTACAAAAACTCCAAAAAAAGTTGTAGGACTTGAGGGTTTTAATATAAAGATTACCAAACAAGAGTTAATTTAATGAGAAAAAAAATTTTAATTGTTATAGCTGACTATTATAAAGAAATTTCATTAGGTTTATTAAATAGCACAAAAAAAAATCTTCCTAGATCTTTTGAAATAAACATAATAAAAGTTCCTGGTGTATTTGAAATACCTATTACTATATCAAAACATCTAAAAAAATTTGATGCATTTATTGCTCTTGGATGTGTTATTAAAGGAAAAACCCCACATTTTGAATTTATATCTCAATCTTCAACTAATGCCATTATGGATTTAGCAGTAAATTCAAAAAAACCAATAGGAAATGGAATTCTTACCTGTTTAAATATGAAACAAGCAAAGATCAGAAAAAAAAAAGGTGCTGAAGCTGCAAAAGCTATTATTTCAGTTTTATCTCAAAAATGAGACCAAATTACACTGCAAAAAATAATCCGAGAGTTATTATTATTCAAAAATTGTATAGCTTTTTATATAACAATGATGACAAAATTGAATTTCCAAAACATAGGTTTAAAAAATTTATTAAAGACATTGTTCTTGGTACAATTGAACGAAATGAAATTATTGTAGAAGAACTAGACAAAAATCTTGGTGGTAATTTTGATTTAATTAAATTAGATAAGATATTTCAAGTTATTCTAAAATCAGCGACATACGAAATTTTGTACAAACCTAATGTGTCGATAAGAATAATTATTAAAGAGTATCTTAATGCATCCAATTTTTTTTTAAATGAGTCTCAAACTAAATATCTAAACGCATTATTAGATAATACTGCTAAAAGGTTAAGACATTCAGATGCATGAATTTGATTTAATTAAAAAATATTTTTCTAAACTATCTTCTTATAATAAAAATTCACTAAATTTAAATGATGATGTTTTTTTTGATAGATCAAAAAAATTAGTTGTTTCTGTTGATACTTATATTAATAAATCTCATTTCTTTGATTTCAAAAAACCTAATTTAGTAGTAAAAAAGATTCTTAGGTCCTCTATCTCTGATTTGATATGTAAAGGTGTTAAGCCAAAATATTATTTTATTTCAGGCTCTGGAAATAAAAAAACATTTACAAAACTGAATTTAAGCAAGATTTCCCTTTCACTTAAACAGGAACAAAAAAAATTTGGGATTTATTTGTCTGGCGGGGATACAGTTTTTTCTAATAAATTAAGCTTTACAGTTGTATCTATCGGTTTTTCTAAGAACATAATACTTAGAAATAATGCAAAAATGAACGATGATATTTATGTATCAGGTAATTTGGGAGATAGTTATGTGGGCTTAAAAATTTTAAAAAAAGATATTTCATTAAATAAACATTTAAGTGAATATTTTATTATGAAATATTATCTTCCAGAATTACATATAGATTTAGCAAAAAAATTACTTAAATTTGCAAATACATCTATAGATATTTCTGATGGTTTATTTGCTGATTTAGACAAATTAATTAATAAACAGAAACTTTCTTACCAAATAAGCCTATGTGATATACCAATATCTAAAAAACTAGAAAATATGATTTTACAAAAAAAATTAAAAAAAATTGACTTCATATCTAAAGGTGATGATTATCAAATATTATTTACTGCATCTAAGAAAAAAGCTAGAATCATTGAAAGAACATCTAAATCTTTAGGGATAAAAATTTCGAAAATTGGAAAAATTTGTTCAAGTGATCAAAAATCACAAATTATTGATGAAAAAGGGAATAAAATAACCATAAAAAATAAAGGGTATTTACACAAATTTTAAAAGTTAGTTATTGCCTTTTATAGCTTTTTTTGTATTGTCCGCTTTTTATAACTAACATGCAATAACTTAATTAAGGTTTATATGAATTCAACTATAGAAACTATTCTTTTATATACAATAGGAGCAGGATTATTATCAATTGTTTATGGATATCTAACGGGAAAAAATATTTTAAATTCAAGTGCAGGAAATTCAAAAATGCAAGACATTGCATCTGCTATTCAAATAGGTGCGAAGGCTTATCTTGCAAGGCAATATAAGACGATTGCAATTGTTGGTGTTGTAGTATTAGTTATTGTAAGTTTTTCTTTTAGTATACTTGTTGGATTAGGTTATCTAATTGGTGCAACATTATCTGGTATAGCTGGATACGTAGGAATGTTAGTTTCTGTTCAAGCAAATGTTAGAACCGCAGAAGCATCAAGAAAAGGTCTGGCTAATGGTCTTTCTGTAGCTTTTAAATCTGGGGCTGTAACAGGTATGCTTGTTGCTGGTTTAGCTTTATTATCAATCGCTGTTTATTACTATTTATTATTAAAGTTTAATATTGAAGAGAGAGAAATTGTAAATGCTCTTGTTGCACTTGGTTTTGGTGCTTCATTAATATCTATTTTTGCTAGACTAGGTGGAGGAATTTTTACAAAAGGTGCAGATGTTGGAGCAGATCTAGTTGGTAAAGTGGAAGCTGGAATACCAGAGGATGATCCAAGGAATCCTGCTGTTATAGCCGACAATGTTGGTGATAATGTTGGTGATTGTGCAGGAATGGCTGCTGATTTATTTGAAACATATGCTGTAACAATCGTTGCGACAATGGTTTTATCATCAATATTTTTTCCTGGTGACTTATCTATGATGATATACCCTTTAACTATCGGTGGTGCATGTATTCTTACATCAATTATAGGAACCTTTTTTGTTAAACTTGGTAGAAGTAAAAATGTTATGGGAGCTTTATATAAAGGATTTGTTGTTTCTGCTTTAACTTCATTAATAATCTTATATCCAGTTACTGACTTTGTTTTGGGTTTAGAAAACTCGTATGATCTTAATAATGAGTCTTTCACAGGCATGAGTTTGTATTATTGTGGGGTAATTGGATTAATTATTACAGGCTTATTAATTTGGGTAACTGAATATTACACAGGAACTAATTATAGACCTGTAAGAAGTGTTGCGAATTCTTCAACAACAGGACATGGTACTAATGTGATACAAGGCTTAGCTATTTCATTAGAGGCAACTGCTATACCAGCACTAATTATAGTTTCAGGTATTTTACTTACTAATCATATAGCTGGTCTATATGGAATTGCTATAGCAGTAACAACTATGTTGGCTTTAGCTGGTATGGTTGTAGCCTTAGATGCTTATGGACCAGTTACTGATAATGCTGGTGGAATTGCAGAAATGTCCAAGTTGCCGAACAATGTTAGAAAAACAACTGATGCCTTAGATGCTGTAGGAAATACAACTAAAGCAGTTACAAAAGGTTACGCGATAGGTTCTGCCGGATTAGGTGCTTTAGTTTTATTTGCTGCTTATACTGAAGATATAAAACATTTTTCAAAGGAAGCTGGATCAAAATTAGAAGGCATCGTGGTGACCTTTGATTTATCTAATCCTTATGTTGTAGTAGGTTTATTAATTGGTGGAATGCTTCCTTATTTATTCGGATCAATGGGTATGCAGGCTGTGGGTAGAGCAGGTGGTGCTGTAGTAATAGAAGTTAGAAGACAATTCAAGAAGTACCCAGGAATTATGAAAAGAAAACAAAAACCTGATTATGCTAAGCTAGTTGACTTGTTAACAGTTGCAGCTATTAAAGAGATGATTATTCCATCTTTACTTCCAGTACTATCGCCGATTATTTTATACTTTGTTATATTTGCAATTGGAGGTCAAGTGGCTGCATTAGCATCTGTGGGAGCAATGTTGTTAGGTGTTATAATTACCGGATTATTTGTAGCTGTCTCAATGACAGCTGGGGGTGGTGCTTGGGACAATGCCAAAAAATATATTGAAGACGGTAATCACGGTGGAAAAGGTTCAGAAGCGCACAAAGCTGCTGTAACAGGAGATACTGTTGGAGACCCTTATAAAGATACAGCTGGTCCCGCAGTAAACCCAATGATAAAAATAACAAATATTGTTGCCTTACTTTTATTAGCTGTTATCGCTGGCTAATTTCTTTTCGCTTTTTAGCCCTAACACCTAATGGGTCATTAATTTTTTGTCTCATGCTAGACATAAAGTCATAAATAAAAGAGTTCTTGGTTATGTTTCCTTGTGTTGTTTTTTTAACAACGTTTATTTTCTCCATATCTTGTAAATTATAAAAATCTATTTTTTTTAACATTCCATAGTTATCAATCTCAAGTACTAATACATCATTCTTATAAACCTTCATTCTCCCTAAGTTTTTTAATCTAGATTGCGTTTGTTTTCTTTCTATATATATCCATACATCATTATTAAATTTACTTCTAGTTGAGGGAGTTCCTAATAAATCTATAATTTCATTTTTATTAGTTTGATTAATAATTAAATTTTTTTGTTTTTTTTCAAGAAACGAAACACCATGATGCTTGACAACTTTTTTAAAAGAACAATTAGTGACTATCAAAGATACAATAAATATATATAATATATTTTTCATGGATAAAAATTTTATCAATATTTATAATTATTTAATTAATTACACTAGAAATGAGAAATTATACAGTTCATTAAATAGAAATGATAATTTTTCAGATAGATTAACCCTTTTTTTATTACATTTTGCCTTTTTTCTTAAAAATTTTAAGAATGAGGCAAATAAAGAAATTTTACAAAAAATTTATGATTTTAATTTTCGCCAATTGGAACTTAGTATAAGGGAAATAGGTTATGGAGATCAGTCGATTAATAAGAAAATGAAGGTTTATATTAATTTATTTCACTCAATGGTAAGTGAAATTCATTTTTGGGATGATTTAAATAGAGAAAAAAAAATTGACAAATTGTCAATATTTTTAGAGGATTTTAAAAATATTGATGAATTTGTTGATTATTTTGAAGTTTTTAGAGAGAAATTATCAAAAAAAAATTTGAATTATTTAATAAAAGGTGTAATTAACTCTTAATTATGGCAGTCCCTAAACGTAAACAAACACCATCCAGAACTGGTATGAGAAGATCTCAAAATATGAAATTTTCATCAAAAAACGTTATTGAAGATAAAAAATCTGGTGAATACAGATTATCACATCATTTAGATTTGAAAACGGGAATGTATAAAGGAAGACAAGTTTTAGACCCTAAAGAATAATTTTTTTTAAGATTTTTACGATGACTAAATTGATAAAAATTGCAGTTGATGCAATGGGTGGTGACAATTCACCAAAGAAAATAATTGATGGAATTATTTATAATCACAAAATAAACAAAGAAAATTTTTTTAAAATATTTGGAGATAAGGACGAAATTTTAAAACACTTGGGTAATAAGATAAATGAGAGTTTTTATGAAATAGTTCATACTAAAGATGTTGTGAAAAGTACGGATAGTCCTTTGGAAGCTGCAAAGAGAGGAAAAAAGACAAGTATGTGGCTTTCAATTGAAAGCGTCAAGAATAAAGAGAGTGATATTGTGATTTCTGCCGGTAATACTGGAGCTTTATTAGTAATTGCAAAGTTGAATCTAAAAATGATTGAAAACATTGATAGACCAGCTTTGTCAGCTTTATGGCCAAATAAAAAAGGAATGAGTGTTGTTCTTGATCTTGGTGCAAATATTGAGTGCAATTCAAAAAATTTAGTTGATTTTGCTATTATGGGAGCCTCGTTGTATAAATCTTTGTATCCTAATGATATTTCAAAAGTGGCTTTGTTAAACATTGGCTCTGAGGAATTAAAAGGAAATGAGACAATAAAAGAAACTTATCAATTATTAAATGAGAAAAAAAATCAAAAATTTGATTTTGAGGGATACATAGAGGGAAATGAATTAATGAATGGTAAAGTAAATGTGATTGTTTCAGATGGATTTACTGGAAATGTTGCTCTAAAAACAGCCGAGGGCACTGCAAACTTTATCACAGATGAGTTAAAGAAAGCTTTAAGCGGATCGTTGCTTGGAAAAATATCCTCTTTACTTAATATTTCAAATTTAAGAAAATTTAAAAAAAGATTAGACCCCAGATTATATAATGGAGCAATATTTGTAGGTTTAGATACACCAGTTGTTAAAAGTCATGGTGGGATAGATTATATTGGATTCTCAAATTCTTTAGATGTTTGCAATAGAATAATTAAAGGAAATTTGATAAAGAAAATTAAGGAAAATATTAAATAAATGAGAACAAACTTAACTAAAAAAGAATTAGTTAATATTATTTATATGCAAGTAGGATTTTCTAAACAAATATCTGAACATTTGATTGATGAGTTTTTTTCTCTTATAACGCTCAATTTAAAAAAGGAAAAAAAAATAAAACTAACAAAATTTGGTACATTTCTTGTTAGATCAAAGAAGTCTAGAATTGGGAGAAATCCTAAGACAAAGGAAGATAAGATTATTTCTGAAAGAAATGTAGTTCTATTTAAACCTTCTAAAGAATTTAAAGAATTTATAAATTCAAAGAATGAGTAAATTTGAAAATGCTTATAAAACCATAGGTGAGGTAGTTAAAATTATAGGCTTAAAGTCTAAAAGTAACAGTGTATCACCAACACACACAATTAGATATTGGGAAAAAGAATTTAAACAAATTAAGCCTAAGATTTTAAATGGTAATAGACGGTATTACGATAAAAAGAATATAGATTTAATTAAGAAAGTTCATTTCCTTTTAAAAGATCAAGGAATGACTATAAAAGGAGTCAAAAAAATTTTAAATAATATGGATACTTTAAAACTTGACGAAAATTTAAATGAATCTATAAAGGCTCACAATATTAGAAATAAATTAGTTAAAATTTCCAATATAATTAAAAGTTTAAAAAATAATAAATAATATGGCTAAAAAAACTCATGTTAAAGTAAGACTTGTTCCTGAATCTAAACCAGACAGTGCTTTTTTTTATTATGTTAAAAAACCTGCTGGTGGAGAAAAAGCTAAAGTTAAATTAAAAGCAAAAAAATACAATCCTGTTACTCGAAAACATGAAATATTTGTGGAAAAAAAACTTCCACCTCATAGTAAGTAATTATTTTTTTTTAAAGTTTCTTCTTTCGTAATCGATATAGGCGTAGATCATATTTTTCCAAATTTTATTTGTGATTTTTGGATCTATATTATTTTTTTTTGATTTTTTTTTTATATTTCTTAAAATCTCTTTAATTCTTTCCCGATCAACTATTTGACTTTTTTTTTCTTTAAGTAATAGTACTCTTTTAACTAAGTGAGTTCTTTTTTTAATTAACTTTATTAACAAATTATCAAGTTTATCTAATTCAGATCTAATTTTGCCTAGTTTTTTTATTTTTAATGGCGACATTTATTAAATTGGATTAATTAATAATTATTATATTTATCATTATATGTATATAGAAAATAATTTATTAAAAAAACACATATCATTATGGCTTATGTTTATGTTTTTTTTAGTTGCATTTATGATTGTCGTGGGTGGCTTAACAAGACTAACTGATTCTGGGCTATCGATCACAAAATGGGAATTATTTTCTGGAACGTTACCTCCTTTAAATAATATCGAATGGTCAGATTATTTTGAGGAGTATAAAAAAATACCTGAATATAAATTACAAAATTATTCTATGACTATGAGTGAATTTAAGATCATTTTTTGGTGGGAGTGGGCACATCGATTTCTTGGAAGACTTATAGGTTTAGGATTTTTAATCCCCCTAATTTATTTTTCACTCAAAATTAACCCAATAAAATTGTTAAGTCTTTATTCAATTTTTTTCCTTATATGTTTTCAAGGTTTTGTAGGTTGGTATATGGTTTCAAGTGGGCTAGTCGATAGAGTAGATGTAAGTCATTTTCGATTATCAATTCATTTAGTTATTGCATTTTTAATTTTATCTTTAATTTTATGGAATTATTTTAAACTGAATTTGAATATTAAAGACCAATCAAAATTAAATTTTTTTTTCCCTTTTATCTTTTTAATTTTAGTTTTTTTGCAAATTATTATTGGCGCTTTTGTTTCGGGTATGGACGCAGGTTTAATATATAATTCATGGCCCATGATGGGTAATACTTATTTTCCAGATGATAATGAGTTTAAGAATTTATTTAATATAGCTGCATTTAACGATGCTTCATTGGTTCAATTTCTTCATAGAAATTTAGCATATGTAATACTTTTTTTTTATTTTTGGATTTTATTTAAAATTTATAAATATCGAATAAAAGGTTCTTATTTTGCAATTAATTTACTTGGTTTTTTCTTACTTACCCAAGTTATTCTTGGAATTTTGACTTTAATTAACGGTGCACAAATAGTTTTGGCATCTATGCATCAATTGAGTTCAGTATTCCTTGTTAGTTCGTCAGTCTATTTTTTATTTCTAAATAAAAGAATTAATTCTTTTTTATAGGGAAATAAGTAAGAATAAATTTTTTTAATACTTTTAAGACTTTATCAGCTTCCTCCAAGAGCATCATATGTCCACAATTATCAATTATTTCAATTGTACTTCCATCAATTAAATCTGCTAATTTTTTTCCCTCTTTCACAGGACACATCTTATCTCCATTTGCTAAAATGGATAAAGTAGGGATCTTTATTTTTTTTGCAGCTTCAAAACCGTTTTTATAATTATCACAAGCTCTAAAATCTATCCCTAATGTATTTTTAATTGTTCTGGATTTAGCCAGCATCCCACCTGTATTGATGTGATATAAACCTGGAACTGGGTGTCCACCAAAGTGTCCAGCTGGACCATGTGCCCAGTCCATCATTAGATCAACGGCTTTTGGATCATCGTTTTCTGCTAGAGATAATAATTCTGGATTCATAGGAATAGCTCCAGCACCACCCATTAAACTTAGTGTTTTTATTTTTTTTGGAAACCTAAATGCACATTCTAAAATAACCAAACATCCTTGAGAATGACCAACTAGAGAAGCCTCTTTATAACCTACCGCATCTATAACATCACTAATCCAGTCAGCCATGTCTTCGATTGTTTTCAAACTCTCACCTCCTGAAAGACCATGTCCAGGCATATCTAAAGCTAAAACACTATAACCATGAAAAGCAAAATATCTAGTTTGGAGTACCCAAGTCATATGTGTTAATCCACTACCATGAACAAAAATTATTAGTGGTTTTTTTTTGTCGAAAGGTCGTCCACCTGTAGAAGCAAAAACTTCTACACCATTAACTTGAAACTTCATTGATTGGAAACAAGTCTAGGTCGTCTTGCAGCTCTAAAACCTGTTTCAAAGTCATTCCTAATATCATCAAAATCTTCTATCCCCACAGACAATCTAATCATATCTTGAGATAATCCAGCAAATTTTAATGTAGCCTCATCCATTTGAGAGTGTGTAGAAGATGCTGGATGAATTACTAAGGTTCTAGTATCACCAACATTCGCAAGATGTGAAGCAAGTTTAACGTTATTTATAAATGCTTCTCCTGCTTCTTTACCACCTTTAATACCAAAAGCTATCATAGAACCCTTACCATGTGGTAAAAGTTTTTTTGCTAAATCGTGGTCGGGGTGATCAGGAACACTTGGGTGTGAAACCCAAGCAACACTTTCATGAGTTAATAAATATTCAACCATTTTTTCTGCATTAGAACAATGCTTTTGCATTCTAACAGATAAAGTTTCGATACCTTGTAAAACATTCCATGCATTTTGAGGACTTAAACATGGTCCAAAATCTCTCATACCCTCTGCTCTTGCTTTCATAGTAAAGGCTGTTGGTCCAAATTCTTCAGCAAAAGAAAGTCCATGGTAACCCTCATAAGGATTAGTCATGGTTGGGAATTTATCATTTTGCATCCAATCAAATTTTCCGCCTTCAACTAAAATACCTGCCATTGATGAACCATGACCAGCCATCCATTTAGTAAGTGAATGAACCACAATATCAGCACCATGATCAATTGGTTTGCAAAGATATGGTGTTTGATAAGTTGCATCTATAATCAAAGGAACTCCAGCATCATGAGCAATCTTCGCTATTTCAGGCATATTCATAATTTCGTTTCCAGGATTTCCAACAAGCTCACCAAAGATACCTTTAGTATTTTTTTGAATCGCTTTTTTAAAACCCTCAGTATCTCTTGGTTTTACAAATGTACATTTGACACCAAATTTTGGCAAAGTGAGCCTAAATAAATTTACAGTCCCACCATAAAGTTGAGACGAAACTACTAAATGATCTCCAGCTTCACATAAAGTCATTATCGTTAAAAAAATTGCACTCATTCCAGATGAGGTTGCTAATGCTGCTGTACCTCCTTCTAGGGCCGCAACCCTCTCTTCCAAAACAGCGACTGTAGGATTAGAAATTCTGCTATATATATGACCACCTCTTTCCAAATTAAAAAGTGCAGCAGCATGATCAACATCATCAAATAAATATGATGTAGTTTGATAAATTGGTACTTGTCTCGATCCAGCATTTTTGTGGGGCTGATAGCCAGCATGAAGACTTAATGTATCAAATTTGTAAGTTTTAGGATCAGTGCTTTTCTTTTTCTTATCGGTCATAAATTTTCCTTGTTTTTAAATATTAATAACTAACTATCAATATTAATATAAATTGACAATATCACATTTATAAGTATTAATCCGGCCATTCATGACTAAATTTATCAAAAAAGAACAATTATCACCATCATGGTATGAAATTGATGCAACTAATGCGGTTGTAGGAAGACTCGCTACAGTAATATCTAAGATAATTAGAGGTAAGAATAAAGCTACTTACACACCACATATGAATAGTGGGGACTTTGTTGTTGTTAAAAATATTGAACAAATAAAATTCACAGGAAAAAAGTTTCAAAATAAAAAATACTATAAACACACAGGTCATCCTGGTGGAATCAAAGAAACTACTCCTGAAAAGTTGAAAGAAAAAAAACCAGGAGAGATATTAAAACTAGCTGTAAAAAGAATGCTACCCACAGGAGTACTAGGTAGAGAGCAGCTTTCTAAATTGAAAATTTACAGTGGTGACAGTCATCCACATTCAGCTCAAAATCCTAAAGTAATAGAATTAAATAAATTGAATAACAAAAATGTAGTAAGAAATTAATATGGAAAGTGTTCAAGAAAATCAAAAAAAAATAAAAATAAAATTAGATTTTAAAGATAGCAAATATGCTACTGGAAGAAGAAAAACTTCAATTGCAAAAGTTTGGCTTAAAAAAGGATCTGGTAAAATTTATGTTAATGGAAAACTTTATAGTGATTATTTTTCTAGCGATAAT
>CACOHP010000007.1 GCA_902627045.1 uncultured Pelagibacteraceae bacterium
CAAAAATATTTGCAGCAAGTGATTTTAATTTCTCAGACAGTGATGGTGATAGTTTATCAAAAATTAAAATTACCACGTTAGAAAGTGCAGGGGCTTTAGAATGTTACAATGGATCAGCTTGGACGGATGTTACATCAAATCAAGAAATAACAGCAGCAGATATAGCAAATAATTACTTAAGATTTACTCCAGCAGCAAATTCTGAAGATGATGTAACTTTTAGTTTCAAAGTTCACGATGGAACAGAATACAGCTCTTCAGCTTATACAATGACAATTTCTGTTAACGCTGCACCAAATGTTACTGATACAACAGTTGGCTCAACTGTATCTGCGGGCGGAACAAGTTCAGGCGATGTTCATGATGGTGTTGCCGATAGTGATGATGCTGATAGCGTATTAGTCGTTACGGGTGTCGCTTCAGGAAATGAAAGCTCGAATAATACCATTGTCACTAATGGAACAGGAGTTGGATCTTCAGTTTCAGGAACCTATGGTTCATTAAATATTGCTGCGAACGGAACTTATACGTATACGGCTAATGCCACAAATAATATTTCTGCTGGTAGTACTGCAACCGATACTTTTACATTTACAACACGTGATGATGAAACGAACGCAGGCTCATTTGGTTTCGATGTCGGTACACTTACTTTTACAGTTGCAAGTTCAATTTCATTAGTAAACGATACGGATGCTGTTCTTGAAGATGGAACGGTTACTCATTTAACAAATTCAGCAGGCACAGTTATTTCAGATGACACTGCTGATACTGATGGTTTAGTGGTTACAAATATTTCTCACACAAATGGAAACTCAGATACGATTGAATCTGGTTCTACATACACCGATTCTGAAGGAGAACCAGGTATTGTTGTTGGAACTTATGGAACTTTAACAATTGGAGCAGATGGTACTTATACTTATACAGCTGATCAATCTGCAGCTGATGCTTTAGATGCAGGTGATGTAGTTACAGATGTATTTACATATACTGCAGATGGAGCAACAGCTACTTTAACTATCACAGTTACAGGAGTGAATGATGATCCTGTTGCACAAAATGACGTGGGAGTAATTGTTGAAGAAGGTACTTTAACTGTAGCAAATAGCGCAAATGCCAATGAATCTGGAGGATCATATAATGCAACTGGTGAACATTCAGGAGATGTAATTGATACAAGTTCTGCCTCACATACTGATAGTGATGCTGATGCCTCAGCTTCTTTAACCATAACCCAAATTAAAAAAAGTGGTGGAACTAATTCGTCAGTATCTGCTGGAAGTTCTTATAATAGTAGCGGAACATCTGTTGTAGGTACTCATGGTACACTAACAATTGGAGCTGATGGTTCTTATTCTTATGTTGCAAATGCAGCCACAGCAGCCTTAGATGCTGGTGATAATGTAACTGATGTTTTTGTTTACACATTAAGCGATGGAACTGCAACGACTACAGCTAATATTACAATAACAATTTTAGGAGCTAATAATGCACCAGTTGCAGTCGATGATACGGACAGTGTTAATGAAGGTCTTTCAGTAACTCAATCTTCAGGATCAAGTTTATTAATGGCAGATGACACTGATGCAGACGATAGCGCTTCAATTACTGTAACTGCTATTAAAACTGGAGGTGAGGGTTTAGGAGCCACAACATCAGTTAGTGCAGGAAGCTCATATAATAGTAGCGGGACAAGTATTACAGGAACATATGGTACTTTAACTTTAGGTGCTGATGGAACTTATACATATATAGCTGACCAAAATGCAGCAAATGTCTTAGATGCAGGAGATACAGTAACAGATGTTTTTACCTATACTATTTCAGATGGAACAGCAACTGACACAGCAACTTTAACAATCACTGTCACAGGAGTGAACGATCCTACAACTGCACAAGATGATGTGGGAGTAATTAATGAAGGTGGAACTTTAACAGTTAGTGATGGAGATAATGCAAATAAAAGTGGTGACTCATTCGATGCAACTGGTGAACATTCAGGAGATGTAATTAATACAAGTTCAGGCTCTCACGCAGATAGTGATCCTGATGCTGATGCAAGTCTGACTGTAAGTGCAATTAGAACTGGTGGTTCAGGAGGTGGGACTGCAGGGAGTATAGACACAGCTTTAGATGGAACTTATGGTCAATTAACCATAAGTGCTAACGGTTCCTATACATATGTAGCTAACAAGGATGCCGCTAATGCTTTAGATACCGGTGAAAGTGCAACTGACGTATTTACTTATACACTTTCGGATGGCGGCAGTGGAACAGATACTGCTACAATTACTATCACAATTTTAGGTGCCAACGATGCACCCACTGCTGGAAATGAAACAGTTTATATAAATGAAAATAATACAGACGCTACTCATGGAGCTAGAACTTCATTGAATATTAGAAAAGATTTTGCTGCCTCAGATTTTACCAATTATACTGATCCAGATGATGATGTTGGAATAAAAATTAAATCTTTACCATCTTCAGGAACATTAACAAAAATAAATAATGGGGCAGAACCCTCTGTTAACGATACAATAACAAACATTAGTAATTTAAGATATACTCCAAATGCAAATTCTGAGGTTGATGATAGTTTTACTTATAAAGCTTATGATGGCACAGTCGTTGGGGACAACTTGCGTACAATTACAATTTCAGTAAACGCAGCACCTGTTGCTGTTAATGATTCAGACAGTATTACAGCAGGTGATGATGATGCCACAGGAAATGTTTTAACAAATGATACAGATAGTGATGATGCTTCGTCAGCTTTAGGGATTAGAGGAGTTGGCGCAGGTGCTGAGGGATCAACATTAGCAAATTCAAATGTCGGTAGTGCTGTATCAGGTACGTATGGTAACTTGACTATAGATAGCACAGGAGCTTACACTTATAGTGTAACAGGAAATGCAGCAACAGTTGCTTTAACAGCAGGTGAAACTGCAACAGATGTTTTTTCTTATAAAGTTATGGATGATGAAACAAATGCTGGATCCAAAGCAATAGATATTGGAACAATAACTTTTACAATAACAGGTATCGATGGAGATGCTATAGATGAGCCAAATCCTGATGAAGTAAAAAAACCTAAGAAAGAAAAAAGAGAGGAAAAAAGACAAAAGCGAGAAGAAGATAGACAATTAAAAAAACTAAAAAGAGAAAAAAGACTTGAACGAAAAGAATTAAAAATACCTAAATCCAAATTAGCTAAAAATGCAGAATTTAATCAAGGATTAAAACTTGTAGACTTAGTTGCAGAATCTAATTCTTTAGAACTTAAAGACAAAGGTATGGATATCTATGTTGATAAAATTGTTGCAAAACATTCAGATAAAGCACTCAAGGTAAAATTCAAAGTTTTTGATGACGATGGTAAAGAGGTTCAAAAATATTACGGTGAAATGAAAGATGGTAGTCCTTTACCAAATTGGATTAAGGTAGATCCTAAAACAGGAAAAACAAAAACTGATATTCCTAAAGGTATGAAGATGGTGGAGTTCAAGATCGTAGCGATTGACGCCGAAAACAACAAAAAACAAGTAACAGTGGTAATTGATGCGAAAAAAATCGCTCAAGACAAAGAAATATTAAAACAATCTAGAAAAATAGAAAGAGCTAAAAAACTTGAAGTTAAAAATGATGGATCTGTAAAACTGAACTCTGTTAATGAAGCAGGAAAAATTAATAAAACTAAAACAGAGGTATTAAATGAAATTGAATCAGTTGAAGAATTAGTAAAAACAATTAAACCAGATGAATTTTTAAATTTTGAAGCTGAAGTTGAAAATGAAAACTTTGAAGTTGAGCTTCCTTGGCAAAACTTTAAAGTTGTTTTGAATAATGGACAAGAACTTCCTGAATGGATTAATTATGATCCAAAAACAGGAAAAGTAACAGCAACGCCGCCGGAAAATGTTAAGTCTGTAAATTTGAAAGTTATTATAGAAAATCCTAATGGTGAGTTGTCAGTTAAGGATATCAAATTAGATTTTGTAAATGAAAATGTTCAAGAAACTAAAAATATTACAGAAAATGATACTAAATTTGTCTCACTATCATCCCAATTATCAAAAGAATATTCTGACTGGGATAACTATGGTTCTCAATTAATAGATAGATTGTAAGAAATATTCTATATTAATTTATGAAAAAACTAATTTTTATAATTTTGTTTTTACTTATCAATGTTGCACAAGCAGATAACCATGATAACGCTACTACAGAAGAAGAAATCAGAGAAGCAAGAACTCTAGTAACAGCTACTGAAAAAGTTTCAATTTCAAGCGAGATTGCAGCAAGGGTTGAAAAGATAAATTTTTTAATGGGAGATGCATTTAAAAAAGGTGACACCTTAATTAGTTTTGACTGCAAATTGTATAATGCACAATTAGAAGTAATCAAGGCAGATCACAAAAGTGCACAAGTTCAACTTAAAAATGATAAAGAACTTTTGGATATGAGATCTATTGGAGAGTTGCAATATCAATTATCCGAGTCCGCTCTTAAAAAAGCTGAAGCAGAATTAACCATTGCTAAACTTAATGTTGAAAGATGTAATATTGTTGCTCCGTACGATGGAAGAGTAATGGATGTTTACACAAATGTTTATACGAGTATAGAACAAAGACAACCATTAATGGATATTGTAGGTGATGGACTTTTAGAAGCAGCAGTTGTTGTGCCAAGTAAATGGTTAAGTTGGTTAAAAAAAGGTCATGATGTCAAAATCATTATTGATGAAACAGGAGATGAATTGAATGCAAAAATAATTAGTTTAGGTGCTGCAGTAGATGCTGCAAGTCAAACAATTGAATTAAAAGCTCAGTTTAATGAAAAATATGAGAGTTTAATTCCTGGAATGAGTGGGATTGTTAAATTTTGAGCCAAGATAAAAATATTAAAATTGCAAGATTAATTAGTCTAGAAAAAAAAACTAGAGAGGCCAAAAGTAAAGATGAATTAAATTTTCTTGTTGTTAATGAAACTAGGGAAATAATTGATTATACAACCTCATTTTTATTACTTAAAAGCCCAACAGATAAATATCATGTGGAGGCAGTATCAGATATCGCCTCAGTTGATAGAACTGCACCATTAATTACGTTTGTTGAGAGTATTGTTAATCATAAATCAAATCAAAATCTTAAAGAGATTGAGCCAATTGATTTGGATAAATTTTCAAAAAAAATTAAAAAACAAAAACCAAAAAATATTCCTCAACATTTACTTTGTATACCAATTTTTTCACCTCAAAGGGGTTTACAAGGATTTCTTTTATTAGCTCGAAATGAAATTTTTTCTGAGAATGAAAATGAATTAATATCACACTTATCAAGAACGTATGGTCATGCTTATAATACATTTTTAGTCAATTATTCAATAAGAGATTTTTTCAAAAAAAATTTTAGTGGAAAAAAACGTTGGATTGCAATTTCGGTAATTATATTATTATTTCTTTTTCCAGTTCGTATGACTAGTACTGCTCCAGTTGAGGTGGTAGCGAAAAATCCCTTTTTAATTACATCCCCGTTTGATGGAGTAGTTAAAAAAATTGTTGCAAATAATAATGATCAAGCAAAGCCCGGAGATCTATTGGTTTTATTAGAGGATATTGATTTGTTAAATGAATTTAATCTAGCAAAGCAATCACTGCAAGTTTCCGAGAAAGAGCTTCTAAGAACAAGACAATCATCATTTACTGACAATGAGCAAAAATCAAGATTAGCAGAACTCATGGCTCAAGTTGATTTAAGAAGGGTAGAGTTAAGTTCTGCGGAGAGAAAATTAAAAAACTCTAAAATATTCGCTGAAAAAAAGGGTGTGGTTATCGTAGATAGAAAATCTGATTGGCAAGGTAAGCCCGTATCAGTTGGTGAAAAAATATTAACTATTGCAGATCCTGCAAACATTGAATTTCTAATATGGCTACCAGTAAAAGACTCAATTGTTATCAACGAAAATGCTAATACCAATATTTTTTTAGATATAAATCCTATGAGTTCTTATAAAGGAAAGATTTTAAGATCTACTTATGAGCCAGAACTTTCACCTGAGGAAGTTCTTTCTTATAAGTTAATATCAAGTTTTGAGGGCAATAAGGATACCCCAAGAATTGGTTTACGAGGAACAGCTAAGGTTTATGGAGATAGAACTATTTTATTTTATTATTTATTTAGAAAACCAATTACATTTATTCGACAATTAATCGGCATATGATCATTCCATATTTAAGAGAAGATTTAGAAATACTTAGAGGCAATAGTAGGGAGGACGGTTCCCCTGCCTGGCTACTGTATGATGCCTTAAGGAATAAATATTTTACTCTGGGACTTACAGCTTTTAGATTAATTAAAAATTGGAGTGGGGGTGACGATATTAAAGTTTTCGAAAAAAAAATTAATCGTGATGGTATTGAAGCTGATAGTGAAGAAATAAAAAAATTTATCGATTTTTTACAATTAAATAATCTAATTATTCAACCGAGGGGACAGTTTGAAAATATCTTACTAAAACAAAAAAATGCTCAAAAAAAAAATTGGTTACTATTTTTAGTTCATAGTTATCTTTTTTTTAAAATTCCTTTAGTAAAACCTGACGAATGGCTTGGCCGAACACTGAGATATGCAAAAATACTTGGATCAAAAAAAATTAGAAATTTAATTTACATATTAGGTTTTGTTGGTATTTGTCTTGTTATCCAACAAATTGAAAGTTTTAAAAATACATTTTTATATTTTTTTTCTTTTCAAGGATTAATACTTTATCTAATCACATTAGTTTTTGTTAAATCTTTACATGAGCTTGGTCACGCTTTTGTCTCAAAATATTTTGGGTGTCGAGTATCTTCAATCGGTATAGCGTTTCTTGTTTTTTTTCCATTTTTATATACTGACACCTCTGATGCATGGAGACTGAGGGATCATAAAGATAGATTATTAATTAATTTTGCGGGGATTTTAACTGAACTTCATCTCGCGTTAATTTCAACTTTTTTATGGGCCATACTTCCTGATGGTGGCTTAAAAAGTGTTGCTTTTTTTATTGCCACAACAAGTTGGATTTCATCACTAGCTATCAACGTTAGCCCTTTTATGAGATTTGATGGATATTATGTTTTTTCTGATTGGCTTAAAGCTGAGAACTTACAACCTAGATCGTTTGCTCTTGCAAGATGGCAATTAAGAGAAATTTTATTTGGTTTTAATCATCCACCACCTGAGGATTTAAATCCCACAAGACGCTGGACATTTATTTCTTATGCATGGCTGACTTGGGTTTATAGATTTTTTATATTTTTAGGGATTGCGCTATTAGTTTACCATTTAGCATTTAAAAGTTTAGGTATTATCTTATTTGTAATTGAAATTTATTGGTTTATTTTAAGACCTATAATTACTGAAATTAAAAATTGGTATAATCTTAAATCTCAAATTAAATTCAATTTCAAAACAAAAAGACTTCTTTCAATTTTATTTGTTTTGTTTGTAATTTTATTTTTTCCTTGGAAATCATCTATCAAAATTCCTGCAGTATATATTTCTGAACAATATACAAAAATTTATTCTCCATATCCCGCTAAGGTAAAGGAGATTTTTGTAACAAAGAACCAAGATGTTAAAAAAGGACAGAAATTGATCGAATTGTCATCACCTGATTTAAATTTAAAAATTGATAAGGTTAGAAGAAAAATAAAATTAACAAAGACAAAAATTAACAGACTAAGTAAGTCAGCTAACAACCTCAATGAATATATGATACTTCAGCAACAATTAATCTTTCTTCAAAATGAATTAGATGGTCTTAGTAAAACAAAATCAAAATTATTACTTAAGTCGCCTGTTAATGGAAAAATTAAGGATTTTTCCAATATATCTATAAATCAATGGGTCAGCAATTTAGATCCACTTGGTGGAGTTAGTAAATATGGGCCAGGTTCAGTTGTGGGTTATTTAAAAGAAGGGGAAGTAGATAGATTTAAGATTAATGAATATGCAATTTTTATTCCATTTAATGGAGAACATTCTAGGATTAAGTTGGTATCAAAAAATTTGGACAGATCTGCAATTTCTATTCTTCCTTATTTATCTTTATCTTCACAATTTGATGGACCTATAGCTACAAGAAACGCTACAAACAAGGAGTATGAAAATAGACCAATGTCAGCTCATTATCAGGTTACTTTTTCTACCATTGATAAAAATGATTTAATTGAATGGGAAGTGCCGGGTTATGTGCATATTGATGGTTATAGATATAGCCCATTCTTAAAAATGTTTAAGAATATATTTTCATTATTAGTCAGAGAGAGTGGTTTCTAATTTTTTAAAGTTTGAAACGCTTTTAAAGCTGCGGCTCTTGCCTGCTCATGAATAACAATTGGTTTTGGATAACTTTTTCCAATAATTGTATTTATTGCCTCTTGATATTTAATTTCCATTTCCCATGGTTTATGAATAAACTTTTGTGGAACCTTACTTAATTCTGGTACCCATTTTTTTACATACTTTCCTTCTTTATCAAATTTTTCACCTTGAAGGATAGGATTGAATATTCTGAAATAAGGAGCTGCATCAGCGCCGCAACCAGCAACCCATTGCCATTGAGCTACATTATTAGCTTTATTAAAATCTAATAAACAATTTCTAAAATGTTTTTCACCCTCAGTCCAATTTATTCTTAAATGTTTTACTAGAAAGGAACCCACAACCATTCTTATCCGGTTATGCATCCAACCAGTTTCATAAAGCTCTCTCATCCCAGCATCAACAATCGGATAACCCGTCATACCTGATTTCCACGCCTTTAAAAATTTTTCATTTTTGACCCAGGGAAACTTATCAAATTCTTTTCTATAATTTCCTTTTAAAAATTCTGGGAAATAATTGATTAAACTATGCGAAAATTCACGCCACCCTAATTCATTAACATATTTTCTGTAACCAATTCCTTTCGATTTAATTTCACTGCACTTTTTCCAAATAGTATTCACGTGAATTTGTCCATGTTTGATATAAGGAGATAATTTAGATGTGCCCTCGACAGAGGGATAATCTCTTGCAGTTCCATAATCTTTAATTTTACTATCAATTAGATTTTTTAGAATTTTTTTAGACTCTTCCTCAGAAACCTTCCAATATTTTTCAAACTTTTTATACCAATTTTTTCTTGGAAGAATATCTTTTGGCTCTATACAACCTTTAAAGAATGTTAATGACTTTGTTTTTTTTTTGATACCATAATTTTTACTTGGTGGTGATCCTAAAAATTTTTGTTCAGCGTTTCTCCAAAATGGGGTGAAAACTTTAAAAGGTGTTCCGTCATTTTTAGTTACCTCTTGAAACTCATTTAAAATATTTCCTTTAAAATATTTGTAATTAATCTGATTTTTAACAAAAATATCTCTAATTTTTTTTCCTTTTGCAATTATGTCCGGTTCATAAATTTTATTCCAATATATCGAAATATTGTCTTTTTTTTTAATCTTTGAAAATATATCTAGCTCATCACCCGCTAATATTTGAAGATTAATTTTAAACTTAGATAATTCAGACTTAAAGATTTCTAATGATTTTGAAAGCCACCATTTTTGTGCTTCTCTTTTGGCATCAAAGTCACTTTTGTTGTAAATATATAGGGCAAGCACGCTCTCATGATTTTGAGTTGCATAAGAAAGAGCAGGGTTATTTTCAATTCTAAAATCCTCTCTTATCCAAGTGATTGCGTTTTTTGTCATAAAAATTATTTTCTACCTTTAGATAGCAGTTGTTTGTAGAGTTTAACATCTGCATTACCTTCGCATCCAATAACTAAAACATTTGAATTTTCATCAAGGTTAATCAATTTTCTTACCTTTTTGTTATTGCATAATCCAATCAAAGCAATAATTCCTGGAGTAGCGCATTCACCACCTACAATTGAAGTTTTGCTGAACTTTTTATCTTTTAAACCAGCCACTATTTTAGGAACATTTTTATCTGAAATTGAGACACAACAATTGCTAGCTTTTTTTAGTATTTGCCAGGGCACAAGAGACATTTCATTGCAAGACATACCACCCATAATGCTCTCTTTTTTTATCTTTATTTTTTTTAACTTATTACTTTTAATACTTTGAAGAACACAATCGGCTCTATCTGGTTCAACGATAATTATTTTTGGAATTTTTTTAAAATATTTTGCTACTCCAGCAACCAAACCTGCAGCCAAACCACCAACCCCTGCCTGAAGAAATATATGGGTAATATATTGATTAGTTTGTTTAGAAATTTCTTTAATTAAAATAGAGTATCCAGCCATTGTTAGTTGAGGAATGTACTTATAATTCTTTGTCGATACATCTTGAATAATTTTCCAATTATTTTTCTTTGAGAGTAACTGGCATTTTTTTAATGATGCTTCATAATTTCCTCTTACTCTTATTACATCAGCGCCAAATTTTTTTATTTCTTTTACCCTTGTTTCGCTTACGTATTGACTAACAAAAATTTTACATTTCAATTTTAGTCTTTTTGCCCCCCATGCAACTGACCTTCCATGATTACCAGCGGTTGCTGATGAAACAATTATTCTGTTAGCCTTTTTTGCAATTTTTTCCACTGCATAAGCTCCGCCTAGAGCTTTAAAGGATTTCAAGTGAAATCGTTTTGACTCGTCTTTATAAAATATGTTCCTAAGCTGAAGTTTTTTATTTAATTTATTTAATTTCAATAGTGGAGTTGGATTATATCCTTTCCATTTATATATACTTTTGTAAGAATTGATTAATAAATTTGATGGTAAATATTTTAGGACATAATTTCTACTAAATTGAAAGTTTTTATTTAACAAGAATTTGGAGTATTTCCATTTGAGGTTTTGCATTTTAAATTTTTTTTATATTCAAACTATAAATAAACCTATATTAATATTTATACAAAGAAAAACTGTATGAAAAAAATATTAATTGTTGGTGGTGGTGCAATGGGTTCTGCTTTTTCAGTTCCGTGTTTGGAAAATAATAATAAAGTTACTATTACAGAACCATATAATAAAATTTTTATTAAAAACTTGTCGTCAAAGCAAAAATTTCACTCCTCATTAAAACTTAATCTTCCAAAAAAGTTAGAGTATAGAAAATATTCAAAAGATATTTTAAAAGGAAAATTTGATTTAATTGTTATCGCCTTAAGTCTTGCTGGAATTAATTTTATAGGAAAAGAATTAAAAGACTTAAAAATAAAAACTCCGTTATTGGTTCTTACGAAAGGACTTAAATATGATAAAAAAAGAAATAAGCTAATAACTATTTCAGGGTTGCTTAAAGATAACTATAATGTTGCAAATGTATCAGTTCTAAAAGGACCTTGTTTAGCTAAAGAATTAGCAAAAAAAAATAAGACAAGTGTAGTAGTAGCAAATAAGAATATCAAAATAGCTAAATGGATTGGAAAACAAATATCAACAAAATATTATCTGACTGAATTTTCAAGAGACGTTATTGGAGTAGAAATTTGCTCAGCAATTAAAAATATATATGCAATGGTTATAGGCTCAGGTCAAAATTTAAATGCTGCATCAGATTTATTTCAAAAAAGTGTAAATGAAATGAAATTTTTGATTAAATATTTTAAAGGCGATCAAACAACCATATTAGGTCTTGCTGGTATTGGTGATCTCTATGTGAGTGCTGTGGGTGGAAGAAATAGTAAAATGGGAGATTTTTTAGGTAAAGGTTTTACATTTGCTGCAGCAAAAAAAAAGTTTATGCCAAAAGATACAGTTGAAGGGGAGCAATTGGCCAGAGAAATTGCTCCTTATATTTTGAGAAAAATTAATAAAAAAAAGATACCTTTGATGACTAATTTGCTAAGGACGATACTGTATAATAAAAAAATTTAACCAATTAGAAAATTATTTTCTACAAGCAATCCTATAATGATACCAACTAATAATGCAAAAATTAGTTTTTTTTTATCCACTTCTTAAGATTTTTTACCGATTGAAGACACTAAATTTTTAATGTTCATAGTTGGGTATTTTGTCTTCCATTTTTGTTTTATGTTTTCCCACAATTTTGCCATTCCTAAAGGTTCATAAATCATAAAGATAATCATCAATCCACCAAATATTACCTGCTCAATTGAAGATATTATTGTAGCATCAATAGCACCATGAAAAACATTATTACCAATGGCATTAAGAAGAACTGGGAAAAGTAGAATAAACGCAGCACCAATAAAAGCACCATTTATTGTACCAAGTCCACCTAAAATACACATAAATAATATTTTAAAAGATAATTTAATATCAAAAGCAACTGGTTCCAAAGATTTTAAATAACAAAATGCAAAAAGTGCACCTGCAACACCACAATAAAATGCACTGATTGCAAAGGCTTGTACTTTTGTTCTTAATAATGAAACTCCCATAGACTCTGCGGCAATATCCATATCTCTAACTGCCATCCAATTCCTACCAGTGCTACCTCTAGCCATATTCATCGCCAGTAAAGTTAAAACCGTGGTAACAGCCAAACATACAAAATACATAGCTAATGGAGTTGTAAATGGTTTTCCCAAGATAACTATGTCTTGTGCAGTTATAATTCCTGATGAGTCGTAGTTTTTAAACCAACCAAATTTATCTATCATCCAGATAATAAAGAACTGTGAGGCCAATGTTGCTACCATCAGATAAATTCCTCTTACCTTTAAACTTGGTAAACCAAACAAAATTCCAAAAGCGGCAGCAATCAAACCAGACACTATTAATGAACCCACGAAACCTAGATCAGGCACTCGTAAAATAAGGTTAAACATTGCAAAGGCACCTGCAGCCATAAAGCCAGCAGCTCCTAAAGCTAATTGTCCTGTGTAACCCATAACTATTTGCTGTCCAATTGTAGCTAGAGCTAAGCAAAGCCAAGGTATCAATATGGAAGTGTACCAATATTCTGTTGTAATAAATGTTGGAATTACCAATACACTTAGAACCATACAAACAGCTAAGTTAATTAGGTCTTTTTTTGTATAAGTCATAAACACTGGTTTCATCATAAATTAAACTCTCCTAATAATTTTTTCTCCAAATAAACCTTCCGGTCTATATAATAAAAAGAATATTGCTAAGACGTAAGGAGCCCAACCTTCAATTGCGCCTCCAAAGAATGGACCAATGTATACTTCTAAAACTTTCTCTACTGCACCAATGATTAAGCCACCAATAATTGCACCTGGGATAGATGAGAAACCACCTATAATTAAGACTGGTAAAGCTTTTAAAGCTAAGTCAACAAGAGCAAATTGGACACCAGCTCTTGCACCCCACATACATCCTGCAACTAATGCCACAACTCCAGCAGCAGACCAAACTAGTAACATAATGTGTTTTAAAGGAATTCCTATTGAACTAGCAGCACCTGCATCATCTGCAACAGCTCTCAAACCAAGACCAATTTTTGTGTATTTAAACAGAAGGAATAAACCAATAATCATAATAGCAGCTACAACTCCTGCAGTAATATCAAGAGCACTAATGAATAATTTTAAGTTGTCAGCGATCCACGGTACTGGAAAATCTCCTATACCTAAATCTAATCTTCTTACTTCTACTCCCCAAGCTGCTTGAGCCAAGCCTTCTAAAACATATCCTAGACCAATTGTGGCCATTAGCACTGTGTCCTCACTGGCATTCATGAGAGGTCTTAAAACAAATCTTTCGGTACACAGACCAACTACTACCATTAAAAGAGCAGCCATAATAAATGCAAGTACAAAAGGTATGTTAAAATCTTGCATGAAACCACAAAAAGCAAGAACTGAGAAGAAAACCATAGCTCCTTGTGAGAAGTTAAATGTTGCTGAAGCCTTAAAAATAAGAACAAATCCTAAAGCTACTAATGAATACATAGTTCCAGCAAGCAAACCGCCGACCAAAACTTCCATAAAAAATAATAATTCATCAACCATAAGTTTATCCTAGTGTTCTACCCCTAAATAAGCATCTATTACTTTTTGATTTGATCTTACCTCATCAGGCGTACCATCGCCAATAACTTTACCATAATCAAGCACTACAACTCTATCTGATATATCCATAACTACTCCCATGTCATGCTCAATAAGAACCATAGTCGTACCCAATTCATCATTTACTTTTAAAATAAATCTACACATATCTCTTTTTTCTTCAACATTCATACCAGCCATAGGTTCATCTAATAAAATTACAGATGAGTCAGTTGCAAGAGCACGACCTAATTCTACTTTTTTTTGTAATCCGTAAGGAAGTTTTCCAACTGGTGTATCTTTGATATCTTCTATCTCTAAAAAACTAATTATTTCTTCAGACCTATCTCTATTCATCTTTTCTTCTTTTTTAACCTTAGGTAGCTGAAAAGCAACTTCAAGAAAATTTGTTTTTGTATGAAGCCTTCGGCCTACTAAAATATTGTCTAGGACTGACATTCTTTTGAATAGAGCTAAGTTTTGAAATGTTCTAGAAAGACCCATTTGCGCCATGATATTAGGAGTTATGTTTGGTATTTGTTGTCCTTTAAAAGAAACAGTTCCTTGTTGAGGCTTATAAATTCCATTTATACAATTCAGCATTGAGCTTTTTCCGGCTCCATTAGGTCCGATTATAGCTCTAACTTCATGTTCAAGTACATCGAACGAGGTATCGGTTATTGCTTTAACACCACCAAAAGAAAGTGAGATATTTTTTACTTCTAATATTGGCTTACCTATTTTAAATTTTCTCTCTTGTGCCATTTTTAATTAATTTTTTTCTTCGTTAAGCTTTCTTCCTTAAGTACGTCTCTGAAATTTTTTCTACCTTTCTTTGAAATACCTAAATATAATTCTTTCACCTGATCATTACTCAATAAACTTTTGGCTGTTCCATCTAACATCACTCTTCCTGTTTCAATAATGTAACCATAATCTGAATTTTTAAGTGCAACGTTGGTATTTTGTTCAGCAAGTAAAATACTAACACCTTCTTTCTGGTTTAATTCTTTTACAATATTAAAGATCTCAGCCACTAGTTGTGGTGCTAAACCCATTGTAGGCTCATCTAAAAGGAGCATCTTAGGTTTTGCCATCATAGCTCTTGCAACTGCTATCATTTGTTGCTCTCCACCTGATGTAAATGCCGCTTGGCTTCTTCTTCTCTCTTTTAATCTTATGAAGTAAGTATATATTTTCTCTAATTCTTGATTGATATCACCTTTTGATAATTTTCTTGAGTAAGCACCTGAGATAATGTTTTCTTCAACTGTCAAGTGACCAAAGCATCTTCTGCCTTCTAATACTTGAACCATCCCAAGCCCAACCATTTGTGAAGGGTTTTGCTTATCAATCGATGTACCATCATAATCTATTGAACCTTTTGTAACTTTACCTCTTTCCGAGGCTAACATAGTTGAAACTGCTTTTAGTGTTGTGCTTTTACCAGCGCCGTTAGCTCCAAGTAAAGCTACCACTTTTCCTTTAGGCACTTTTAATGAAACATCATGTAATGCTAAAATGACGTTATCATACATCACTTCAATATTTTTAATATCAAGAATGTTTGTTGAGGTGCTCATTAATTTCTTTTTTTATTATATTTATATTTGATTTTATTTAAATGGGGAATTCAAAATAATCAAATTATTTGAACTCCCCATTTTAGATAACATTAATTTATCTCTAAACTAAATGTTAACATTTTTTCGGTGTAATGTTGTTCTCTTTAGCAAATTTAGCTGCAGATGCCTCGACTAGACCTCTTATGAATTTAGGGTCTCCTGGAGCTTCCCAACCAGTTACCTGATTGAATTTTGATCCATCCCACTGCATTACAGCAAATTTACCAGCACCTTCGTGGTTTGCACATGAAATAGCGAACGGAGCTAACATTCCTCCAACTCCAAGTTCTTTCAGTCTAGCTTCAGTCATGTTAATTGCTTCATAACCGTCTCTAAACTCAGCACCATTTACTGCTTTACCAACTTTGTTATGCATTTTTTGAGCATTTCTTAAACCCTCAATCCACATAACTGCAGCACCTAGTCCTCTATTCCAGTAAACTGAACCAATCCTATTTGGATCAGCTAAGTTACCTTTTCCAGCACCATATACTTTGTCTTTGATGGCTTTAACCAATGGATATTCTCCTGGCAGAGCATTAGCAACAGCGTAAGTTCCCTTAGCTGCATCACCTGCTGGGTACATATCCTCTTCGGCAGCACCAAATGTTACATACATCATTCTATCTCTTGGGAAATTAATTCTCGCAGCATTAGTCATTGCTGTTGAATTCATTCCAGAACCTGCTCCCCAGAAAGTAACCCAATCAGGTTTTTCTTTTCTGATTTGCAGCCACTGAGATTGTTGTTCAAGACCTGGAGGTGGAATTGATATTTCAATCAATTTAACTCCCCAGTCATTACAAATTTTTCTCATTGCTGGTAATGGCTCTCTACCGTAAGCAGAGTCGATGTGTAAGTGAACGATTTTTTTACCTTTCATCTTATCAATTCCGCCTTCGATCTTAGCCATAAACTTAAGTTTAACAGCTATTTGTGACCAATAGTGACTTGCAGCATTAAATACCCAAGGCCAAACTCTTCCATCAGCACCATCAGTTCTTCCATAACCATATTGAGCTAAAACAACATTGTCTTTTGCCATACGGTTAATTACTGCGTATGCTCCTGGTGTTCCTAAAGTATCGAACACTACTATTCTTTGTCCGTCTTTTTCTAAAAGTCTCTGATAACACTCAACTGTTTTAACAGCGTTATACTCAGTCTCACATTCTTGCCATGTAAGCATTACTCCATTCACCCCACCTGTCATGTTTACATAGTTCATGTAATCAATCTGAGCTCCGTAGTAACCAGTTCCCATTGCTGAGTATGGTCCGACACGGCTACTTGCTACCGGAAAATATTGTGTCTCCGCCGCAAATACATTTTGAGGTAAACCAAGTGAAGAAATTAAAGCTATAACTACTGTTAGAGTAGAGGTTAGCTTCTTAATCATTTTTGCTAACATTATTCCTCCCTTTTGTTTAGTTATGTTAAACATTATATTATTATAATCTAATCATATGGCTTAAGTTTCTGCAATTGATAATCATTATAAATTTTAAAAAATTTAAAATTCATCACAGAGATAAAATTATACAACTTTTGATTGAAGAAATATTTTTTGATTAATATATTTGCTGATTATAGTTGCATATCTTTTAATTATAACGTTTGAAGAGTAGTTTTTTATGAATAAGAAAAAAATTTTAATCGTTGAGGGTAATTTAGAAGAAGAAAATCACACTTTTACTAAGGCTGGAATTCAGACTCACACTCAAAGCTTAAAAGAGAGTTTAGACTATATATCCAAAGATTTAATACTAGATGTAGTAAACCCATCATCAGAAAAAAACATTATTAATTTCAACGATAGGTTGCACACTTATGATGGTTTAATCTGGGGCGGAAGTAGTTTGAATATTTACAATGATACTCCAGAAATAAAAAAACAAATTGAATTTATGAGAAATTGCCAAGACAAAGTAAAAAATATTTTAGGAATTTGTTGGGGCATGCAAGTGGCTGTGACTGCTGCCGGTGGCCAAGTAAAAAAAGCAAGTGTATCACATGTTGGTATCGCAAAAGAAATTGAGGTAAATGATAAAGGTCTAAAGCATCCATTATATAAAAATAAAGAAAAAAGATTTAATTCTCCTGCTTTTAATTATGATGAAGTGGTAAAATTACCTGAGAACGGTATTTGCTTAGCATCTAATAAAGTTAATAAAGTCCAAGGTTTATATTTTGAAACAAGTAAAACCAAAGTTTGGGGTCTGCAATATCATCCTGAGATAACTTATGAAAAAATGATAAGTATAATTAATTTTAGGAGAAAAAGATTAATTAAAGAGAGAAAAGTATTTGAAAATGAAAATGATCTTGAGCAACATATATCTTTCATTGAAAAAGAAATTAAAATCACCGTTAAAGAAAAAAAGATGTTAGAGCTTAAAAATTGGCTTAGAGAATTAAACTAAAATAATCCTTCAATTTGGCCTTTTTGATTTAATTTAATAGTATCAGCTGCTGGAACCCTTGGTAATCCTGGCATTGTCATTATCGATCCACAAATAACTACTACAAATTCCGCCCCAGATGATAATCTTACCTCTCTTATTGGTATTTCATGATTTGATGGAGCACCCTTTAGTTTTGGGTCTGTTGAAAAACTAAATTGTGTTTTTGCAATACAAACTGGTAAATTTCCATGACCATTATTTTCAAAAACTTTTAATTGTTCTTTTACTTTGTCGTCAGCCGTTATTTTGTCAGCCTTATAGATTTGCTTGGCAATTAACTCTATTTTGTCCCAAAGTTTAAGATTGTTATTATACAAAAATTTAAATTTATTTTTCTTATTCTTACAAACTTTAACAACTTTTTTTGCAAGATCTTTTGTTCCGTTTCCACCTTTAGCCCAATGTTTACATTCACTTACTTCTACTCTATTTTTTTTACAAAAATTTAAAACAGTATTTACTTCTTTTTTGGTATCCAGCGCAAAATGATTTATGGCAACTATTGGTTCCAAACCAAATTTTTTTATGTTTGATATGTGTCTTTCTAAGTTAACCAATCCTTTCTCTAAAGCGGATATATCCTCTTTTTTTAAGTCCTCTTTCTCAACACCTCCGTGCATTTTTAATGCCCTTATAGTTGCAACAATTACTACACAGCTAGGAGTTAAGCCTGCCTTCCTACATTTAATATTTAAAAATTTTTCTGCACCAAGATCTGCACCAAATCCTGCTTCAGTAACCACATAATCAGACAGTTTTAAAGCAGTTTTAGTTGCAATCACTGAATTACATCCATGAGCAATATTTGCAAATGGACCACCATGAATGATTGCTGGATTATTTTCTAAAGTTTGAGTTACATTTGGTCTAATTGCTTCTTTAAGCAAAACAGTCATGGGACCATGAGCATTTATATCTCTAGCATAAAGTGGTTTTCCATTTTTATCGTATGCAAAAGTTATATTACCAATTCTTTTTTCTAAATCTTTTAAATCATTAGAGAGACAAAAGATTGCCATTACCTCTGATGCAACTGTTATATCGAACCCATCAACTCTTTTAAAATCTTTAGCAACTCCACTAGTATTAATATCAATAAATCTTAGAGCACGGTCATTCATATCCATCACACGTTTCCAAACTATTTTGTTTTCATCTATATTAAGTTTATTTCCCCAATAAATATGATTATCTATCATTGCTGAAAGTAAATTATGTGCTGACGTGATAGCATGGAAATCACCAGTAAAATGTAAATTTATCTGCTCCATAGGAACAACTTGAGCATAACCACCCCCAGCAGCACCACCCTTCATTCCAAATGATGGACCTAAACTAGGTTCCCTTAGACAGACAATAGATTTTTTACCAATCTTATTTAAGCCGTCGCTTAAACCGACTGAGGTCGTTGTTTTTCCTTCACCGGCTGGTGTTGGTGTTATTGCAGTAACTAAGATTAATTTACCATCTTTTTTTTTCTTAAGTTTATCTAAAAATTCAAAATTAATTTTTGCTATATGTCTACCCATCGGACTAAAAGCACTGCTCTCATCTGGAACTCTTATTTTAGCTAAAATTTTACCTATTGGTTGCATTTTAGCTTTTCTAGCTATTTCAATATCTGATTTAGATTTGGCCATTATCTTAAATTAAAATATTTCGATTAATATATTTTTGTTATTTTTGAAAACATATAATAGTTTCAGTCTCTCGTGGCAATATAAACTCCTATTGATGTTACAATAAAACCGACAATATCTAAATTTGTTAATTTTTCATTTAAAAAAAACCAGGCCATTAAAGCAGAGGTTGATGGAATTAAAAAAAATATAGAAACAGTTTTGCTTGCTGAGTTTTTTTTAATTAAAAGCATTAAAATTGTAAAAGCACCAAAAGAAACAAGCAATATTTGATGGCTCATCGCAATAATAAAAACCTTGCTAAAATTAATGTATGGTTCGGCAAAAAAAATTACTACAAGAACATGAAATGAACATCCTCCAAATGCTTGGTAAAAATTACTTACTGTCAGAGGCAAGTTTTTACTTATTTTTTTTTGCCAAATTGTAGATATTGTAATTGCAAGCAGTGCAGTAAGTGTTGCTATAAAACCTAATAATGGAATACCAGAACCTATATCTAAACCCAAAACTAAAGAGGCACCTGCAAAACCGAGCAAAACCCCGATCCACTGTTGGACAGTTATTTTTTCATTGAGAATGGGTCCGCTCAAAATATTTGTTAAAACTGGTTGAAGAGTAACTATTAAAGCCGCTATTCCTGTTGGCATTCCAATTGAAATTGAGTAAAAAACTCCACCCAAATAAAATCCATGAAAAAGTACACCACTTAAAACAGATTCTGCAATTTTTCTTTTGTTTGTAATTATTGATTGATTTAAATAAAGAGAAAATAAATAAAAACCAAAAGCCACAAAAAAAAACCTAAATGCTAAAGCTGCAAAAGGGTCACTATTATCTACAATCGGTTTAGTTGTTATAAATGCCGAAGACCACAACAGAATGAAAATAAGAGGATATATTCTAATCACTTTTGCTTTAATATATTAGTTATCATTTATACTGAATACTAATCAGTAATATTTAATTTAATAAATTCATTTTGTTTAGTCTCTTTACACCATAATTCGTAACTTTCACACATTCTCCAAATGTGATCAAATGCTCTCTGAGATATTTCAAGTGGTAAATTATTTTTGGTATCATAAAGATCTGGAAACTGGATGAGCTGTTTCACCATTACATCTTTTTGAATTTTTAATAACCTTATTGTTTCCTCAGGTATTTTTTTCTTTGTTTTTAAATCTACAAATTTATTTTTTTCTAATTCTTTCAACCAGTCGTCATGAAACTTTCCACTGCTAATATTTTTGTATGTCTCATTGCCAATGAAAGCATCAATAGCGTCTTTATTTGAAAAATCTAAATTTTTTTTTTTGATATCTGAAATTTCTAAATAGATTACTTCTGCAACGAATAAAACATATGGCTTGTCTTTAGACTGCATTAATTATTTTCGATATTTTTTCATTGCAGCATTAGCCAAAATCAAATTTGGATCTAAAAAAATTTTTGATTTTTTGATTTTATCAAATGATTTAAATGCAAATATTGCTATGGGCAATTCTGTACAACCAAGGATAATTTTTTTACACTTCTTTTTAATCAAGAAGTTTATTGCTGGTTTAATTCTTTTTGCTGCTGCCTTAACGTTTCCCATTTTAACAAGCTTGATTGCTTGGTTTACAGAATTTTTTTGAATCGATTTATTAGGATGTATTAAATTATATCTATCATCAAAAAATTTATTATAGACACCGGTCATTATTGTCCCCTCAGTTGCTAGTAAGCCTATAGATGAGTTTTTTTTACATTTTTTTTTCGCGTGATTGTAAACTTCCTTTGGCATGTTTATTATTGGCAATTTTATTTTCTTTTTTAAGTCGTTATACCAATAATGTGCTGTATTGCATGGTATAACAATAAATTTGCATTTATCTTTTTTAAGCAGCCGACATCCTTTAAGCAAACTGTCTAAAACCAACTTATATTTTTTTTTGTTTTTTGAATTTGAAAATCTATTTGTTAATCTACCTGTCTGTATTCCTATCGACTCAGGTCTTCCAGGTATATTTGATTTATTGTAAAGTATAAATAGAGGATAATCTTGATCAATTTTACCTCTGTTTAAAACTGCAAGTTTATTACAGAAGTCTAGACCTGCTTGTGTTCCCATTCCTCCAAGAATACCAATCATAACTTATTGTTACTTTTAGATAATAGATTATTGGCCATAAAAATTAAATACATCGAAATATTTGATTGATACAGCCAATAAATTTTTTATGAAAATTATGCAGTTTTCAAGTTAACTGCTGAAGGACCTTTAGGACCATCTTCAACATCGAAAGTCAAAGCTTGACCCTCATCTAAACCATTCATACCAGCATCTCTTACTGCTGAAACATGAACAAATACATCTTTTTCTTTATCTTCACGTTCAATAAAACCATAACCTTTGGTTGGATTGAACCATTTTACTTTACCTTGTAGACTCATATTTTTACTTATTGTTATGTTAATTTATTACTTATAATTAAGTAATCGTGCCTTTCTTTAAAATTTTAGCTCTTTTGTCAACTAAATTGATCTCTTAAGAGATTTTAAATTCTAATCTTTGCTAATTACTTTTGTAAAATAAAGAGAATTGATGTCTTCCTTATAGTGCGCAAAAGGCGCACAAGGCTTAAAGTGACATCTTAAAAATAACTTTCTAGCTGGTTCAAAAAATTTTCCAGAACCTGTTTCAATACTTATTCTCACAATATTTAGATTTTTAGATTCATCAATTAAATGTCTTATTATTTTTATACCATTGCCCTTACTTCTAAAATCATCGTGAACTCTTATTGATTTAAATTCACCATGGTCTTTACTTAAAAACTTAAGAGCGCCACAACCCATTAATCTATTATTTTCCCACAAACTCCAAAATTTTATTGAAGAGACTTTTAAACCAGGTATGTCCAAAACATGTGCGCTCCCCTCAGGAGATGCGGCTTTCAGTTCTTTAAAGTGTTTTGTCAGAAGTTCATTTACCTCTGGATGATCAAAATTTCCCTCTATCGACTTTATCATCTTATTAAAGTAGTAATGTGACCCATTTTTCTTTTCTCTTTAACTTCTTTTTTTAAATAATCAAAAAAAAATTCGTTTTCGTTAAATTTATTATTTTTTCTATATTGGTCAATCTGACTTCCTATTAAATTTACCATTCTTGCATTAGATAATTTTTTTAACGGAACCTTTTTTAAAGAACAAACTGCTCTGATATGATTTTCAAATTGACTAACATTGTAAGCGTTAATTGTTAGATGGCCAGAATTATGTACTCTTGGAGCAATCTCATTTACAAATAAGTTGTCATTTCTATCAATAAAAAATTCTACACAAAGAGTTCCAATAAATTTTAATTCCTCTGCAATACTAATGGTCCAATTTTTAGATTGATTGAAAATATTTTCACTTATATCAGCAGGGATACTGGAGTATTTAAGTATCTGATCTTCATGAATATTTTCTATTGGCTCATAAACTTCATAATCATTATTCCCAAATCTAGTAATAATGACAGAAATTTCTTTTTTTAGTTTCACAAGTTTTTCTAGTATATAGCTTTTTGAAAAGTCTATATTTAAGGTGTCTATCTCGTTAATCTCTTTTATAGGATATTGACCTTTACCATCATAACCCATAGTTGTAGTTTTTAATATTCCTGGAAGAAGATCTTTCAAGGAGTCTAAATCAGATTTTTTATCGATAGCAGCGTATTGGGTTGTTCTTAAATTAAGTTTATTTATAAAATCTTTTTCAGCTAACCTATGCTGTATCAATCTATTAATAGATGGTTTTGGTAAGACAGATTTTTTTATGTTAATTTCATTAAGTGTTTCAAATGGAATGTTTTCAAATTCATAAGTAACAATATTAACTTTCTCAATAAATTCATGGATTTTTTCTTTATTATTGTATTCACCAAAAATAAATTCATCACAAAAATTTTTTGCGGGCGCATTTAAATCATCACAATAAATTACTGTTTTTATATTTAATTTTCTTGCAGCATTTGAAAGCATACTCCCAAGTTGCCCGCCACCAATTATACCTAGCTTTATTTCAGACATTAATCTTATTTAGGTCTTTTTTTTATAGATCTTGTTTGTGATGCACGCCATTTTTCAAGTTTATTACTTACAGCAGAATTATTATTTGCAATTATAGATGCCGCAAGTAATGCCGCGTTTATTGCGCCATCATCTCCTATAGCCAATGTTCCAACTGGTATTCCTTTAGGCATTTGAACAATTGACAGCAGACTATCTAAGCCTTTAAGTTTTTTACTTTCAATTGGGACACCCAAAACAGGAATTGAGGTTAATGCTGAAATCATTCCAGGTAGGTGTGCAGAACCCCCAGCACCTGCAATTATAACGCCAAAATTATTTTTTTTGGCTGTAGTCGAAAATTCATACATTCTTTTAGGTGTTCTATGCGCTGAAATTATTTTAGTTTCAAATTTTACACCAAGAATTTTAAGAATTTTTGCAGCTAATTTCATTGTTTTATAGTCCGATTGGCTACCCATTACTATTAAAACCTTGAGATTTTTTTTATTCATGAATTTGTCTATTCAAACTTTATTTCAAAAAATTATTGAAATTTCAATAAATTAATAGAATTTCAAACACGTATTGATATGGTTTAATAAAATTAAACTCATGAAGTATAAAATTGATAATTTACAATACTGTAATTGGACAAGAGAAGTATTTGAGATTAATAGACAAGCAGAGCTAGATGCTGTCCATGTGACGATTGTTTATCATGAAGACTATAATGAGCTTCTAAATGAAATTAAAAAGTGGCAAGAACTTTTTGATAAAAATTCTGATCTAATCTTTCAAGGTACCAATTTTAAAGATATTGAAAAAGCTAAATTAGAAAAAAAAACTGCAATTTTTTTTGGTTTTCAAAACTGCTCACCCATTGAGGATGATATATCTTTAGTGGAAAAAGTACATAATCTTGGATGTCGTTTTATGCAGCTAACTTATAATAACCAATCTCTTCTCGCAACCGGTTGTTATGAAAAAATTGATAGTGGAGTAACAAATTTTGGACGTGAAGTTATTAAAGAAATGAACAGAGTTGGAATAGTTATAGATATGTCTCACTCTGCTGAAAAAAGCACGTTAGATGCAATTGAAATAAGTGAAAAACCAATTGCAATCACACATGCTAACCCCAACTTTTGGCATGCTGCTAAAAGAAATAAATCTAACGAGTTATTAAAAATTTTAAGTGACAGTGGAGGGATTTTGGGTTTTTCTTTATATCCTCACCATTTAAAAAATAATACAAATTGTTCATTAGATAGTTTCTGTGAGATGATAGCCAGAACATCAGATATTATGAATATTAAAAATATTGGCATTGGATCTGATTTATGCCTAAACCAGCCCGATGAAATTGTTGAATGGATGAGAAATGGCACTTGGTCTAAAAGTAAAAATTATGGTGAGGGATCTAAGAATAAGCCTGGGTTTCCTAAACAACCAAATTGGTTTGAAGATGCTAGAGGTTTTTTCAATATTGAGAAAGGTTTAAGAAAAGTTGGATTTTCTGAAGAAGAAACTGATGGGATATTGGGTAACAATTGGTATAATTTTTATAAAAATATTTAAAACATGAAAGTAGAATTAAGAGATCCAAACATAATAATGAAATTGTCTAGACTAGGGTCTTTTCATCAATCTAAATTATCATTTCTAAGAAGTTTTTTAGATGAATTTAAGGATTGGGATTACAACAGAGATTTATTTAACTTAGATTCTAGTGGATATGGAGTTGCGATATATTCTTTCAAAAAAGGTAAAAGAGTTTACTCGTTAGTCTGTTTTGCAAATAAGATAGATGATAATGATAGATCGGATAGGGTTATTGCTACAAAATGGGATGCTGCTTTTACATTGTATGATGGGGTTCCCTCAAAAAAAGATATTGAAAGATTAAAAAATGAAGTCCCAAGGCAAGAGGTCGGCAGACTTTCATACAAAGAATTAACTTTATCTAGAGCCAATAAATCAGTCAGAGTTTTTAATCATGTAGTTGAAAATTTAAGTAAAGGTAATCAGCCAGATTTAGATTTACTCGAAAAAGTTGGTTATTTATACAGAACTACTGCCGTATATGGTTCTGGAAAATTTGGTTTAGCAGATCGTTTTAGAATAAAAAATAGGGCAGAAATTAATGGACCTTTTAGATTAGAGATGATGTTGGTCTATTTAGTAAGGCAATTCACTTTTGATCAAGTGAATCATGTAGCGAAGCATAAAAATCCAAAGAAAGCTGTTAATTTAGACCCAAATATTTGTAGAAACCTTGGCATAGGAAATTCTACTGGACTTGGCATGGCGCCTTTTATTGTAAATCATCCCACTTTGCTAAACAATTGGATTTTATCTAGGGAAATCGCATTAAAAAAAATTAGAGAAATTAAAAATGTAAACTCAAAAGATGCAGATTTATTTAAAAAATGTGTCAAAGATTCTTTAAAAAATATTACCAGTTGGAATTCCGAAAGTGAATTTCAAATTAAAAAGATAAATTCGCTACTGGTTAATGTAAAAAGATTTTTAGAATTTACCGAAAATCAATTAGACTTTACAACCACGTATCCTTTCAACCAGATATATTTATGGATAGAGAAAGAAACTTGTGAAGAAACTATAGAGTATATCGTATCTATGATGATGGAACCTTTTGATGAGATTGTTCAGCCATTAATTAAAGATATGAGTTCTGAGGAGGAAAAGTATTTTAGAATTCCTACGGAAAGAACAGTTTTAGAGCTTAAAAATATTTTAAAGCAAAGGTATCCAGATATTCTTAAGATTAATTTCGAAGATAAATCAAATTTAAGAAATTTTTGGTTTATTTCTAAAAATAAGGAAGAACCACGATATGCGGATCGTTTTAAGGAAGAGGGTTCAGAATTAGAACAACCTCTTGCAATTGCTAGAGATATTAAAAAACTTAATGATCAATTAATTTTATGTAAAGATGATTTAACTATTGATAGATTTTTAATGAACAATTCAAACTTAAGACATGTTGTTAGAAGAGCATTTATTGTTGAAAAATTTCCATATGCTGAAATTCAAGATAATACAATTAGTGAAAAGGTTGTTCCAATTGATATGCTAAGATTAAAATTATCTTTTTTTGGTGCATTAAAATTTGATCCTAGATCAGATAAGTGGTTAAGAATTTGCATGTTCCAAGGTGCGCCACTTCCTCATGAATTAAAAGATTATAATCAGTATTGGGTTTATTGCTGATTAATTTTATGAAATCTTTGAGTGAAATCGAAACAACCTCTAAACGTGCAAGTAAAGCATCAGGTTATTCTTGGGGAATAAGCGAGGAAGTCGGAAAAAGTATAAGATTATTAGAAATGTTTAATTTAAAAGGAGTTAAAAATTTAAACGAATATCTAAAAGAAAAAAGGGACAAAAAATTTGAGAATCTTAACTTAATTAATGAAAACAATAAGTGTTCTGAATTTTCTTATTGCCCAATTATTTTAGGAGTAAGTTTTTTAGATCAAATTGAAAAAATTGAAAAAATAAAGTCTATTAATTTCTCTAAAATCGCATACCCATTATTATTTTTACCATTTCTTAGCAGGAGCTCAGAGGTGATTGGAAAAAAGATATTTTTTAAATTTGAAAAAAGTGAGTTTTTATTAAATATTAATGTCAATATTTCAACAAACCTAATGGAAAAAAATTGCCCAAACATTGCAACTAATGCAGAGGTAAAAATTTTAGAAAACAATGACAATTTTACTGAGAATGATTGGAAAAGCTTATATCAATTGTCAGAGAAAACATTCGTTAAGGAGTCGGAAAGTTTAAAAAAAGGCGCGGCAGGCGCAGGTTTAACTGATAATGACTGAAGATGATTATATAAAAGATCAAGTCGATGTAAATACAGAGGAATTAAATGATATTTGTGATGAATGTAAAAAAATTGATGAAAGCGTTACTCAAAACTTAATTTTGACTGGATTTAAAATTTGTAAGTCGTGCAGAGTTTCAAAAACAATATTTCCAATTTAAATACTATTTACAGGTAAAGCATTCATTCTGCTCATTACAAAGGAAATAGATAAAAAAACTATAATTAGGAATGACAGGAACACGATACCAAAAGATTTTAAATTTGACTTGAAATTTAAAATTTGTCTTGTTGATATAATTAGAGCAGCAAAAATCCAAAATTGAGTAAGGAATATTATTGGTATCATTAATTCAGGTGTAACAGCAAAAAATCTCAATAAACCAGGTGCATGAGCAAAACCAACAAAAGTCAAAACTTTTTTAAATGAAACTTTTGTTTGCTTATCAGGAAATATCTTCACTCCTAAAACATAAATTAAAATTGCCCAAATAAACCAAGTTAAAATTGCAGTCAATCCTGACATCCCTATGGCTGTTTTGATGACAGTATTTGCAGCTACAGCTCCCGCTATTCCGTCTAGGATCATAATTAATCCAGCAAAATAAATTGATGCCTCACCAAAATTTCTACTATCGGTATAGAGAGACTTGTCTAGTTTAATAGACTTAAAGATAATATTTAAAAACTCTCCAAACATCTAATTTTTTTTATTTTTTTGTTCCTTATATGAAATAATCAATGGAAAGATTATTAGAGTAATAATAATGATAATGCAAATTACAATTAAAAAACCCTTAGACATTCGACTTTAAAAGTAGGTTATTTTTTTTAAAAACTATTAACCCGAAACTACCTCTCTAGTATTAGCATTAAAAGACTCTTTAAATGGTATGTCGACTACCACAGCATCAACTGGTTTACCTGGGTTATTTGAATATTTTTCTGGTAAATGAACTTTAAATTTAGTTCCAACTTTTCCTTTTGGAAATCCATTAGCATTAAGGGTTCCATCAAAAGGAACATAACCCATTGCAATATTAGTTTTTTTCTCAGGATGCCACCACGGAGAAGTAACAAATCCAACAGGTTCGCCTCCATCAGCATTTGAAATTAACCAAAAATCGGGCGCATAATCTTCAATCGGTTTTCCTCCTAACTCTAAACCAACTAGCTGAAGTTTATAAGGTTTTTTCCCAGCTTTGATTTCTGATTTCATTTTTTCTAAAACTTCTTTACCGACATAATCAGATTTCTTATTCCATTCTCCTTTACCAGATAAAGAAACTTGATAACCTAGATTACATTGAAATGGATTATGTTGTTGATCCATATCTTGTCCCCAAGAGAGTATGCCTGCCTGAATTCTTCTATGATGCGCTGGTGCAATAACCATTAAGTTATGTTTTTTACCAGCTTCTAAAACAGCATTCCACATATCATCTGCATACAATGTTGCATTTCTTAAATAAATTTCGTAACCAGCTTCTCCTGAAAAACCTGATTGAGAAATAACACAACTTCTTCCTCCGATTTTTGCTTCAGCTAATCCATAAAACGGCATGTTATCTAAATCAAATTGATCACCACAAAGATCTTTCATTAAAGCTTTAGATTTAGGACCTTGTATCTGAACTGGACAATGGTCAGTTTCCTCAATTTTACAATTAAATCTTCCATCTGCGTTTACACCTTGTAAATACATACCAATATCTGAATCAGACAGAGAAAACCAAAATTCATCTTCTGAAATTCTTAAAAGAATTGGATCATTTAAAACTCCACCATAAGCATTACACAAAATTACATATCTTGCTCTCATTGGAGAAATTTTTGTTGCATCTCTAGTTATTACATAATCAACAAATTTTTCTGCTTCTGGACCCTTTACTCTTATTTGTCTTTCAACAGCAACATTCCACATTGTTACATGGTTTACTATTGCATCATACTCAACCATCGCACCACCATCTTCAGGTTTTACATATCCTCTTGGATGATAAATTCGATTGTATACTGTTGCCCTCCAACATCCTGCCTGCATAGATAAATGCCAATAAGGTGATTTTCTTACTCTTGTTGATATAAGCATTTCAACTTTAGTAGGTCCACTCTGCCTTAAGTTATAAGGAACTTCTCGATCAGATTGATCTACTGATGTTGCATGCTTTAATTTTGTATAATCAAACTCTTTAGACATATTTGTTCTCCTTCAACCACTTGTTAGTTTCCGTCAAGCCGCCGAATGTATAAATGTGGAAAAAATCAGTATGCGATTTAATTTTCCCAATTAAATCATTAGGGTCTTTAGGTTTTAATAAATCTAATGCCTTACTAAAATTAGATTTAAGAAAATTTAAGGAATTTTTTGCTCCAACAATATTAGCAAACTTTATTAAGCTTGATATTTTTAGAGGCCCAGTAATTCCAACATGAACTGGTACACTTTGTTTTGAAATAAAATCTATAATAGGCTGAGGATCTAGCAACCATTGTGTTACTATATAATCAGCGTATGGTTTTTTATCTATCATAGCTTTTTCTAATTCTGAATCGGATATATCAGGACTCCCCTCCGGGTGTCCAGCAATTCCTATTGTCATCTCCTCAAAATAACCAGTCTCCAAAAGTTGGAAAGAGCTATCAAATTTTCCCATTGGTTCTCTACCCCCACCAATTACTAGAACCTGTTTCACTCCCCCATCTTTACATCTTGAAACATAATCTTTTAGCTGCTTTTCATCTTGCATTGATCGAGCAGGGAAATGAGGAACTGGATTAAAGCCTTTTTTAACCAAATCAACTGCTTGTTGAGCTGTTTCTTTGTAGTCACCACCAGGCAACATTGTGATATAAACATCACTCACTTTTGGAACAGTACTTAGGTCAGTTTTAGGACTTATTTCAAGAGAAAATTTCATATTTAGATAATTATATCTTTTGAAAATACTGTCAAAGAAATTCATCCTATAATATAATTATCTCATGGCACAAAAAGACGTAGGAAACAAAGTACCAATTTATAAATTGAAAACCACAAAAGAGGTAATGAATTACTACGATGAGTGGGGTGAAAATGACAAATATAATAAAGATATGGTTGATTGGAATTATACAGGACCTAAAGAAACTGTTAATACTTTTCTAAAATACGAGACGAATAAAGATGCTTTGATTTTTGATGCTGGCTGTGGAACTGGTTTAGTAGGCATAGAATTAAAAAAATTCGGTTTTAAAAATTTTCATGGTGCAGACCTTTCACAGAAATTATTGAATACGGTCCCATTAAATTTATATCAAAAACTTATCAAGGCAGACCTTAACAAACCTATCGATCTAAAAGATGATACCTATGATGGAGTTTTTTGTGTAGGCACTTTTACCTTTGGCCATGTAAAGCCAGGTGCGTTGGAAGAATATATCAGAATAACCAAAAAGGGTGGGCTTATTTGTTTCACTATTAACGAGGGTATATACAAAGATTATGGATTTGATAAAAAGATAGAAGAATTAAATAAATCAAATCTTTGGAATGAAATAAAATTTTTTAAATCAGATTATATTGCAAGCAAAGATGTCAATGCATGGTTAGGGTTGTATAGAGTCAAATAATGAAAATAATATTAATAATGGGTTTACCTGGCGCAGGTAAAACAACTTTAGCATCTCAATTAGTGCCATTGTTAAAAGCTAAATGGCTAAATGCTGATGAAGTAAGAAAAGAAGCAAATGATTGGGATTTCTCTGTGGAAGGGAGGGTTAGACAAGCAAAAAGAATGTGGAGCAAAGCTGAAGAGTATAAAAATCAAGGGCATCATGTAGTTGCAGATTTTGTTTGTCCAACTCCAGAGGCGAGAAGTTTATTTCCCGCTGATTATACTATTTGGGTAGACACTATAAATGAAGGTAGGTTTGATGATACAAATAAGATGTTTGTGAAGCCTAGTAAGTATGACTTTCATGTTACAACACAAGATGCTAAAAATTGGGCACCAAAAATTTATCAAGAATTAAAATAATGTCTTATCAATGGAATAACAAAAAACCGACTGCACAAATGCTTGGAAGATGGCAGCCTTTTCACGATGGCCATTATACTCTTTTTAAAGAAATAATAAAAAAAACTGGCCAGGTGTGTATACAAATTAGAGATGTTCAAGGAGTTGATGATAACCCATTTGACTTTGAAACAGTTAAAAATGATATTGAAAAAAGGCTTAACCCTGAATTTGAAGGACGATTTAAGATTATGTTAGTGCCCAATATAACCAATATTTGTTATGGACGTGGTGTAGGATATAAGATCGAAGAAATTGAACTTCCAAAAGAAATTCAAGAAATTTCTGCCACCAAAATAAGAGCTCAAATGAGAAAAGAAGGCAAACTAAAATAAAATTTAATGAGCATTAAAGTTGTAAATCAAAATAATATTTCAAGAGTAATTATAGATGAGCCAAAAACATATAACTCGTTGTCATTTAAAAATTTGAGAGACTTAATAAAGATATTCAAAAATCTTAATAAAGATAATAAGACAAAGGTAATTATTATTGAGGGAGCAGGAAAAGGTTTTAGTGCGGGACATAACTTAAAAGAAGTTCAAGGTTTAAAGAAAAAGCAAAAGTATCAGAAATTATTTAACTTATGCTCGAAACTTATGCTATTAATTGTTGAGGGAAAAAAACCTGTAATCGCTAAAGTTCACGGAGCTGCTTACGCAGCTGGATGTCAATTAGTTGCAAGCTGTGATTTAGCCTATAGCACAAAAGATGCACTTTTTTCTACTCCTGGAGTAAATATTGGTTTGTTCTGTAGCACACCAATGGTTGCAGTTAGCAGAAAAATAAAAAGAAAACCAATGATGAAAATGTTATTAACTGGAGAACCCATTTCTGCAAAATTTGCTAAAGAGATCGGATTAATAAATGATTTTTTCCCAAAATCAAAATTAAACAATGAAGTTTTAAAGATAGCAAAAAAGGTAGCTTCTAAATCAAATCTGACTATTAAAATAGGAAAACAAGCATTCTATAAACAATTAGAGATGCCATTGAGAAAAGCTTATGCTTATACGAGCAAAATGATGGCTTTAAATATGATGGCAATGGATGCAAAAGAGGGAGTTGCAGCATTCTTAGAGAAAAGAAGACCTGTTTGGAAAAATAAATAGAATGATCGATATCAAAGATATTTTAACAAAATATAAAAACGTTGCGTTAGTAGGAGCTAGCAGGGATGAAAAAAAAACTTCTACAATAGTTATGAAATTTTTACAAAATTATGGATTTAAAGTTTATCCAGTTAATCCAAAAGTAAAAGGTGAAGTAATTTTAGGTGAGCCAGTTTTTGGTAAAATTTCAGAAATAAATGGACCAGTTGAAATAATTGATGTTTTTAGGCCATCTGATGAGGCTGTCGAAATTGTTAATGAAGCAATAAAAATTAATGCAAAAGTTTTATGGTTGCAATTGAATATTAAAAATCCTGAGGCAAAAAAAATTGCTGAGGCGAATAACATTATTTATGTAGAAGATAAATGCACCAAGGTAGAAGTCGAGAAACATTTTAATTAATGAAAAAAATTTTTATTGTTTATGGTCATTACGATGAAAAATCCTTTAATGCCGCAATAAGAGATACCTTCATTGAGTCAGTCACAAAAAATGGTCATACAGTGGAAGTTGTTGATCTTTACAAAGAAAAATTTGATCCAGTTTTTTCAGGAGAGAAACCAGATGAAGTTGTTTTAAATCATAGAAGTAGAATAGAAAAATCTGATGCAATAGTTTTAATTGCCCCAATATGGAATTTTAGAATGCCAGCAATAGTCGAAGGATGGATAGATAAAGTATTAGCTCCACCTTGGGCATTTAGATTTAAAAGATTGTTTGGTAATTATGGATACCCTTTGGGTAACTTAAAAGGTAAAAAAGCTGTTGTGTTTTGCACTTATGGATCCCCACAATTTGCTGTTAGAACTTTCTTTTTGAATATGCCAACTAAAAGATTAAGAAGAGGTGTGTTTAATATATGCGGCATAACGGATGTTATATATAAAAGATACTTTGCTGTACCATTCGTAGAAGATAAAAAAAGAAAAAAATTCTTAAAAGATGTTCAAAAAACAGCAAATAATATCTAAATTTTTAATAATTTTTTTCATCACAATCTCGACTTCAAACGCAGAATTGCTTAAGCCAAATAGTAATATTAAACCTTCCGAAGTTGTAAAGATCCAACTGCTTGGACTTCAAAATAACAATAAAGTATTCAATGATAGTGGAATTGAGCAAACTTGGAACTTTGCTCATCCTATGAATAAACAAGCTACAGGTCCTTTAGATAGATTTAAAGAAATGCTAAAAAGTAATAACTATCAAATGATGATAAATCATATAAGTCACACTATTACACAAGTTAGAAGAGGGGATGACTGGGTTCAGTTTGAGGTAATTATACTAGATAAGGAAAAAATTTATCATAAATTCAATTGGCAAGTTGAAAAATTTATAGAGGATGGACCTCTAAAGGATTGCTGGTTAACCACAATGGTATCTAGTCCAGAACCTTTAGGAAGTTCAATATGATGCTCATTTATACAATTTTGTTTCGTTATGAATAAAAATTTAGTAGGTATATAATTATGAAATCTAAAACAAAAGTAGTAGTTGTTGGTGGGGGAGTAGTCGGTGTAAGTGCTTTATACCATTTAGCAAAGAAAGGATGGTCCGATGTTGTTTTAGTTGAAAGAAAAGAACTTACTTCTGGTTCTACTTGGCATGCAGCAGGATTATTACCACTTTTTAATATGAGTTATTCTGTTGGTCAGCTTCATAAATATGCAGTGAATTTGTATAAAACATTAGAGGAAGAAACAGGTAAAAATGTAGGCTTTAGTGTTGTTTCAAATATTCGTTTAGCTAGCACTAAAGATAGAATGGATGAATACCATCAATATGCTGGTGTAGCTAAAACTATAGGTGTGGATGTAAAATTTTTAACTCCACAACAAGTAAAAGAAATTTGGCCTTTATGTCATACAGATGATTTAGTAGGTGCAATTCAACATCCTGAAGATGGATACATACAACCAGCTGACTTAACTCAAGCATTGGCAACAGGTGCAAGAAATAGAGGAGCGGAAATTTATAGAAACACAGCTGTGCTATCAATGAAACAAACAAGAGATGGTTGGATTGTAGAAACTGACAAGGGATCAATTGAATGCGAACATGTGATTTCATGTTCTGGAAATTTTGCTCGACAAACAGGTGAAATGGTTGGATTAGATATCCCAGTTATACCTGTCGAACATCAATATATCGTAACGGAGCCACACCCTGAGATTCAAAAAAGAAAAAAAGAAGGCCTTCCAGAGATGGGAGTGCTTAGAGATAGTGATAGCAGATGGTATATGAGAGAGGAGGCTGGTGGATTAATTTTAGGCCCATATGAAGATGGCGCCCCTGCTTGCTATGTTGAAGGACCATCAAAAAATTCAGAGTATGAATTGTTTCAAGAGGATTTAGATAGACTTGCTCCACATATTGAAGGCGCAATACACCGTGTTCCAGCTTTTGGAGAAGTGGGTGTAAAAAAAGTTTATAACGGAGCAATCTGTTACACTCCAGATGGTAATCCAATAGTTGGTCCTGCTTGGGGTTTAAAAAATTTTTGGATTAACGAAGGACACAGCTTCGGAATAACTGCGGCGGGTGGCGCTGGTTGGCAATTAGCTGAATGGATCGTGGATGGAGAACCGACAATAGACATGTTGGGTGTAGAACCAAGACGTTATGGAAATTATGCTACTAAGTCATATTTAAAAGCAAAAAATGAAGAGGCTTATAGTCATGTTTTTATAGTTCATTATCCAGATGAAGAAAGGCCAGCAGCAAGACCTTTAAGGACCGCTCCTTGTTATGAAAGAATGAAAGCTTTAGGAGCTGTATTTGGACAAAAGTTTGGATGGGAACGTCCTAATTTTTTTGCAACAGATGGCATGGAACAAAAAGATGATTGGTCTTTTAGAAGATCAAAATGGTTCGATGCTATTAAAAAAGAATGTGAGAATGTAAGAAAAAACGTTGGGCTTTTAGATATGACTGCATTTGCAAAATGCAGAATAAAGGGACCAAAAGCAGAAGAATTTCTCGATTACTTAGTTGCTAATAAACTTCCAAAAAAAATTGGCAGAATTAATTTATGCCATGCATTAAACACCAAAGGAGGTGTGCATTCAGAGTTCACAATTATGAAAGAGGCAGAAAATTGTTACTATCTCGTTTCTGCCGGAGCAAACTTAAGATTAGATCATGACTGGATACAAAAATGGATGCCAACAGATGGTTCTGTTATATTTGAAGATCTAACTAATAGTACAGGTGTCCTTGTGGTTGCGGGCCCAAAAGCAAGAGAATTAATGAAAAAAGTTTCAACTGATGATTTTTCAAATGAAAATTTTAAATGGTTAACAGCAAAAAATGTTAATGTTGGATACGCACCAGTAAATGCTATGAGAGTAAATTTTGTTGGAGAGTTAGGTTGGGAGTTACATCATCCAATCGAATATCAAAATCATATTTTTGATAAATTAATGGAAGCTGGTAAAGACTTAGGAATAAAACCGTTCGGAATCAGAGCTATGAACAGTTTAAGGATTGAAAAATCTTATAAGCTTGTAGGAACCGAATTATCAATTGAATATTCTCCATATGAATCTGGTTTAGATAGATTTGTTCATCCAAATAAAGGAAACTTTATTGGTTTAGAAGCTTTGAATAAATGGAGAGAAAAAGGCTTTGATAATAAATTAGTCACTCTCGAAGTACACAATACAACAGACTCTGATGTTTTAGGAAATAATCCAATTTATAAGGATGATAAAGTTGTAGGGAGAGCAACAGGAGGTGAATATGGATTCAGAATTGATAAATCAATAGCATTAGCTATGGTAAAACCTGATCTGGCTAATGTTGGAGAAAAACTAAAAGTTGATATTCTAGGAAAGATGTACGAGGCCACGATTCTTGAAGAAAGCCCGTATGACTCTGAAAACAAATTATTGAGAGCTTAATGAAAATTTTAGTAGCAGTAAAAAGAGTAATAGATTACAACGTGCAAATTAGAGTAAAGGAAGACAATACAGGTGTTGTGACAGATAATGTTAAAATGTCAACCAATCCACCTGATGATAATGCTATAGAAGAAGCAGTTAAGATTAAAGAATCTGGTAAAGCAACAGAAGTAGTGGCGGTAAGTATTGGAGAGGAGAAAGCTCAAGAAACAGTCCGTAAGGCACTAGCAGTTGGAGCTGACAGGGGAATACTTGTTAAAACAGATGGCGTTGTTGAACCTCTTTCAGTTTCGAAATTATTACAAAAAATTGTCGAAAAAGAAAAACCAGATTTAGTTTTTATGGGTAAACAGGCAATCGATGATGATTGCAATCAGACAGGTCAAATGTTAAGTGCACTTCTCAATTGGCCTCAAGCTACTTTTGCATCTAAAATTGAGATCAAAGATGGAAAGTTAGAGGTGACAAGAGAAATAGATGAAGGTTTAGAGACTATAGAGATAAATGTTCCTGCAATAGTAACCTGTGATTTAAGGTTAAATGAACCAAGATACGCCTCGCTACCAAATATAATGAAAGCCAAAAAAAAACCAATTGAACAATTAAATGCGTCAGATTTAGGAGTGGATATAACACCAAGAATCGAGCAAATTAAAGTTGAAGAGCCACCTAAAAGAAAAGCTGGTATAAAAGTTTCTAGTGTATCTGAGTTGGTCCAAAAATTAAAAAATGAGGCTAAGGTAATATAAATGTCAGTTTTGTTAATTGCAGAACATAATAATAAAGAATTGAAGCCATTCACTCTTAATGCTGCAACTGCAGCATCTCAAATAGATGATGATGTTCATGCAGTAATTATCGGTCACAATTGTGATGAAGCTGTTAAAGCATTATCAAAATTAGAATTTGTTAAAAAAGTTATTCAGGTTGATGCTGCTCATTATGAGAATTTTGTTGCTGAAAATTTTGCACCAGTT
>CACOHP010000008.1 GCA_902627045.1 uncultured Pelagibacteraceae bacterium
ATAAAATGAACTTAGATAAATCAGTATCCTTTACCAGATTATCTAGATTTTTGTTTATATAGTTTTTATCAATCGTAATTTTTTCTCCAGATCTATCTGTTGCCGTAAAGCTAATATCATCTAAAATTTTTTCAATAATCGTGTGCAATCTTCTTGCTCCAATATTTTCAACCGTTGCATTAACCTCAGAAGCTATGTTGGCTATTGCATCTATACCATCCTCAGAAAACTCCAATTCAACATTTTCAGTTTTTAACAGAGCAACATATTGTTTAATCAAGCTGTAATCTGGTTCTTTTAAAATTCTTTTAAAATCTTCACTTGTTAAAGCTTCTAATTCAACTCTTATGGGCAATCTTCCTTGTAGCTCAGGTAATAAATCCGAAGGCTTAGCAAGTTGAAAAGCACCAGAGGCGATAAACAAAATGTGATCTGTTTTGATCGGACCATATTTAGTATTTACAGTGGTACCTTCTATTAAAGGCAATAAGTCTCTTTGCACACCTTCTCGAGATACATCGCCACCAACTCTATCTGTTCTCCCAGAAATCTTGTCTATTTCATCTAAGAAAACAATACCGTTGTTCTCTGTTGAAATTTTTGCAGCTTTAATAATTTTATCTTGTTCAATTAATTTGTCAGACTCATCATTTATTAAAATTTCATGAGACTCTTTAACGGTCATTTTTTTCTTTTTTTCTTTAGCACCCATGGATTTTCCAAGCATTTCACCAATATTAATCATGCCTACATTTGCACCTGGCATTCCAGGTATCTCAAAAGAAGTTGAATTAGATCCTGTGTCACTGACGGCGATTTCAATTTCATTGTCGTCTAGATCACCATTTCTTAATCTTTGTCTAAAACTTTCTCTCGTTGCTGCACTTGCTTTTTTTCCGACTAAAGCATCTAAGACTTTCTCTTCAGCAAGTTTTTGCGCTTTGGTTTTTACCTCTTTCCTTTTTTTTATTTTTTCCATTGATATAGCTATCTCAACAAGATCTCTAACTATTTGTTCAACATCTCTCCCTACATAGCCAACCTCTGTAAATCTTGTTGCCTCAACTTTAACGAAAGGTGCTTCAGCTAGTTTGGATAATCTTCTTGATATCTCTGTTTTTCCTACTCCAGTTGGACCAATCATTAGAATATTTTTAGGTAAAACTTCATTCTTCATTTCACCCTTAAGAGCTTGTCTTCTCCATCTGTTTCTTAGTGCAACTGCAACTGCTTTTTTTGCTTTATTTTGTCCAACAACAAACCTATCCAATTCTGATACAATTTCTCTTGGTGAGAGAGAACTACCTAAGAACTCCTCTTTTGAGTCTTTCTTATCTTTTGGGTGTAGTTGTGTAACGTTTGATTTATCCATTATATTTTTTCAATTTTAACATTATTGTTTGTAAAAACACAAATTTCTGCTGCAACCTCAATTGCTTTTTTTGCAACTTCCTCCGCATTCATATCTGTGCCAATTAAAACTTTTCCTGCGGCAAGTGCATAATTTCCGCCTGAACCAATTCCAATCACGTCTCCTTCGGGCTCTAATACATCTCCTGTGCCTGAAATAATATAACTATTTTCTTTATCACCTATTGCCATTAAGGCTTCGAGCCTTCTTAAATATTTGTCTGTTCGCCAATCTTTTGCTAACTCTACTGCTGCTCTAGATAAATTTCCTGCATGTTTTTCTAATTTTGCTTCTAGTCTTTCAAACAAAGTTAAAGCATCTGCCGTAGATCCAGCAAATCCTGCTACGACACCTCTTTTATCAATTTTTCTTACTTTTGAGGCAGTGCTTTTCACGACTGTATTTCCCATGCTCACCTGTCCATCACCTGCAACTACGACTTCTTTGTTTTTTCTTACTAGTACAATTGTTGTCATAGCTTATAAATGGATACTAATTTTGATACTTCAAGCCCAGGGTTAGTATTATTGCCATAATTGTATATTATATGTATACCTCTTTTTAATTATGAAGCGTAAAGGTAAAATTAATCGAAAAACCAAAGAGACCAGCATCAGTGTTGATTTGAATATTGATGGAAAAGGTAAATATAAAATTGATACCGGCATAGGTTTCTTAGATCACATGTTAGAACAGTTATCTAAACATTCCTCTATTGACATGACTATTAAAGCCAAAGGGGATACCCATATAGATCTGCACCACACCACTGAAGACACTGGTATTGCGATAGGTGAAGCTTTAAAAAAAGCGCTAAAAAATTCTGTTGGCATCAGAAGATATGCTCATGCAATGATTCCTATGGATGAAACTTTATCACGTGTGGCTCTTGATATTTCAAATAGACCCTATTTGATTTGGAACGTTAATCTCAAAGTAGAAAAACTTGGTGAAATGGATACTGAACTTTTTAAAGAATGGTTTCAAGCATTTTCGCAAGCTGCTGGAATTACTTTACACATTGAGAATATTTATGGTGATAACAGTCATCACATAATAGAGTCTTGCTTCAAAGGTTTGGCAAGATCATTACGAGCTGCATTAGAGATAGATCCCAGGAATAAAAAAACAATTCCCTCTACAAAAGGTTCTTTATAAGTTTAATGAAAGTAACAATTGTTGATTATAATTCGGGCAATATTAGCTCGGTGATAAACTCTTTTAAAGAAGTTGCAAAAAATAAAGTAAATATTGAGGTAACTTCAGATTTAGGTAAGATTAAATCAAGTGATAAATTAGTTTTACCAGGCCAGGGCTCATTTAAAAGTTGTGTAGATGCTCTAAATAAAATTGATGGTCTAAAAGAAACTCTAAACGAATTTGCAATAAACAATAAAAAACCTCTTCTTGGAATTTGTGTTGGTTTACAAATGTTTGCTGATGTTGGGTATGAAGAAACCGAAACGAACGGTTTAGGATGGATTTCGGGTAAAGTTTCTAAAATAGATAACCAAAATGGTAAATTTAAACTTCCTCACATTGGTTGGAATCAAATCAATATTTTAAAAGAAAGCAAGATCTTTAAAGAAATAGAAAATAATTCTCATATGTACTTTGTTCATAGCTATGAAATTATACCAAATGATAAGAGTGTGATTGCAGCAACAACAGATTATTGCTCGAATATAGTTTGTTCAGTTGAAAAAGAAAATATCTTTGGAACCCAGTTTCACCCGGAAAAGAGTGATAAAATAGGATTAAAAATAATTGATAATTTTATAAATTTGTAAATGAAGATATTTCCTGCAATAGACATTAAAGATAAAAAGTGTGTAAGATTAGTTAAAGGAGATTTTGACAACAAAACTGAGTATGAAATGTCTCCAATTGAACAAGCAGGAAAATTTAAAGATCATGGTTTTAAAAATTTACACATAGTTGATTTAGATGGTGCTTTGACTGGTGTAACAGTGAATTTAGATATTATTAAGGATATAGTTAGCAAATTTAATTTAAATGTTGAGGTAGGTGGCGGTATTAGAAGTATTGATAGTATCATAGAATACGTTGATGCTGGTGTTGAGAAAGTAATTTTAGGAAGTGCTGTTATTAAAGACAAAAATTTTTTAAAGGAAGCATGTGTAAAATTTCCAGACAAAATTGCCCTAGGTTTAGATGCTAAAGATGGTTATTTGTCAGTATCTGGATGGAAAGAAAATTCTAATCAATTGACTTTAGATTATTTAAAGGAAGTTAATGACTATGGTGTTAGTAGATTAATTTATACAGATATAAATCGAGATGGCATGAAACAAAGTCCAAATTTTGATGAAACATCAAGAGTTGCAGATGTCTCAAACTGTCCTGTCATTATATCAGGTGGAGTTTCATCAATAGATGATATTAAAAAAGCCAAAACTTTAAGAAATATTGAGGGAATTATAGTTGGAAAAGCAATTTACGATGGTGATATCAAATTAACAGATTTAGCAAAGGAGTTAAATTAAATGAAGTCATTTGATTATTTAAGTCTTTATCTTATTGTAATAATATTGTGTTCTGTAAGTGTAAATTACCTTTATAGAATATATTTTTAAACATGCTAAAAAATAGAATAATTCCTTGTTTGGATGTCAAGAATGGGCGTGTTGTTAAGGGGATTAACTTTGTAGATTTAAAAGACGCAGGAGATCCTGTCGAACAAGCAAAAATTTATAGTGACGGTGGGGCAGATGAAATTTGTTTTTTAGATATTACAGCCTCAAATGAAAATAGAGATACAATTTATGATGTAGTTAAAAGAACTTCAAAAAAATGTTTCGTACCTTTAACTGTGGGTGGTGGAATTAGAAGTGTAGAAGATATAAATAAATTACTTAATTGTGGCGCAGATAAAGTTTCGATCAATACAGCAGCTGTTGAAAATTCAAAAGTAGTTATTGAGAGTTCAAAAAAGTTTGGGTCCCAATGCATTGTTGTAGCAATTGATGCTAAAAAAAATGGAGATAAATGGGAAGTCTTTACACATGGGGGGAGAAATAATAGTGGAATTGATGCATTAGAGTATGCAAAAAAAATGGAAGAAAGTGGTGCGGGTGAGTTATTAGTAACCTCAATGGATAAAGATGGAACACAACAAGGCTATGATATTGATTTAATGACTAAAATTGCATCAAAAGTAAATATACCCTTAATAGCATCAGGTGGAGTTGGGAATTTAGATCATTTGGTTGATGGAATAAAACTTGGAAATGCAAGTGCAGTTTTGGCAGCATCAATATTTCACTATGGAAAATATTCTATAAAGGAGGCTAAGGAATATTTGGACTCAAAAGAAATTCCTGTTAGAATTTAGCATGCTAAACGCATTAGAAAACTTATTTAAACTTGCGCGTGAAAGAAAAGAGAAACCAATTGATGGTTCTTATACAAATAAATTATTATCTAACAAGTCGTTTAGTAAATCAAAAGTTTTAGAGGAAATAAATGAGTTGATTGAAGCCGTAGAGAAAGACACTAATAAAATTCACGAGGCTGCTGACGTATTTTACCATTTGATAATTTATCTTGAGGCGCATAATATTAAGATTGAGGATATAGAAAAAGAGTTAGAAAAAAGAAAAAAATAAAATGAGTAAGATTAAAATTGTTTTAGTCTTTTTATTGTGTTTCGGTCTTTACAAAGGCTATGTTGCTTTTACTGAATTTGAGATAGGAGTTTCTGACAGAGTTGCTGAAATAGAAGCAAATGCTGACATAGAGAGACAAGGAGAAGTTATTGCACTTATGATGTATTTAGGAGATCCTCCAGAATTAAATGAACATTTACTAGTAAAAAATAAGTCCAAATGTTTAGAAATGAAGAAGATAGCTGAAGAAACATCTTTTGCATATTATGAATGTGCCGTTGTTGATGCTAACTTAAAAGGTGGAAAAATTATTACCATAAGGGAAGAACTAGAGATTTTGTAATGACATATGACAATAATAATATTTTTGCAAAGATTTTAAGAGAAGAAATACCTTGTAAAAAAATTTATGAAGATGAGTTTGTCCTATCTTTTTATGATATAAACCCCCAAAAGAAGATACATGCACTTGTTATACCAAAAGGAAAATATACAGATTTAGATGATTTTGCCATTAATGCCTCTAATGATGAAATTGTAGGTCTTATAAAAGGCATCAATATAGTTGCCAAAAAACTAAATATTTCTGTTGATACTGGAAAAGGTTACAGGGCGCTTGCTAATATAAGTGAATATGGTGGACAAGAAGTTCCGCACCTACATTTCCATTTATTTGGAGGTGAGAAGGTGGGTAAAATGGTTCAATGAGTTTAAAAGTTAAAAGAAATTATCTAGAAATTTACTCAATTGATGATTTGATTGATGTAAAAATTGTGCCTAAAGAATTTACAATAGATCTTATCGATCCACCAAACTTTCAACTAAACAAGTTTTTTTACAAAGGTATAGGGAAAAATCATCGTTGGACTGATAGATTGTCATGGAATGATAATCAGTGGATCAACTATACAACAAATAAAAACCTTAAAACCTATATCTTAAAAAATAAAAATGATCTTGCTGGTTATTTTGAGTTAATATTTCATCAAAATGAATATGAGGTTGAAATAGCCTACCTTGGTTTGTTAGAGGAATATCACAATAAAAAACTTGGATCTTATTTGTTATCTATGGCAATTAAAAAGTCTTTTTCACAAAAACCTAAAAGAGTATGGGTGCACACTTGCTCTTTGGATCATAAAAATGCTTTAAATAATTATTTATCCAGAGGGATGAAGGTTTTTATGACAGAAACAATACAAATTTAAATATTATTGATTTTTTAAATCAGAACTTGGTAATTCAAATTTTTTTTTCTCAATCTTCTGATTAATCGAAATAGATGACAAATATACAATATTGAGATTTTGATATAAATCTATTGTTTGCCAACCTTTTAAATTTAGCGTTTTTTTATCGAAAAAGAGGATTATTTCATTTTCATCTTTGAAAAATTTGAAGGCTATAATATTTTTATCTGAATAATAACTTTCTGATTTTCTAATTTCATCTAACAAAAATTTCTTATCTAATACTAGATTTAGCGGAGTTTTTTTTAGGGGATATATATAATAGCTTGAGATAGTCTTAATAACAAATGATGTGCCATTTGAGACTAAAATTTTTTTATTGCTTAAATCATATTTACAAAAAATTTTCTTTGGGTATTGCAAAACACAATTACCTTTCTCAATTTTATCATTTATGTTTTGTTCAAAATTAAATGATATATTTTCAATAAAATTTAGTTTTTTTAAGATATTATTTTTAACCGAGGCAGAGCTCTCATTTATTAAAAAAAAAAAGAATATTAAAATATAATATTTTCTCATTTTAAAACATCACGTTTTCCAACATGGTTAGCCTTGCTTACAATTCCTTCGGCTTCCATCATGTCAATAATTCTTGCAGCTCTATTGTATCCAATTTGTAATTTTCTCTGTAAAAATGAAGTTGAAGCTTTTCCTTCTGATTTTATAATTTCAACAGCATCGTTGTATAATTCATCTTTATCCCCTTGATTTTTTGAATTTTCAATCATTTCCTTCTCATCAACAAAATTCAAAATTTCATCAATATAATCAGGTTCAGCTTGAGATCTTAAGTAATTATTAATTTTTTCAATTTCATTTTCAGAAACATACGGTGCATGAATTCTTACCACTTTATTTGCTGATGACATAAAAAGCATGTCTCCTTTACCTAATAATTGCTCAGCTCCTTGCTCACCTAAAATTGTCCTACTATCTATTTTTGATGTTACCTGAAATGAAATACGAGTTGGAAAATTTGCTTTAATAGTACCTGTTATAACATCAACGCTAGGTCTTTGAGTTGCCATTATAATGTGTATTCCTGCTGCTCTAGCCATTTGTGATAATTTTTGTATGTAGTTCTCTATTTCTTTTCCAGCAACTAACATTAAGTCAGACATCTCATCTACAACGACCACAATATAAGGCATTGCAAGTTTATGTTTTAAGTTATATCCATCAATATTCCTTACACCCTCTTTAGTCATCAATCTGTATCTACTTTCCATTTCTTTAACTACCCAACCTAAAACTGAAGCTGCTTTTTTTGCTTCAGTAATTACTGGGCAAAGTAAATGTGGCACACCTTCATAAGTAGATAGTTCAAGCATTTTTGGATCAATTAAAATAAATTTACATTTATCAGGATGATGTCGGTAAAGTAATGAGAGAATAATTGTATTTATACAAACTGATTTTCCTGATCCTGTAGTACCAGCAATTAATAAGTGAGGCATTGATGTTAAGTCTCTAACAATTGGCTCTCCAGAAATATTTTTACCTAATGCGATTGGTAATTTTATATCCTTTTTTTTAAAATCTGAGTTATTGAGAATTTCACTCAGATAAACATTTTCTCTCTGCGTATTCGGTAATTCAATACCTATTGTATTGCTTCCAGGGATAGTAGATATTCTTGCAGATTCTGAACTCGTATTTCTTGCTATATCATCCGAGAGGTTTACAATTTTTGAAACTTTTATACCTGCAGCTGGCTCAAACTCATTTAAGGTGACCACAGGCCCATGACTAATTTTTTTAATTTTACCGTTCACACCAAAATCCAAAAGTATTTTTTCTATGAAAGTTGGGTCAATGGTATCGTTTTTGTCAAATTTATTTCTTTCATTTTTTGAGGGGGCTTTCAGTAATTCTAAAGGGGGTATTTTATACTTGTTTTTATCTTTTGAAAGATTGTTCTCAGCTTTTATGAATGGTAAATCCTCTTGAATCAAATTCTTTATTTCTTCTTGGGGTATATATTCATTAATAATTTCATTTTTGTTCGTATAGTTTTTTTCCCTCTTACCAAATAATTTACTGAAAATTTTTTTAATAATCTTGAGAGAATTTTTAATATTAAAGTTTAGACTTGTTAAAAACAATACAGAGATGAATAAAACTAAAATATAGTAAGAAATTATTTCATTAGAACTTATAAATGAATTTAAGAAGGTACCATTGAGGTATTTACCTATAAAACCTCCATTGCCGTTTATATAAAGATCAAAAGAGTCTGCATAAAAATAGCTAAAAAAAAGTGAGCCTACAATAGAATAGATAATGATGAAAAATAAGTTTTCTAAAAATAAAAGAATCTCTTTTTTTCTAAAAATATTAATTCCAGTTAAAGTAAATGTTATGGGTATTAAAAAAGCAATAAGTCCTACAGACTGAAAAAAAAGATCCGAAGTATAACTTCCTTTAAAACCTAGATAATTTTTTATCTCTAAATTGTCGGGAAATATAAAATTTGGGTCCTCTGGTGAATGAGAAATCAAAGCTAAAAAAAGAAGAATTCCTAAAATTGTAATAGTTAATCCTGAGATTTCTATTAATCTCTTAGTAATAAAAATTAGTATTGAATTGCCAAGTTTTTTAATATCCATAGCAGATGAATCAAATATATATCTTTGTATCATCTAATTTTTGTTGTTAAAATTAAAATTTATTATGAATGTATGTATTTTAGGCAATGGATTGACGAGCTTAGCACTTGCTAAAACTTTAGTTAATAAAGGCGTAAATGTTGATATTTTTTCTAACAAGAAGCAAGTTAAAACCAATCATGATCGTACAATAGGAATTTCAAAAATTAACTTAGAATTTTTTAATAAAGAAATTTTAAACATTGATAAATTATCATGGAATATTAATAAAATTGAAATTTATAGTGAAAATTTGAATAATGAAAGAATATTAAATTTCCAAAATAATAATCAAAAACTTTTTTCTGTAATAAGAAATTATGAATTAATTGAAAATTTAACAAAAAAGTTAAAAAAAGAAAAATTATGTAAATTTAAAAAGAATTTGAACAATAAAAATATAACAAAACAAGGATATGATTTAATCATAAATTGCGAATATTCAAATTTCATAACAAAAAAATTTTTTTCCAAAAAAATTGAAAAAAATTATAATGATTATGCTTACACAACAATTATTAAACACTCAAAAACTAATAATAACAAAGCAATACAAATTTTTACATCAAGAGGTCCATTAGCTTTTTTACCAATTTCTAAATTTGAGACATCAGTAGTTTATTCTGTAAAAGGAAATCAAAAAATTGATTTTATTAATTTAGTTAGATTTTATAATAAATTCTATAACATTTTGCATATTAATAATTTTTCTAAATTTGAACTGCAAATGTCTAATCTAAGAAATTATTATTATGATAATATTTTAGCTTTTGGAGATTTGTTACATAGAATCCATCCACTAGCTGGACAAGGTTTTAATATGACCATAAGAGATATAAAAATTTTGTCTGAAATTATCCAGAAAAAATTAAATTTAGGTCTTCCTCTAGATGTATCGGTTAATGATGAATTTGAAAAGAAATCAAGACATATTAATTACATTTTTTCAAATGGTATAGATTTCATATATGAATTCTTTAATTTTGAGAGAAAAACAAAAAGTAAAATATTTAGTAAAACAGCGAAATTTTTGGGAAAAAATTTTAATTTGAATAAAAAATTTATTGAAATTGCCGATAATGGGTTTTTATTATAATTTAAATTTATTAAATCAAAATCTAAGTTTAATAAAATCAAAATTTATAACTCTTAATAAGGATAAATTTTATTGTATCGTTGTATTATTAAATTGATCAAAAGTGTATGTTGTCAAAATATCTGCTATTTTAGATTTCCTAGAATCTAAATTTTTCGTCTCTAATAAAACCTGCTTTTCCTCTAAAGTGAATGGTGATGCCATGGCTAACGCATTTATAGTCTCATTTAAACTTTGATTTTCTAAGGCCTTCCAATTTATTATGAAACCTCTTTTTTCAAAAAGATTTTTTAAATCTTTGAAAATTAATTCTAAATCTGAAAATTTTAAATTTTCTTTTTTGTCAGTTAAATCGTCATAAAATTTATCAAAACTAACCTCGCATTCACGATATTTTTTCTTTGATATGACCTCACTTACTATTTTAAATCTAATCAAACCTTTAAGTTCTATTATATATCTACCATCATCAGTTTTTTGTGAATTTATTATTTTACCCATACAACCAATCTTATACAATTCAGGCGTATCAAAATTATCATTTTTTTGAATTTTTGGTTGGATCATTCCAATCAGTTTATTAGATTCCATGCAATCATTAATCATATCTATATATCTTGGTTCAAAAATATTGAGTGGTACGGTAGTTTTAGGGAAAACTATGAAATTACTTAAAGGGAAAACAGCAATTTTTTTTGGTAAATCTTCTTTTTTCATAATTTTTATTTATAACATACTTAATATTGCTTGAATAAAAAAATACAGCTTAATATACTGTCTCATGTGCGGGCATAGCTCAGTGGTAGAGCGTCTCGTTGCCAACGAGAAGGTCGAGGGTTCGACCCCCTTTGCCCGCTCCATAAATTGATTTAATGATGGATGATTTAGCAAAAAAAAAATGTATTCCTTGTGAAGGAAATATACCTCCATTTAATGTTGAGGAAATTCATAAATATTTGAAACAAGTAGACGGATGGAAAGTTATTGAAGACAAAATTGATGGATTTCATTTGATAAAAAATTTTAAATTCGACAATTTTTTACAAAGTCAAGAATTTGTAAATAGTGTCGCTCGGATTGCAGAAGAAGAGGGTCACCATCCTGATTTATGGTTTGGCTGGGGTTATGCAAGGATAAAAATATTTACCCATGCCATTAAGGGTTTAGCAGAAAGTGATTTTATTTTAGCAGCAAAGATAGATAAAATCAGCTAATTAATGGTTAAAGTGTCTTGTTTTAGAAAATACTAAAATAGTATTTGTTAGATTAGCAAATTTAATAATTTCCTTGTCATTTTTTGATCCTGATGGTTGAATAACTGCAGTAACTCCAGATTGTATTAATTTTTCTATACCATCGACAAATGGAAAAAAAGCATCTGATGCTGCTAATAATTCACTATTTTTTTTTAATTTTTGAAATTTTTTCATTTTATTAATTGCAATTTGACAACTATCTAATCTACTTGGTTGTCCAGATCCTATTCCAACAGTTTTGTAATTATCAGTAATTACTATCGCATTTGATTTGACATTTCGACAAACGTTAAATGCAAAAATAAGTTTATTGAAAGTTTTACTATTTGGTTTTCGTTTAGATACAACTATAAAATCTTTTTTTGAAAAATACTTATTATCTGCATCCTGTGTAAGAATTGAATTATATTTGCTTATAAAATTAAATTTGTTTTCATCTTTAAAATTTGAAGTATCAATTATTCTTAAATTTTTTTTCTTTTTTAAAAGGTTTGTAGATTTTCTGTCAAAACCTTTAGCCATTATTATTTCAAAATACGTTTTATTGATTTCTTTGGCTAAATTAATGTTTATCCTAAAATTACATGAAACAATTCCTCCAAAAGCACTTATCGGATCACTCTCAAATGCCTCTATGAAAGATTTTACTTTATTTGGATTAATTGAAACGCCACAAGGATTAGCATGTTTTATTATAGCTACTCCTTTATTTTTTGGTAAAAACTGCATAGTACTTAATGCAGAATAAAGATCATTATAATTATTATAACTTAAATCTTTACCACTAAGCTGAATAACATCTTGACAGTTATTTTTTGAATAAATCGCTGCTTTTTGATGTGGATTTTCACCATACCTCGTTTGCCTAATTAATTTACCAGAAAATATGTTTTTTTGTGGAAAAAAATTATTGGATTTTTCATTAAAATATTTGAAAATTTTTGATTCATAATAAGCAGTTTCCATGAATGCTTCTTCAGCCAATTTTTCCCTAAAATCCAAACTTGTAGATCCTTTGTAAGTTTTCATCTCCTTTATGAACCGTTCATATTGATTTGGATTACAAATAACAACTACGTCATTATAATTTTTTGCTGCTGCTCGCACCATAGTAGGGCCACCAATATCTATATTTTCTATTATTTTGTGGTGACTCATTTTCTTTGATAAAATATCTTCAAAAGGATAAAAGTTTACGATTACCAGATCTATATTTTCATAACTGTTTTTTTTTATTTCCTTATAATGCTTTTTATTTTGTCTTTTATTTAAAATACCTCCATAAATTTTTGGGTGAAGTGTTTTTACTCTTCCATTTAAAATTTCAGGGGTATTTGTAAACTTCGAAATTTTAGTACATTCAAATCCAAATTCTCTAATTTTTCTATGTGTACCACCAGAACTTATGATCTCAATTTTATATTTTGAGAGGGTATTCAAAAGAGATTTTAAATTATCTTTATTAGAAACTGAGATTAACGCTTTTTTTATTTTACCCATTATATCTTATCTAATTCCCATTCAATATTTGTATTTTTTTCATTCGCAATTCCAGAGATAAATATATTTTGATTTTCAATGTAAGTATTTTTATTACCGAAATATAAACCATTATCAATATCAATATTTTGATTATTACAAGTAAATCTCCAACCCTCATCATCCATCTCGATTAGAATTGATTTTTGGTCTTGAGTTTTCATTATTTTAGCACGTGGATTTAAGTGAAATCGTATATCAAACTTAATATTAGAAATTATTTTTTTGGAATTAAGCCTTTCAATTCCAGTTAGTTTACAAATTTTTGGAAAAAATCTAATTTCTCGCTCATAAATTAAATTATATTTTTTTAAATATCCATCATGTGAAGCTATTACTTTCCACTCATCTTTTTCAAAGCTAATATTTTTTTTTTCAATTTTTAAACCATCTTTAATCTCAAATTTAGAGTGTGAATTTTTAATAAACTTACAAGATGAATTGTCATTAACAACTAAAACGTTGTGTAATGCCGAAGACCTTGACACTTCTTTGAATTTATAATTTCCTTCATCATAATAGCCTGAATTAGTAAATATTTTTTTTCCATTTGAAACAAATTCAAATGATAGGGCACCAGCTTGGTACTCTTCTGAAAATTTCTTGTTTGGTGATGAACCAACATCCATTATTAAATTTATTTTTTTATCTTTTAAACTCACATAATTTGAAAATTCATGATCGTTATACTTAAATGAATAACCAAGTCTTTTTAAATAAATATCGAATTCTTGATTGTTAGAATTGTTATTTCCATTAAACAAAGGGTCAAATTTTAAATTTTCCCAAAAAAAAGCATAAGATTTTCCTAAATTAAAAATACTTTCATCAATAAAGTTAGGTATTTCTGATTGAGATTCCTTAAACCACTCCCTTATAAGTATTAAATACTTAAGAAAAAAAATAGATGATCTGATGTTTCTTGATTTAGGAAAACCATCATTATTAATGGCATGTCTGATAATTTTTTTAAGGTTTTCTAAACCTTTTGTTGTTAGATTTTTTTCATTTTTGTAAGATAACCCTACAAGAATAATTGCTGCAGTACCTCTAATTTTATCGTTTAGTTTTTTTTCTTTATCTATTTGGTTTATTAAATGTAACGTTTGTTTATGTATAATTAAATTAAAATCTTTTTGATACTCATCTCCTCCGTCATCATAAGTAAGAACCGAATTAGATAACCAGGATATAATTCTTTTTGATGTTATTTCAAAATTCCAATTTTTAGAATTATATTTATAATTTTTTTCTATCCAATTTTTGATTATTGTCTGAACAGATTTATTCGATGACTTTAAATCAAGACTGAAAAGCCAATAAAAATTATTTAATTTATGTAATTGTTTTTGATTTAATTTCTCATTTACCCAGAATTTATCATATAAAAAATTATTAATATTAAATTTTTTTGCCCTAATTTTTACAATAGATGATAGCAAAAAAGAGCTTGGTTTGTATTTTAATTCGTAAATTACTTTAGGTGATATTTTTTTATCGTAAAATATAGAATTAAGATAAATCTGTTTTATGATATCAAACATATCCCAATTAAATTAATTTTGATTAATAATTAAATCGATCTTAATAAATCAATATTTTTTTTTATATCTCCATTATTACTTTTAAAAATAGTGGTCCCGGAGACTAAAATATCTACCCCCGCCTCAATTGCCAATTTGTAATTATTTAAATCTATTCCACCGTCTATTTCAATATCAAAATGAAATTTTAAATCTTTTCTAATTTTATCAAGTTTTTTTACTTTTTCTAAAACCTTAGGCATAAATTTTTGTCCCCCAAAACCTGGATTGACACTCATTATTAAAACTAAATCTATTTGATTCAAAAATTTTTCTATAACCTCAACTTCGGTTTCGGGATTTAATGATATTCCTACTTTTTTTTTTAATTCTTTAATTTTATTTATAGAAACTAAAAGATTGTCAGTTGCCTCTGGATGTATTGTTATAATATCAGCTCCGGCGATTGAATAACTCTCAATATATTTGTGAACTGGTGAGATCATTAAATGGACATCAAAAGGTAGTGATGAATTCTTTTTTAGTGCTTTAATAACAGGAGGCCCTATAGTCAAATTAGGTACGAAGTGACCATCCATAACATCAACGTGGATCATATCTGCTCCAGCTTTTTCTAATTTTTTGATTTCGTTGCCTAGTTGACTAAAATCTGCAGATAATATCGAGGGTGAAATTTGTATTTTTTTCATTGATTACAAATTTACTAGTATCAATTTTTAAAATTTAATTGAATTAAAAAATTGGTAAATTTGCCTCGAAATTTCACTTTCCAATGGAAATGATAACATACCCATTACGGAATAACCTAAAATCCAAGGCATTAAATAAAATCTTATCATAAAAAAAAACCATGCAACATAGAGGGGTACTAATGGACCAATTATGAATGTAGGAGTTATTGGTTTAAATAAATATATAAGTGGATTTGTAAATTTCACAAAGACTTTCATGAAAAAGAATTGAGAATCCTCTTTTTGGAATATATTCATTGCAACTCTTCCTATCAAAGTCCACATGATTACACCTAAAATATAATCAATTATATACACTAAGGGATGAAAATTCGCTGACATCTAAGTTTTATATTGGAAAATTTTGAAAATTAAAAGGGGCGAAATTAATCGCCCCTTTATAAAGATTAATTAGTGTTGTTTGCCAAGGATCGATTTACCAGAAGGTACTCGAACCTCATCAACCATTTTTTGCGTTGCAGCACTAGGTGCCGAAGTTATTAAACTTACAACTACCATAGATACTAAGCTTACTGCTGAACCAAAGATACCAAACGTTAATTGTGTAATTCCTAGGAATCCACTTCCACCGTTTCTTACCCAAACAAGGTAACCAGCACCAGAAATTAGTCCTAAAGCCATACCAGCTATAGCACCTTCCTTATTAGCTCTCTTCCACCATACTCCTAGTACAAGTGGGAAGAACAATCCTGACATTGCAAAGTCAAAAGCCCAGATTACTGAACCTAAGATACCTTGAATTTCAAGAGCTGCGATTGTTGCTCCTGCAAAACCAATTACTACAAGTAATACCCTTGCAACAACTAGTCGTTTTGCAGTCTCAGCTTTTGGATCGATGATTTTGTAGTAAACATCGTGTGAGATTGCATTCGCAATTGCTAGAATCAAACCATCAGCAGTAGACATGGCAGCAGCCATACCCCCAGCAGCAACCAGACCTGAGATTACATATGGTAATCCAGCTATTTCTGGAGTTGCTAACACAACGGCTTTACCACCCATGAAAAACTCATTTAATTCGAGTGTTCCATTTCCGTTAAAGTCGCTAACAAACATCAAGTTTGCTTGGTTCCAGTTTTGATACCAATCTATCGCTTGAACTTCTGAAATTGATTTACCAATAATACCTGTTGGTAATGAAGGGTCAATCAATGACAGTTTAGAAAGTGTCGCTAACATTGGAGCAGAAGAATATAGTAGGAAGATAAAAAATAGAGACCAACCTACTGATTTTCTAGCTGCTTTTACACTTGGAGTAGTGAAATATCTCATCATCACGTGAGGCAATGAAGCTGTTCCCATCATCATTGCTAGTGCTAATGAAATAAACGCCCATGGCGTTGCATTCACCGCTGAGTGAGCTTTAGTTATACCAGCCAAACCTTTTGGCACTTCTTTTAGATTTTCAGCAGAGTTTTTTACAAATCCAAACTGAGCTTCTAATTCAGCAATTCTAGATACCTCATCAGCTAACATAAAGTGTGGGAAGAAACCTGCACCCATTTTGTTACTGATCCAGAATACTGGTAATAAGTAAGCTATGATAAGTACAATATATTGTGCAACCTGTGTCCAAGTTACTCCTCTCATACCACCTAACATTGAACATAGTAAGATACTTACTAATCCAACATAAACAGCGTATTGGAACGGAATATCAAGTGCAACAGATGCAATTGTACCTGTAGCGTTAATTTGTGCAGTCACATAAGTAAATGAAGCAACCGTTAAAACGACCACCGCCATAAATCTACTTAAATTACCACCATATCTAGTACCGATAAAATCTGGAACTGTGTAACAGCCAAATTTTCTTAAGTATGGTGCTAATAAAGATGCAACTAATACATATCCACCAGTCCAACCTACAAGCAGTGCCATATATCCGTAACCTTTAAAGTAAATACCTCCTGCCATTGCAACAAATGATGCACCAGACATCCAGTCTGCTGCAGTTGCCATTCCGTTGAATACAGTTGGTACTTGTCTTCCAGCTACGTAATACGCATCAGCTTGAGCTGTACGTGATAGATAACCAATTATAGCATAGATGGCTACTGTAAAAGCAACGAAACAAATTCCAATTGTTTTTGCAGTCACGCCCATCTGCTCGGCAATCGACATAATGATTATGAAAGCTAGGAAACCTCCTGTATAGATTCCATAAACCTTAGGCAGATTGTCTATAAAATTACCTTTAATCATTAGTCTTCTCCTTTTTCGCTGAAGCCGAACTCTTCATCAATTTTTTCTTGTCTATTTGCAAACCAAAAAATAAGTATTACAAATATTCCAAGAGATCCTTGACAGGTGAACCAATAAGTCAGTGGATAACCAAATGGTCCTGTGACTTCGTTCATTTCTGCTCCGAAAAGGAAGATGCCAATTGAGAATACAAACCAAATTGCTAACGTCATCATCAGCAAACCCTTGGATTTTTCCCAGTGTTGTTCTTGTTTTGACATTTATACCTCTCTCTTTTTAGTTATAACTGCTCAAAACCATAACCATTATCAAAGAGATTTAAAGTGTTAAAATTGTTCAAAATCCGCCTATTTTTGGGATATACATAATAAAAATATCAACTTTTATGGGTAAATATAAACTTACTTGGAAAGATCTTACATGGAGAGATTTTAAAATTTACCTGTTTGCTCTTTTTAAAGCTTTCATCCCCAAAAAAAAAATTAAAAATCTTGATGATCTCGAGGAATTTATTCAATCTAAGTCAGCCTGGGTAACCCAGGTTACTCTTTATGGGTATTTAAAAACTAGAATGGGAACACGCTATGTTCTTCACTTTGAAAATGATAAATTTATGTCATCAGTTAACTTAGCAAAATGGAATATTTATTCAGTAGCTCTGCAAGATCTTACTTTATATACTTTTTCTTACCTTAAGAATAATTTTAATTACAATGATTTTAAAAAATCAAAGGAAATTTTTTTAAAAATTTTAGATGATGAAATTTCCAATAAAATGCCACTTAATATTATAGAAGATGCAAAAAATAATTTTAGCGAAAGGTTGCATAAGGTAAATTGGGATAACTATTACAATGATCTTCCATTTAACCCGAGCGCCTTATCTTTATATAAATGGGCACCTATTGCGGAAGAATTAAAAACTTTAGATAGAAAAATTGTTTTAAATTCAGTTATCTTAAAATGGGACACCGTTAAAAAAGAATTTCAAGAAAGAATAAATTTTTAATTATTTTTTCTGTTCTCAACCAAACTATCAACAACTTTTGGGTCAGCTAAAGTGGTAGTGTCACCTAATTGACTGTGTTCATTTGCTGCAATTTTTCTTAAAATTCTTCTCATAATTTTACCTGATCTAGTTTTCGGTAAACCTGGAGTAAATTGTATTAGGTCAGGTGTAGCTAGTGGACCAATTTGTTTTCTTACCCATAATTTTAATTCTCTTTCAAGATCACCCGTTTCCATTTCTCCTGCATTAAGAGTAACATAACAATAAAGTCCATTTCCCTTTATGTCATGAGGATAACCAACAACAGCTGCTTCAGCAACTTTTGGATGTGCAACAAAAGCACTTTCAATTTCTGCTGTTCCAAGATTATGGCCTGACACTATGATGACATCATCTACTCTTCCTGTTATCCAATAATAACCATCTTTATCTCTTCGACATCCATCGCCTGTGAAATATTTTCCATCAAACTGAGAGAAGTAAGTATCAATAAATCTCTGATGGTCGCCATAAACTGTTCTCATCTGTCCTGGCCAAGACTGGGATATGCAAAGCCTACCTTCACCTGCTCCTTTTATTTCTTTTCCGTCTTTGTCCACTAAGCATGGTTTTATTCCATAGAAAGGTTTAGTAGCGGAACCAGGTTTGAGTGGAATAGCTCCTGTTTGAGGGGCAATAAGTATTCCTCCTGTTTCTGTTTGCCACCAAGTATCAACTATCGGGCATTTTGAATTTCCAACAGTTTTGTAGTACCACATCCAAGCTTCAGGATTTATTGGTTCTCCAACAGTTCCTAATAATTTTAGGGATTTTCTGGATGTTTTATTTACTGGGTCGCTGCCCTCTCTCATTAAAGCTCTGATAGCAGTTGGTGCTGTGTAAAATGTATTTACTTTATACTTGTCTACTATTTGCCACCATCGAGAGCTATCAGGGTAATTAGGTATACCCTCAAACATTATAGTTGTTGCACCATTAGAAAGTGGTCCATAAATAATATAGCTATGTCCTGTCACCCACCCAATATCTGCAGTACACCAATAAATATCTTTTGGCTTGTAATTAAATATATATTGATGTGTCATAGATGCATAAACCATGTATCCACCAGTTGTATGTAAAACACCTTTTGGTTTACCAGTAGATCCCGAGGTATAGAGTATAAATAGCGGATCTTCTGCATTCATTTCTTCGGGCTCACAATGGGCTGGAACATCCTTAATTAAATCATGATACCAAACATCTCTATCTTCGTTCCAAAATACGTAATTACCTGTCCTTTTTACAACAATACATTTTTTGACATTTGGACAATTTGTTAATGCTTCATCCGTTGTAGCTTTCAATGGTATTTTTTTTCCACCTCTAACACCTTCATCAGCTGTAATTATATACTCTGACTCGCAGTCATTTACTCTTCCCGAAATCGACTCAGCTGAAAATCCTCCAAATATAATTGAGTGTACAGCACCAATTCTTGCACAAGCTAGCATTAAAATTGCTAACTCTGGTATCATAGTTAAATAAATTGTAACTCGGTCACCTTTTTTAATTCCAAGTTTTTTCAATCCATTAGCAGCCTTCGATACCTTTTGATGTAATTGTTTATAAGTAATTTTTTGATTATCTTTAGGATCATCTCCAACCCAAATTATAGCTGTCTTATCTTTCTTATCTTTTAAATGTCTATCAATACAGTTTGCTGATGCATTGAGAGTACCGTCTTCAAACCATCTAATTTTTACATCGTTCTTGCTATATTTAACGTCTTTGATTTTTTTATAAGGTTTTATCCAAGTAATTCTTTTTCCTTCTTTTTTCCAGAAAGCATTATTATTTTTAATTGACTCATTGTACTTCTTTAAATATTGGGCTTTATTCGCTAGTCCACTCTTAATCCATTCAGGTTTAGTTTTTATTATTAATTCAGAGACTGATGAGCCTTCTTTTTTATTTTGATTTTTTTTATTAGATAAAGTTTTTCTTTTAATTACTTTCTTATTTTTAAGACCTTTTTTTTTGACTTTTCTTTTAGTTCTTTTTTTAATTTTTTTTCTATTTTTAGATTTTTTTTTTTTAGGCATAAGTTAAATTTTATAGTTAAATTTTACTCATCTTATTCAAGATTTTCCAGCTTTTAGAGTCAATTGGCATAACCGAAAGTCTACTTTGTCTAATTAATGGTAAATGGCTTAATTCCTTGTTTTTTTTAATAGTTTCTAATGAAACTGGTGTTTTAAGTTTTTTTATGAATTTAACTGTTACGGCTACAAAACGACCAGTTTTGTCAGTTTTATCCAAATAAGCTTCTTTAATAACCTCAACAATCCCAACAATTTCTTTTCCAATATTTGAATGGTAAAAAAAACATTTATCTCCTTTTTTCATATTTTTTAAATTTTTTGAGGCTTGATAATTTCTTACACCATCCCAAGGGGCTCCTTTTTTTCCAGCTTTTTTTTGTTGATCAATCGACCAAACATCTGGTTCAGATTTAAGCAACCAATAACTCATTACAATTGTACACCAGCTCCTTTAAGAAATGCCGCATCTTCATCCAATGGCCATCTAGGTTTTGCGGGATGGTCTAAATCACTAAATAATTTTAGTTTGAATTTTTCTAAACCAACCATTGCAATCATTGCCGCGTTATCACCACAGAATTCTATTGGGGGAAAAATACTTTGGTAATTTTCTTCTTCACATAATTTCATTAACATCGTTCTTATTTTTTTATTTGCAGCTACACCACCAGCAACCACAAATTTTTTTTCTTTTGGGTTGTTCATTTTTTCAAACTCATTAAAGGCAATAATTGTTTTCTTATACAAAATTTCTTCAATTGTTTTTTGGAAAGAAGCTGCAAGATCAAATTTATCTTGGTCATTTTTTATTGTTTTAGATATTTTAAGCACAGCAGTTTTTAATCCAGCAAAGGATAAATTACATCCACCTTTATTTATAATTGGTTTTGGCAATTTGTATTTTTCTGGATTTCCTTTTTCAGCTAAAACCTCGATTTCACGTCCACCTGGAAAGTCTATTCCTAAAAGTTTAGCAGTTTTATCAAATGCTTCTCCTAAAGCATCATCAATTGTTGTGCCTAATCGTTTATATTCGCTTAGAGCTTTAACACTTAAAAATTGAGAGTGTCCTCCTGAAATCAGTAAAAGTAAATATGGGTATTCTAGTTTAGAATTTAATTTTGGGCTTAAGGCGTGTCCTTCGAGATGATTAACAGCAATAAATGGTTTGTTTGTTGTAAGTGCAAAAGTTTTTCCAAAGCTTAACCCGACTGATAGACATACAATTAAACCAGGCCCAGCCGTAGAGGCTATAGCGTCAATTTCATTAATTTTTTTTCCACTTTTATCTATAGCTTTTTTGACAATCCAATCTATTTTTTCGATATGTGATCTTGCTGCTAATTCAGGAACAACTCCTCCAAATTCTTTATGAACATCTTCTTGACTGGAAACAATGTTAGATAAAACAATTGGTATTCCTTGCTCATTTTCTGTAACTAAAGATGCTGCTGTTTCATCGCAACTCGATTCTATTCCAAGAATTAAGGGTTTTTTGCTCATTCAAATAAGTTTTAATAATTGTACAATCTCAATACAAGTAAGAAATATATTTTTATGAAAAAAAAAATAACAATTGGTTCAAGAGGAAGCAAGCTGGCTATACTTTACGCGCAAAAAGTAAAAGATAAGATTATTCAAAGTGCTAGTTTTAAAGAGGAAGAGCTTCATATAAAGCCAATATCAACAAAAGGTGATCAGATTAAAGACACAAGATTATCAGATGTTGGTGGCAAAGGTCTATTTTCAAGTGAAATTGAAAAACAACTTCTTAAAAAAGAAATTGATATTGCTGTTCACGCTCTTAAAGATATGCCCGTACATGAAACGAAAGGACTTATAACTGATACTTTCCTTGAAAGATCTGATCCACGGGAAATTCTGATAACATTTAATAAAAAAAAAATTAAAGACTTAGATGTTAACTCTATAATCGGAACCTCTTCTTATCGTAGAGAGTTTCAAATAAAAAAAAAAAGGCCTGATCTTAATTGTAAACTTATAAGAGGAAACGTAGATACCAGAATCAAAAAGTTAAAAGATGGTCTTTATGACGGAATACTTTTATCAAGTGCTGGATTAAAATTTTTAAAACTTGACGGATATATTACAGAAACTTTTGAAACTGAAGAAATTATACCTAGCGCAGGACAGGGCATTATTGCTATTCAGTGTAGAGAAAATGATGATGAAATTATCTCAATCTTAAAAAAAATTAATCATGATCAAACTTACAGAAGAGCACATGCTGAGAGAAATGTTTTAAAAGTTTTAGAGGGTGATTGTGAAACTGCAGTTGGTGTTCATTCTAAAATAGAAGACGATCAGCTAACGGTAGAAGCTGAGCTTTTTTCTTTAGACGGATCGGAAAGATACTATGAAAAAAAAATTGTTGAAAAATCAAAGTTTAGGGAAATTGGTAAAGAGATTGGTGAGACACTAAAAAAAAAATCTAATAATTCTTATAAGAAATGATATGCATATTTTGTTAACTAGACCATTAGAAGATTGCTCAGGATTAGCTTTGAGGTTTCAATCGTTAGGCCATAAGATATCTCATCTTCCCTTACTTAATATTGAAAAAATTAATTACGATAAAATTAATTTTTCTGAATTTGGGGGAATAATTTTCACCAGTGCAAATGCCGTTAAGTATTTAGATTTAAAAAATGTAGATAAAAAAATTAAGTGTTTTTGCGTGGGAAATGTAACAGAAAAAAAAGCTCGTGATTTAGGTTTTCAAAATACAGTTGCTGCAGAGGGAAATGTTTCAAATTTAAAAGAATTAATTTTAAGAACATACGATACTAAAAATAAAAAACTTATTTATGTCAGTGGTGAAACGGTGTCTGTTGATTTAGATCACCAGCTAACTTTAGAGGGTTTTGTTGTAAAAAGAATTATTAATTATAGAGCAAAATATAACCAAAAATTTGATGAAATTTTTATTATTAAATTGAGAGAAAATATACCTGACATAGTTTATGTTTATTCACAAAATAGTGCTTCAAGTTTTCTTAATTTTATAAAAATATATCAAATGGAGACTTTATGGATGAATACAAATTTGATGTGTATTGGTGAGAAAACCTCGTCTATATTGAATGAAATTAAATGGAAAAAAATATTTCTTTTTAATCCTGGAGAAGAGGAGTTTTTGTTATATAAAATTTAATTATGGATTTAATAAATAATTTTTCAGAAATTTTTTTATCAGTTTGGAATAAAGGGATTTTAGGTGTTGATATTTTTCAAATATTAATTGGGTTAGGAATTTTTTTAGTTTTCTTAATCTTTAGGGGCATTTTAAGTAAATTAATATTAAAAAAATTAGAAATAATTTCAAAAAGAACTACTAATAAACTAGATGATACTTTTGTGAACGCCCTTGAAGGACCAGCAAGATTTTTACCAATAGTTTTAGGATTTTTTATTGCAAGCTACTATATGACTTTTTCTGCTGAAAGCAGAGACATTGTTGATACAATAAACAGAACTTTAATAACGATATTAATTTTTTGGGTAATGCATCAAATTATTGAGCCCATTTCGTATGTTCTAAGTGGTCTTGATAAACTTTTAACTAGGGAGTTAATTGGATGGATAATTAAATCATTAAAAATTTTAATTTTTATTTTAGGTTTAGCTGCTGTTTTAGAATTATGGGGTATCAAAATCGGTCCCATTATCGCCGGTTTAGGTTTATTTGGTGTGGCCGTGGCTTTAGGTGCACAAGATTTATTTAAAAATCTAATATCAGGTATTTTAGTTCTTGTTGAAAAAAGATTTAAAATAGGTGATTGGATTTTAGTTGACGGAATAATAGAGGGTATAGTTGAAAAAATTGGTTTTAGATCTACGACTATTAGAAAATTTGATAAATCCTTAGCAATAATTCCTAATTTTCAGTTTGCAGAAAATGCGGTTATTAATGTAAGTGAAACTTCAAACTGGTTGATAAGTTGGATTATAACTCTTCAATATGACACGACAGTTGACCAATTAAAAACCATAAGAGATCAAATAGAAAACCATATTAATAAAAGTGATGACTTTAAGCAAAGCATTGGTGTTGCAGTCAGAGTTGATAAATTTTCAGATAGTTCGATAGATATGTATGTTCGTTGTTTTACAAAAACGAGCAGCTGGAATGATTGGTTGTCTGTAAAAGAGCGTTTAGCAATAGAAATTAAACAAATTGTTGAAAGCAACAAAGCTTCTTTCGCATTTCCAAGTCAGTCGATTTATGTTGAAAAGAAATGATAGCTATTTTTTATTTAGTTTTACAGATCCTAAAACTCTATTCATATGTTGTAATTGCAAATGTAATAGTTAGTTGGCTAGTTGCTTTTAATATTCTAAATACTCAAAATAGATTTGTTTATCTAGTTTTAGACTTTACTTATCGATTAACTGATCCAATTTTAAATAAGATAAGACGTTTTTTACCAAATTTAGGTGCTTTGGATATTTCACCTATAATTTTACTTCTATTGATTTGGTTTATAGAAATGTGTATGAAGCTATACATTGCACCAATGATATTTTAAATAAATTATGATTTTAATTGATGGAAAAAAAGAAGCTGCATTATTAAGAGAAGAACTCAAAAAAGAAGTCTCTGAACTTAAATCAAAATATAATAAAGTTCCTGGTCTGTCTGTAATCTTGATTGGAGATTTAACTCCAAGTCAAATTTATGTAAGAAATAAAGAAAAATCAGCTAATGAGGTTGGACTAAAGTCTGAAGTAATAAAGTATCCCGATAGCGTTGAAGAAAAAGTAATTTTAGAAAAAATAAATGAATTAAATAATGATAAAAGTGTTTCTGGTATATTAGTACAATTGCCTTTGCCAAAACATATAGATAAAAAGAAAGTTATTGAAGCGATTGATCACACAAAAGATGTTGATGGATTTCATCCTATAAATGTCGGCAATCTTTCTTCTGGTTATGAAAGTTCAGTACCTTGTACTCCTCTCGGATGCTACTTATTAATTAAAAAATTTGAACCGAATTTAAATGGTAAAAAAGCTGTTGTAATAGGTAGATCGAATTTAAATGGTAAACCCATGACACAACTTCTTTTGAAAGAAAATTGCACTGTAACAATAACTCATTCAAAAACAAAAGATTTAAAAGCTGAATGTTTAGATGCAGATATTGTTGTTGCTGCCGTTGGTATTCCTGAGTTAGTAAAAGGAGATTGGGTTAAAAAAGATGCAGTTGTGATTGATGTAGGTATTAATAAAACTGAAAAGGGAATTGTTGGTGATGTTGCATTTGATGAAGTTTCAAAAAATGCAAAAGCCCTTACGCCAGTTCCTGGGGGTGTTGGTCCAATGACAATCGCTTGTTTGCTTAAAAATACGATTGACTGTTTCAAAAGATCGCAAATTTAATATTTAAATCATTAAAAAATTTTTGGTAAACTAAGCTATGAGAAAGCCAAAATACCCATATAGAATTTTGATTATTATGGCTATACTTACCATACCACCGATTGGAGCAACTCAACTTGGTTGGTATTTATACGATCAACAAACTGGATTTGATTATGGTATGATTGTTGGAACTTTTTCAGTAATATTAGCAGCATGGCTTATGTACGAAAAAAATTGGAGAGAGGAAGATGAGGACTAATTAATGGAAAAAATTATCTTTCTTGGTTTGGTAATACCAATTTTTGGATTTGTTTTATATCTTGGCGCAACTGCAATAATGAATGGATTTAGTGCCAAAAGTGCAAATAAAATAAATGAAAATTCTGATAGTGAAAAAATTGATCCTCCTTTGGTTGATGAAGATAGTTTAAGTCATGAGCTTGAAAAATTAAATAAACTTTTAAAAGATGGAGTTTTAACCCAGGAAGAATTTGAGAAAGCAAAAAGAAAAATTTTAGACAACTAATTGTAACTAAGTAATTTTTTAAGTGAGTCAAACTCACCAATTTTATAAATCAAAACATCCTCTTCTTTAAAACCATACTTGTTGGCACTAGCTTTAAATCTTTTTGGTGGCTCCATTATAGGTTCTAAAGATAGAACGAAAGTTCCCCAATGCATGCCAATCACTTTCTTGCTTTTAAGATTTTGAGCAATTTCTAAAGCCTCCTCTGGGTTTGTATGATAAATAGATTTATCTTTATAAGGCATAATCGGATAAAAATTGTAAGCACCAATATTTATAAATGTTAAATCAATTGGACCATATTTTTGACCAATAGATTTATATATGTCTCCAATTCCTGTATCACAGGCAAATAAAATTTTCTTTCCATCATATTCAATTAAAAAATTTCCCCATAAAGTTTTATTGGTATCAGTTAGACTACGTTTTGACCAATGAACTGCGGGTAAAAATGTAATTTTCAATTTTTCATTTACTTTTATTTCGTCATACCAATCCATTTCATTAACATCTTTATATCTTCTGAAGTATTTCCCAAGTTTAAGAGGCAGTAATACCTTTGCATCTTTATATGGAAACTTTCTAATCGTGTATGCATCTTGGTGGTCGTAGTGGTTATGAGTTAACAAAAATAAATCTATTTTTGGTATTTCATTTAGAGTAAGCGCTGGTTCTGTATATCTTTTTGGGCCAAATATAAGTGGGCCAGCGTTTTTAGAGAAAACTGGGTCAGTAATTATTGTAGTTTCACCAAGTTTGATTAAAAAAGTTGCATGACCAATCCAAGCGATATAGTCGTCATCTTGATATTTTTTAAGATCTAAAATTACTTTTTCTTTTTCAATTACATGACTTTTTGGCACTGTCATATCAAGTTTCTTTTTTTCTTGATTAAAAATTTTATATGACCATTTTATGTTGGCATCTCTTTTAGGTGAGCCCTCGGGATTTCTAAAAGTTCCATCTGGCAAATGATGATAGGGTTTTTCCATTGCGATACTTAAACAATTATAAAATATTATTCCAATTAAAATACATAAAAAATTAATTAATTTTTTTCCATTAACCACAAACTATCTCCTGCTAAAAAATAAATTTTACCGTTTTCTGGATGTACTTGTATATCTCTTAATCTTCCGATTTTTTTTTGAAAGATAATATCCTCTTTTACATTTGATAAATCTTTAAATATAAGTTTTCTAAGAGATTGATCTTTTAGAGATGTAATAAGAGCATGACCATTCCATTCGCTAAATTCTTTACCTTTGTAAATTGTGATAGCACTTGTAGCAATTGAGGGCACCCAATAATGAATTGCTTTTGTAAAGCCTGGTTTCCATTTAGGTCCTATAGGAATACCGGAATAATTTGTTCCCCCCCATCCTAAAATTTTCCAGCCATAATTTTCTCCCTCCTTCACCTCACCAAACCAGTCTCCACCCCTTGCTCCGTGATTACTCATGTAAATTTTTCTGTCAAATGGAGATAAAACTAAGCCTTGAGGATTTCTAATACCGATTTGATATATTTCTGGAAGCCAGTTAGATTTCCCTTTAAATCTAGGATTGTCCTTTGGAATACTTCCGTCTAGATTTATCCTTATAATGCTACCTGGATGTTTTGTTGGATCTTGCGCAATCATACCTTCACCTCTTTCACCAGCAGATGCAAAAAGGTGGTCATCTTTAATCGCTAATCTTGATCCAAAATGATAACCAGAATTAATAGGAGGATTTGCTTGGAAAATATTTTCAAATTTTAATTCTTTTTTGGAAAATTTTGTTTTTGCAATTGAGGTGCTGGTTTTGCCATTACCTCTATTTTCTGTGTAAGATACATAAATAAAATCATCGTTAAAAAGAATATCTAGTATTCCACCTTGGCCATGTTCTAAAAAATTAAGATTGTGATTTATCTCAGAAATTTGTTTTGAAACAATATTTATAATTTTTATCTTTCCACTTTTTTCAGTTATAATAAGCTCTTCATTATTAATAAATGATGAACCCCAAGGACCATTTAAATCTACAATTTTTTCTAAATTAAAATTTTTTGCAAATGAGAGGTTTGTTAAGAATAAGAATAAAGATGCTGAGAAAATAAACTTTTTCACTTTACGACAGCTTTGATCTTCCACCATCAACAGCTATAATTTGACCTGTCACCCAAGAGCTATCATCTGTAATAAGAAATTTTGCTAAAGAGGCAGAGTCTTTTCCCTCACCCAATCTCTTTAACGGATGAGCTTTTGCAATTCCATCTGCTAAAGCCTTGTTCTTTAACATTGGTTCAGCGATTTTAGAATTGGTTAAACTTGGTGCAACACAGTTTACTCGTATGTTTGGAGCAAATTCTGCAGCCAAAGAAACTGTCAAGCCCTCAACGGCAGCTTTTGTAGAGGCAATTATTGCATGATTTGTAAAACCTCTTTGAGCAGCAACTGTAGAAAATAAAACCACCGAACCTTTATTTTTTTTCAAACTATCCTGGTATCCCTTTATAATCTCGACTGCCGAGTATAAATTTAATTTCATACACTTGTTAAAATCTTGCTCATTGACCATTCTTAAAGGTTTCAGATCAATTGACCCTACACAATATGCAATGCCTTTCACGTCAGAAATATCATTTTTAACCTTATCAACAAATCCATCTTGCAAAACATCAGCTATTGTAAATGCACAACCTAATTTTTCAGAAATATTTTTAGTTTCATTTTCATTTCTACCGACTAAATGAACTGAATACCCTGAATTTACTAATTGTTCAGCCAAACTAGAACCGATTGATCCTGTCGCACCAAAAATAAGATATTTTTCTGACATAAAAATTTTTATTAGTTATATTTAAATATGAAGTTATTTTTTATACTTGGCAATCAATTATTTCCACCAAAATACTTGGACCGCTTCAAAAAAGACCACCTTTTTTTTATGGCAGAAGATTACCAATTATGCACTTATGAAAAACATCATAAAAATAAAATCCTTCTCTTCTTATCGTCAATGCGTTCACATGCGGAAACTCTTAAAAAGGATAAGTTTAAATTAGAATATTTTAAAATTGAAGATAAAGATTTTAAAGATGACTATACAAAAAAATTAAAAAAATTAATTAATTTTAAGAAAATAAAAGAGATTTCAAGTTTTGAAATTGAGGATAAATTTTTTGAGAAAAAAATTGATCAATTTATTAAAAAAGAGAAAATTAAATGGAATATTGTGCAAACTCCTATGTTTTTAAATTCGAGAGATGAATTTAAACAATATTTATCAAAATCGAAAAAACCTTTCATGGCAACTTTTTATAAAGAAGTTAGAAAAAAATCTGGCATATTAATGGGCTCTGATGGAAATCCTATAGGAGGTAAATGGAGTTTTGATGAAGATAATAGAAATAAGTTACCAAAAAATATCTCTATTCCAAAATTTCCAAAAATAAATGAGACTAACCACACTAAAAAATTAAAACCTATTATTGAAAAATTATTCAAAGATCATCCAGGAACAACCAAAAACTTTTGGTTTGCTACAGATTATAATGACGTGGTCAAATTGTTAAATTTTTTTATCAAAGAAAAATCTAATTTATTTGGTGATTATGAGGACGCAGTTGATCAAAAAGATAATATTTTATTTCACAGTGCTTTAAGTCCTTATATTAACCTAGGTTTCATCACACCTGAGTTTATTATCAAAAAAGTTTTAGATTTCCATAAGAGTAAAAAAATCAAATTAAATTCTTTAGAAGGTTATGTGCGTCAGGTTATAGGATGGAGAGAATTTATGAGAGGAATTTATCAAAGTTATTCAAATGAAATGGAAACTGGAAATTTTTTTAAACAAAATCGTAAAATGAAAAAGTCATGGTATGAAGGAACAACTGGTTTACCTCCACTGGATTACGCAATTAAAAATGCTTTAAATCATGGATGGTCTCATCACATTGAAAGATTAATGATTTTATCCAACATCATGAATCTTTGTGAAATAAAACCTACCATTGTTTATAAATGGTTTATGGAAATGTTTGTAGATTCCTCAGATTGGGTAATGGTACCTAATGTTTATGGTATGGGATTATTTAGCGATGGAGGAATATTTGCTACAAAACCATATATATGTGGATCAAGTTATTTTATGAAAATGATGGATTTTAAAAAAGGTGATTGGTGTAACATAATGGATGGGTTGTATTGGAGATTTATTGATAGAAATAGAAAATTTTTTTTGAAAAATCCAAGGTTATCCATGATGGTTAGAATTTTCGACAAAATGAAAAGTGATAGAAAAAAATTAATTCTTCCTGCTGCAGAAAAATTTATCAAACAAAACACACTTTAGTGAAAAAAGAAAATCTTCCATCTAAAATATGCATTGTTTGTAAAAGACCCTTCAATTGGCGGAGAAAATGGAAGTTAAATTGGGAAAGAGTTAAGTATTGTTCAAAAAGATGTTCTAGCAAAAAAATATGAGCTTAGAAAAATACAAATGGAAAAGTAGAATTTTACTTGTTTCTACACCAAGTTATAAGGATAAAATTTATCTGGAGGCAAAAAAAATATATCAAGCTAAAATAAAAGATTTTCATAAAAGATATGTAAAATTAATTTGCAAAATTAATATAAAGGAAAAATCATCAATAAATTTAATTGGTTTTGATGGCAAATCTAAAAAGAAGATGAATAATCTTAATCATAAAACAATTTTTAAAGTTATAGACAAAATGCCTTTAAGTAAAAGATCTAAACCTATAAATTTATCGCTGTATTCAGATTATAATCCAAAAACTACTACTCATGGTTTAGGATTTAAAAACAAGGAAAAAGCTCTTTACACCATTAAAGCTATTAAAAATCGATCAATTAAGTATCAGGTAAATGTAATCGCAACCATGCTGGGTAGAGCTAAGAACCATCCAAACAAAACTGAGGATATGGAGGATGCTATAAAAATATTTGTTGATTGGATGAAAAAGTATAAAAGTAAAAAAAATGAAAATTAAAATAAAAGATTATTTAAAATTAGTAGTTTTATTATTATTATTAATCCCAAATAATCTGAATGCAGATTTTTTTGAAGATATAACAAGCCAAATTGTTGAGAATCCTAAAAGACTTAGTTATGGAGTTTCTGTTACCGATGTAAATCAAGATGGAAATTTTGATTTTATAGTTACTGGATTTGGTTATCTGAATTTAGCTTTATCATATGAGAATGGAAAACTGATTAATATTGTAAATCAAAAAAAATTTTCTGATGAATTTAGAAGAACAATTGGTGTCGCTGCATGCGATATGGATAAAGATGGATATGAGGAAATATATTTTCTCAACACTGATACTTATAGTGGAACAAAAAAATATTCAGATAGATTAATAGATCTTGATGGTGGTAATTTCATAGATCTATTTGAAATTAAAAAGAATCAAAAAGATTTGAATTTAACTGCTGGAAGATCAGTCGCTTGTGTAGATAGAAAAGGAGATGGAAAATATGGTGTTTACGTGGCTAATTATGGTGGACCAACCAGGTATTATGAGTACGATAAAAAAATTATAGTTGATAAATCTGTCGAATTAAATTTAGCTAAAGTTACTGGTGGCCGTGCAGTTGTAGCTGGGCATATTATTTCTGACAAGATAGATATTTTTGCTGCTAACGAAAGAGGGGCAAATTTTTTGTATAAAAATAATAAAGGAAAATTTTTAGATGTTGCTTACGAATATAGAGTGCAAGATATACGCCAAAATGGGAGGGGCACTGCTTTATCAGACATTTATTATCGAGGAAGACTTGATATCTTAAATGGGAATTGGGGAGGGTTTCATAGAGCTTATGTTTTAAAAGATAATATTTTTGAGGATATTGCAAAACCACCTTTTGATGAGCCATCAAGGATAAGAACGATTATTTCAGCTGACTTAGATAATGATGGTTATGATGAAGTTTTTTTGAACAATATTGGTGAACCTAATAAGCTTTTTAAAATTTTAGATAATGGCTTACTTCAACAAATACCAATAGATGTTGGTCTAGAACCAGATGGATATGGAACAGGAGCAGCAGTAGCTGATATAGATAATGATGGAATATTGGAATTGTTAGTTTCCCATGGAGAAAGTGTAGACCAGCCATTATCCTTGTATAAAGCAAAAGTAAATCCTAATAATAAATATATAAGAATAAAACCTTTAAATAAACATGGTGCACCTGCAAGAGGAGCAACAGTAACATTAATTTCGAATTTGCGAAAACACTCTAAAACAATTGACTCTGGATCTGGTTATCTTTGTCAAATGGAGCCAGTAGCTCATTATGGGATTAGAAAAAATGAGAAAGATATAAAAATTCAAATTAAATGGACTAATGGAAAAATTAAAACAGTTTCAATTAATGAGTTAAATCAAACAATTACTTTGAAACAAAAATGATTAATTTAGGGGTTGAAGGACTCTATTTATAAAATGAATAATACCATTTGATACTTCAACATCTGCTGTTACAACTTCAGCCTCATTTATATAAACTATACCATTAACTTTTTTGATTGTTACTTCCTCACCATTAAGTGCTTTAAGTTTAATCTCATTATTTATTTCTGAAGAAGATAGTTTCTTTGAAAAAACGTGTCGTCCTAAAATATTTACAAGTTTGTCTTTATTCTCTTCTCTTAACAACCCATAATACGTTTGAGCGCTTATTGCAGCAAATGCATCATCTAAAGGTGCAAATACAGTAAAAGGCCCCTCACCTTTTAAGTTTTCACTTAAACCTGATTTGGTAAGAGTTTCATTTAACTTCATAAATTTTCCAGTTTCAATTAATTTATCAATTACATTTGCAAATGCTATTGATGGGAAAATTGTTGTTATTAGAATGACTAGTATTGCGTAAAATTTTTTCATTGGACTTTAATAACTATAAATTTATAATTTAAAAAGCCTAATAAGTGCGACAAATGTTTAATATGGAATTAAAATCATAAATTTTATCTAATGAAACCCTTGAAAAATATGATTAAATTAATTTTTATTTGTATTTTTACTTTATCTTTCATTAATATTTCTAATTCAGGAGAAAAAAATTACTATAAAGATTTAGTAACTAATTGGTCTAAAATATTTCCTGATAGTAATAGAAATGCTGCAGGTCCAAAATTTTTTAAATATATAATTGATAAAGACATTACATATGAAGATTTTATTGAATACAACAAATTATATTGTGCGGTATCTGGGTCATTAATAGATCCCAATGATACACCTGAGTTTATTTATCTGAATCAAGAAGGAACAGAAAAAAAAATGTGTGGAAATTATTATAGATGCTGTGTTCCTTGTTCATGTGATGTAATGAAATATTCAAGTGTCCAAAAAATGAAACACAAATTTAAAGATGGAATAAAAGAATTTTACGTTTTAACAATCAAAAATCCGTGCAATAAAAAAGATTTTCCTAATAGAGTAAATAAAGATTATTTTTGTGAGGGCAAAAAAATTAATAAAACTCAAGTACAAGAGCTTGATAATCGAATAGTAATAGGTTTATTTCACAACGGCAGAAGTTGTAAAAAAGATGAAATTGATATTATCAATAATCATCAAATCACTGGTAGCTACTGTCAGTTAAGAAATAATACGCCATTAGAAAATTTACAAACCGGTATGGGAGATATTTTTATAAAACTTGCAAGATAAGTTAGATATGAACAATAAAATTTTTGAATGGGCAGGTGTTATTACCGCAATATTGTATTCATTATTTGTGGCTTTAAATGTTGGTATAGAATTTTTTGGATTTTGTTTATTACTTATATCAGCGATCTTAATTGGAATTTGGGCTTACAGGGGTGGTCATAAAGGAATATTATTTTTACAATTCTTTTACGCGACAGCTGGAATTATTGGAATGTTGAGGTGGTTTTGAATAGTTAGTCTAATTTAAAGATGAAATTATTTTGGGAATATAATTCTTAAAATTAAAAAACCCTTTATTACAATATTGCCAAGAATATTGATCAATTTTTCTGTATAAAAAATTAAGTTTAATATTATTAGAATTTAAATAATCTAAATTTTCCCCTACTGTTGGATATAATCCAATTATTTTTTCACTTATATTTTTAATATCACTTA
>CACOHP010000009.1 GCA_902627045.1 uncultured Pelagibacteraceae bacterium
GGACTGTACAGATCGTCATGAGAGGTATTTTTTAAGATTAATTTCTAAGAATGTACTTTTGTATACTGAGATGATTGTTGATGAGGCAATAAATAGGGGAAATAAAAAAAAGTTACTTGAATTCAATATTAATGAAAAACCAGTTGCGCTACAATTAGGGGGATCTTCTCCAAAACTTTTAGCTGAAGCATCAAAGATAGGTGAGGACTTTGGTTATGATGAAATAAACCTAAATCTGGGTTGCCCAAGTAAAAAAGTAGAAAAAAATAAATTTGGAGCGTGTTTAATGAAAGAACCAAATCTTGTAGCAGATTGCTTGAGTAAGATGCAATCAAAAACTAAATTACCAATCACAATTAAAACAAGAATTGGTTATGACGATGTTGATGATTATGAAAATTTTTACAACTTTATTTCAACTTTAAAATCAACTGGTATAAAAACTTTTATCATTCATGCAAGAAAAGCCATGCTTGGAAAATTTACTCCAAAACAAAATTTAAATATTCCACCTTTAAAATATGGTTATGTTTATAATTTGAAAAAAGATTTTCCAAATGAAGAAATTATTATAAATGGTGGAATAACAAATATTGATGAAATAAAATCACATCTAAAAAAAACAGATGGGATTATGATAGGAAGAGCAGCTTACCATACTCCTTATTTTTTGGCAGAGATAGAAAATGAGATTTTTAACAATCAAAATGTTTTAAGTAGACAAGAAGTAATAGAAAATTTAATTCCTTATATTAAAGATGAGATAAAAAAGGGCACGAGATTAAATCAGATTATGAGACATACTTTGGGATTATTTCACGGACAATCAGGAGCAAGTTATTGGAAAAGATATTTAAGTGAAAACATGTGTGTTCGTGATGCTGATGTTCAAAAAATTGATCACATCATGGATAAGATTAAATATAACAATGTTGAGACAAGAGTAGGTTAGTCTGCTTACTTCAATTTTAGCAAACGAGTATATCTATGTAATTTTTCTTATGGCAATAACTGCTGTACCTGTTGGTTTTGTGGCAGGGCTATTTGGGATAGGAGGTGGATTGATTACTGTTCCATTTCTTTATTATATATTCAATACATTAGGAGTTGATCCACAATATGTAATGCACTTAGCAGTTGGAACTTCATTTGCAATAATTATTCCAACATCAACTGTTTCAGTCTTAACACACCATAAATTTAAAGCAGTAGATTTCAATATTGTTAAAAGTTATGGAATTTATGTCATATCAGGTGTTGTTTTTGGTACAATTTTTGCAGCAACGCTTAAAACCAAATCATTAATATTATTTTTCTCGATTATGATTTTTTTTCTTGGATTTTATTTACTTTTAATAAAAGAAAAAGAGAGGGATATTGTAGTTAATATCAAATTATATCTTAAAATAATTTTGGGTTTTATCGTTGGATTTATTTCAGCTCCTATGGGTATTGGTGGAGCTATAATGAATGTACCGATCTTAAAATTTTTTGGATATTCTATAAATAAAGCTATCGGAAGTGCTGCAGCAATAGGTTTTTTAATTGCATTATTTGGTGCTGCCGGATTTTTAATTAGTGGCAACTATCTAAATACAAATTTACCTTTAAGTATAGGTTTTTTAAATATTCCTGCTTTTTTAATCTTCATTCCAATCACAACATTTATGGCAAGAATTGGAGCTAAAACAGTTCATAGTATAGATAAAAATAAAATCAGTAAAATTTTTGGATTTTTTCTCTTAATTGTAGCTACAAATTTTTTAATAGAATATTTTCAAATCTAGGCAAGGGTGGTTTCAGTCTCCCTCTGCCACCCTTAAATAAATCATTATTTGATTCTCAAAAAAACATAAAACTCGTAATAATTGAATCTGTTTGTTGTTGATAAATAGTATTGACTAAAATTTATAATTTTTGGTCGTATTCTCCAATTTTACCAGTTTTTTGAAGTAAATTATCGATAAATTCAAAAATTTTTTTTTTTCTGTTATCAGACGTTGGACTTTCAGTAACAACCACTAATGACGGCTTATTTGATGAAGCTCTAATAAGCCCCCAGGACCCATCATCAAATGAAAATCTTACTCCATTTACAGTGATAATTTCGGATATTATTTGATCATCAATCATATTTTTGTTATTTTTAATTTCTTCAATTTCTTTAACAATTCGATTTACTACATCATATTTTTCATTATCCTTACAGAATGGGGCCATTGTAGGTGATTGAAAAGTTTTTGGTAATTCATTAATTATTTCACTAATTTTTTTATTTTCATTATTCAATAATTGGCACACTTGAATAGCCGAGTTTATACCATCATCATAACCGTACCCCAAAGGTTGATTAAAAAAGAAATGTCCGCTTTTCTCAAAACCAGCTAATGCCTTTTCATTATGAACTTTTCTTTTAATATGTGAATGACCTGTCTTCCAGTATATTGTTGTGCATTGGTTATTTTGTAGTATTTTGTCATTTGAATAAAGACCAGTTGATTTTACATCTACGATAAATTTTGAATTTTTATGGTTATTTGACAAGTTTCTTGCTATCAAAAGACCAATCTTATCTGAAAATATTTCATTCCCCTTATCATCTATCACCCCAAGTCTGTCACCATCACCATCAAAACCAAAACCTATATCAGCCTTATTTTCTTTAACATGAGCTGATATTGCATGAAGCATTTTTAAATCCTCAGGATTTGGATTATACTTAGGAAATGTCCAATCTAATTTGCAATCAAGCTCAATAACATCACAACCTATTCCTCTTAAAACATCAGGTGCAAAAACTCCAGCAGTACCATTTCCACACGCAACGACAACCTTTAATTTTTTTGTGATTTTATTTTTCTTTAAATCGTCTTTATAAATCTGCTGAAAATTACTTATTTCTTTATAATTGCCCTTACCAGTTATAAAATTTTCATTTAAAGTTATTTCTTTCAACTCTGTCATTTCCTCAGGAGCGTGAGTTAATCCTTTTTTGATGCCCATTTTTACACCAGTCCAACCGTTTTCGTTATGACTTGCAGTTATCATTGCAACAGCATCTGAGTTTAAATTAAATTGAGCAAAGTAAACCATTGGAGATAATGATAATCCTAAATCTTCTACGTAACACCCTGTTGAAATAAGACCCTTTTTAAATGCTTTTTTAATCTCTTCGCTGTAAGATCTATAATCATGTCCAACTATTACTCTTGGATTATTTTTTTTTGTATGTTTTATAATTTGAGACCCGAATCCTTTTCCAAGATTCGTCATTCCCTCCAAATTTATATCTTTCTCATACAACCAACGGGCATCATATTCCCTAAAACCATACGGACTTATTTTTAAATTTTCGGACATTATTGTTAATTACTTACATTTTTTTAGATTTTTTTATTGATATTTTTTTTGTCACGTTCTATAAATGTTCTATTGATTTGTTGTTTATATAGTATATTAACACCAAACGCACACAACATATAGTTGTTTTCGTTAGAATAACAAATATAATACATTATTTATGAATAAAATAGTATCACTGGCAATTAAGAAAGCTGTCTCTGAATATAACCCTAAGGTTGAAAAAGTAGAAGGCGATAATAGGCCAGATCTATTCTCGCTTAACAATGAAACTGAACTTTTTCAAAATGATAGAGGTATCATAATTAAAATTGACCGATCTAGAGATGCAAATTTAACCGATTTTGGAAAAGCAACTTTAAAAGATAGATATCTTGGTCATAACGAGTCTTTTCAAGATTTATTTGCAAGAGTCGCCAGCACTTATGCTGATGACAATTTGCATGCTCAAAGAATTTATAACTACATAAGTAAATTATGGTTTATGCCAGCAACACCTGTTTTATCGAATGGTGGTACAAAAAGAGGTTTACCCATTTCATGTTTTCTTAATGAGGCTTCTGATAGTTTAGGAGGTATACTTGACCTTTGGAGCGAAAATGTTTGGTTAGCTGCAAAAGGTGGTGGTATTGGTAGTTATTGGGGAAATTTAAGATCTATCGGAGAAAAAATTGGTAAAGTAGGAAAAACTTCTGGAATTATTCCTTTTATAAAAGTTATGGACTCTCTAACTATGGCAATAAGCCAAGGTTCATTAAGAAGAGGATCCGCAGCTTGTTATCTTCCAATTGACCATCCTGAGATTGAAGAGTTTATGGAAATGAGAAGACCAACAGGTGGTGATCCAAATAGAAAAGCTCTTAATCTACACCATGGTGTTTTAGTTACAGATGCATTTATGAGAGCTGTTGAAAATGATGAAGAATGGGCACTAAAAAGTCCAGCTGATGGATCTATTCAACAAACTATATCTGCAAGAAATTTATGGATTAGATTATTAACAGCACGAATTGAAACTGGAGAGCCTTATATCATTTACATCGACACAGTTAATAGACAAATTCCTCAACATCATAAACTTGCAAACTTAACAGTTAAAACATCCAACCTTTGCAGTGAAATAACTTTACCAACAGGTATAGATAAAGATGGAAGAGACAGAACAGCTGTTTGTTGTCTATCATCATTAAATTTAGAAAAATATGATGAGTGGAAAGATGATCCAAACATGATTGCAGATGTAATGAGATTTTTAGATAATGTTTTATCTGATTTTATTAATAAAGCTCCGGAACAATTCAAAGATGCCAAGTATTCTGCGGAAAGAGAAAGAAGTGTTGGTCTTGGCGTGATGGGTTTTCATTCTTTCTTGCAAAAGAAGAGAATTCCACTTGAATCAGTAATGGCAAAATCTTGGAATAAAAAAATATTCAAACAAATTGATGAACAAGTTAATCAAGCTTCAAAAGATTTAGCAGAAGAAAGAGGTGCTTGTCCGGATGCAGCTGAATATGGATACAAAGAAAGATTTTCTAACAAAACAGCTATAGCCCCAACTGCATCAATTTCAATTATTTGCGGAGGTGCTTCACCAGGTGTTGAACCAATTGCAGCTAATAGCTATACACACAAAACTTTGTCAGGTTCTTTCAATGTCAGAAATAGATATCTTGAAGAAATACTTGAAAGTCACGGTAAAAATGATGACGAAACGTGGTCTACAATTACTACAAATCAAGGTTCAGTTTCTCATCTAGACTTTTTGACCGATCTTGAAAAAGATGTCTTTAAAACTGCATTTGAGTTAAATCAAAAATGGATTATTGAATTAAGTGGAGATCGAACTCCATATATCTCTCAAGCACAGTCAGTTAATTTATTTTTGCCAGCAGATGTTCATAAAAAAGAATTACATAGAATTCATTTCGATGCATGGAAAAAGGGTCTTAAAAGCCTTTATTACTGTAGATCGAAATCAATTCAAAGAGCTGAAAATATCAATAATGCTAACTCAACCGATATTACAGCCAATGTGTATAAATCAAAAAAACAACAATCTAACGAACAACCAGAATACGAGGAGTGTTTATCATGTCAGTAGCAGAAAAAAATAAGTCGGAGAAAAAAGAAATAATTCAACCAAAAAAAATGGGTTTATTAGTGGAAAACCCAGTTTATAAACCATTTAGATATCCATGGTGTTATGATGCATGGTTAACGCAACAAAGAATTCACTGGTTACCGGAAGAAGTGCCACTTGGCGACGATGTAAGAGATTGGCAAAAAAATTTGTCACAACCTGAAAAAAATCTGGTCACTCAAATATTCAGATTTTTTACTCAAGCGGATGTTGAAGTTAACAACTGTTATTTGAGACACTACACAACGGTATTTAAACCAACAGAAGTATTGATGATGATGACAGCTTTTGCTGCTATGGAAACAGTTCATGTAGCTGCTTATTCTCACTTGTTAGACACAATTGGCATGCCTGAGTCAGAGTATTCAGCTTTTATGAAATATAAAGAAATGAAAGATAAATATGATTACATGCAAGGCTTTAATGTAAATTCAAAAGAAGACATTGCAAAGACAGTTGCGGTTTTTAGTGCTTTCACAGAGGGTTTACAATTATTTGCTAGTTTCGCAATTCTTTTAAATTTTCCAAGACACAATAAATTAAAAGGAATGGGACAGATAGTTACTTGGTCTGTTAGGGATGAAACTCTTCATTGCAATTCAATGATCAGAATTTTCAAAGAGTTTATAAAAGAGAATCCTGAAATTTGGACACCAAAGTTAAAAAAAGAACTTTATGAAGCTTGCAGAACTATTATTTCACATGAAGATGCTTTTATAGATTTAGCGTTCGAGATGGGTCCAATGGAAGGATTAACAGCTCAAGAGGTTAAAGATTACATCAGATTTATTGGAAATAGAAGATTAGTTCAACTAGGCTTAGAACCTATTTATGATGTAGAAAAAAATCCACTTGGATGGCTTGATACAATGTTAAATGCAGTTGAGCACATGAACTTCTTTGAGGGTCGAGCTACAGAATATTCTAAAGCATCAACACAGGGGACTTGGGTCGAAGCTTTTAGTTAATTCTTTAAAGTGAACAGCAAAGATAATTTTTTTTCTAACCGCAGATCTGTGTTAGCAAGAAAGATGTCCAATAAAGAAATACCTGAAGATCATTTAAATCTTATTTTAAAAGCAGGATTAAGAGTACCAGATCACGGAGCGTTAAATCCTTGGAAGATAAAAGTGATCAAAGGTAATTCTTTAAAGAAAGTAGATGAGGAAGTAATTTTAAAAGAATTCCTAAAAGAAAACCCAGATGCCGAACAATCAATTATAGATCGAGAGTCTAAAAGATTACAAAGGGCTTCTGTTGTTATTGCTGTTATATCTTCTCCAGTTGAAAATCAAAAAATACCTGAATGGGAGATGAGATTATCATCAGGAGCAGTTTGTATGAATTTGCTTTCATGCGCACAATCATTAAATTACGCAGCCCAATGGTTAACAGAATGGTATGCGTATAATAATGCAATGTTAGAGTTTTTAGGGGGAGATATAAAAAAGGATAAAATTTCTGGTTTTATCTATATAGGTCATAAAATTGAGGAGCCTCAAGAGCGTAAGAGGCCAGATCCTAAAAATATTATAACTTTTATTTAACTCCTTTTTTTTTAAAAAGATTAATTTAAAGTTGTTTATATGAAATATAAAAAATATTTTAGAAAAACTAGCCTTAAGCAAAAAGGTCACGGTGACTTTCTCTTAAAGGAAATAGATAAAAAAAAACCTAGAATTTTTTTAGAAATAGGAGTTTTTCACGGAGTAACAGCAAGAAATATTTGTGAATTACTTTATCAAACTCATAAAAACGATTTTAAATATATAGGTCTAGATCTATTTGCAGAAAATGAAGAGAACAAAAATGAGGTTATACCTAACAATATATTTAAAAATCCTTTAAAAAGAATTTATTTTAGATATATTAAAAGACAAAATCCTTACAGTCTTGATGCAGTAAAAGATTTATTAAAAAAATTTGAAAAAAATATTCATTTAATTCAGGGAAATTCTAACAAAGTCTTAAAAAAGATAGATATGAGTAAAATAGATTATGTCTTTTTAGACGGAGGTCACGAATATAATACTGTTAAGAATGACCTGGATAACTGTATTGAAGTTATTGAAAAGGGTGGAACAGTTCTATGTGACGATTATAATTTAGGTTCGGCACCAGGTGTTAAAAAAGCTATTGATGAATTTGTAAAAAAGAATGAGTTAAATGTTGAAATTCTTTGTGAAAATCGATTTGCTAAAATTCAAAATTAGATGCTATCTTTGATTTAATTGAAGCACTTTTCTATGTTTATTGCCTTTATAACTTGCTAGAGGCCTAATCAATTTATTTGCAGCATGTTGCTCCATAATATGTGCGGACCATCCAGTAATTCTAGAAATTACAAATATTGGTGTAAAAAAATCCGTATCAAAACCCATTAAATGATATGTAGGACCAGTAGGGTAGTCAACGTTGGGATGTATATTTTTTCTATCTATCATAACTCTTTCAACAATATCGTAAATTTTTTCATATTTTTTATCTTTTTTGATCTTAGCTACTTTAGCAAAATATTTTCTCATTGTGGGAACTCTTGAGTCACCAGACTTATAAACTCTATGACCAAAACCCATCACAACTTCTTTGTTAGCAAGTGCATCGTTTATCCATTTTAATGCATTTTTGGGACTCTTTATCTTGTTCATCATATGCATAACTTCTTCATTAGCTCCACCATGAAGAGGACCTTTTAAACTTGCTATTGCACCAGTTATTGCCCCATGAATATCAGATAAACTACTTGTAATAGTTCTAGCTGTAAATGTTGAAACATTGAAACTATGTTCAGCATATAAAATTAATGAGACATCAAAAGCTTTTACAATTTCTTTTTGAGGGACTTTTCCAAAGCACATATGAAAAAAATTCTCAGACATATTTAAATTTTTTTTTGGTTTGATTATACTTTTACCTTTTCTAATTCTATAAAATGCAGCTAAAGCAGTTGGTGTTTTTGCTAAAATTCTTACTGCTTTTCTCATGTTTGCTTCAGGCGAAGAGTCTGTTGTTTCTTTGTCTTCTAAACCCATGATGCTCACCGCAGTCCTTGCTACATCCATTGGATGAGATTTTTTAGGCATTTTTTTAATGAATGAATATAAGTCTTTCGAGAGATCTCTATTATTTCTTTCCTCTCTTTCAAATTTTTTTAATTCTATAGAATTTGGTAAATCTTTATTTAAAATTAAGTATGCGACTTCCTCAAATTTACAATATTCGCATAGATCTTGAGCTGCATAACCCCTATATGTAAGAGAATTTATCTCAGGCATAACTTTTGAAACTTCTGTTTCATCAACAACTATTCCAAGTAAACCTTTTTTTATGTCATCACTCATTATTCGTGTCCATCAGTATTAAAATTATAAATAGTTTCGTCTAAACTATTATATTTTTCATAATCCACAAGCTCGTATAACCTTTTTCTTGTTTGCATCTTATCTATAATATTGTTTTGGTGTCCATTTGCATAAATGTCTCTCAATCCATCTTCAACGTTTTTCATTGCTAATCTTTGAGTAGTAACTGGATAAATAACTATATTATAACCAAATTGTTCTAATTCTTTAAAATTGAACAACTTGGTTTTTCCAAATTCAGTCATATTTGCTAGCAAATAACAAGAAAGCTCTTTTCTTACTTTTTCAAAATCTTTTTCATCATGTAAAGCTTCTGGAAAAATAATTTCAGCTCCTGCATCAACATAAGCTTTGCATCTATCAATCATCTTATCTATTCCTTCTACACTTTTCGCATCTGATCTTGCTATAATCTTAAAATTTTTATCTTTTCTAGCTGAAACGCACTCTTTAATTTTTTTAACCATAGCATCAGTAGAAATCAGTTCTTTATTATCTAAATGACCACATCTTTTCCTTTCAATCTGATCTTCAAGATGCACAGCTGAAATTCCAAATTCTTCAAAAGTTTCTATTGTTTCTTTGCATGATTTAAAACCAGTATCTATATCAACAATTGTTGGAAGATTTGTAACTCTAGATATTAAATATGATCTTGTACTTACATCTTGCAATGTTGTTAATCCAATATCAGGGAAACCAAGATCATTGGCCATAACGCCACCTGAAACATAAACTGCATCATACCCAATTTCCTCTATAAGTTTTGCTGTTAAAGGATTATAAGCACCAGGAACCCTTAAAATTTTATTTGATTTTAATTTCTTATCTAAATCTTCTCTTTTTTTATTAGGTTCTTTTTCAACAAAATGCATTAAAAAATTCCTTTTTTTAAATTTTTCTTAAGTTTATTTCTTTTAACTTCTATATTTAAATTATCTAATTGACCTGATTTTAATTTTTTTAAATTCTGAACAACTTTTAAAAATCTATCACTCTCTTTTTTGGTCATTAAATTTTCGGTTAAAGTTAAAAATTTATTTATATAATCCTTTCTTTTAAAAGGTCGAGATCCATAAGGATGGGCATCAGCTATATCCTGTTGTTCGGAAATTTTTTTACCGTTTTTTAGAGTTATAACTACTCTTGCACCAAAAGCTTTCTTTTTAGGATCTGGATTATGGTATTTTTTAGTCCATTTTTTATCTTCATGAGTCCTTATAGATCTCCAAATTTTTATTGTACTTGTTCTCTTAGCCCTAGATTTAGAGTATGATTTTATGTGGTGCCAGTTTCCATCTTCTAAAGCAACAGCAAAAATATACATTATTGAGTGATCTAAAGTTTCTCTACTTGCATTAGGGTCCATTTTTTGGGGATCATTTGCACCAGTTCCGATTACATAATGAGTATGATGACTTGTATAAATATCAATTTTTCTTATTTGATTTAAATTTTGCACTTTCTTTTTTAACTTTTTTGCTAAATCAATTAATGCCTGTGATTGATATTCAGCTGAATATTCTTTTGTGTAAGTTTCAAGTATTGCTTTTTTAGCCTCACCTTTTTTTGGAAGTGGCACTTTATATAGTGCTTTTTTACCATCTAATATTCTGGCGATCACACTATCTTCACCTTCGTAGATTGGACTTGGTGCCCCTTCTCCTCGCATAACTCTGTCTACAGCTTCTATTGCTAGTTTACCAGCATGAGCTGGTGCATATGCTTTCCAGCTAGAGATTTCACCTTTTCGAGATTGTCTTGTAGATATAGTTGTATGCAAAGCTTGTTGAACTGCTTGATAAATTGTTTCGGTATTTAATTTAAGCATTGATCCAATTCCAGCAGCTACACTAGGTCCTAAGTGAGCAATATGATCAACTTTATGTTTGTGCAAACATATACCTTTAACCAAATTAACTTGCACCTCATAAGCTGTAATAATTCCTCTCAAAAGGTCTAATCCATTTTTTTTTTGTTGTTGTGCTACACTAATCAATGGTGGAATGTTGTCGCCAGGATGACTGTAATCTGCTGCTAAAAAAGTATCGTGGAAATCAAGTTCTCTAACAGCTGTTCCATTTGACCATGCAGCCCATTCACAATCAAATTTTAATTTTTTGTTAACACCAAACAGTGTTGCACCATTTTTTCTAGAATGTTTTAATGCCATTTCTCTAGATGACACTACTGGTCCTCTGTTTAAAGACGCAATTGCAACTGATGCATTATCTATAATTCTATTAATAACCATTTCAATTGCATCTTTATTTAGCTTAGCATTATCACTGGCAATTTCAGCGATTTTCCATGCAAGTTGTTTTTTTTTAGGTAAATGGATTTTAGACGGATAAACTCTTACTTTATGTACTATCAAAATAACTCCTAATTGTCGGGTTTGTTTGTAATAGTTAAAATAAAATAATCAATATTAAAGATATTTTGATACTATTTTTTCTATACCCACAAAGTCTTTTACTAAATGATTGTGGTGAATTTCAGTTGTATTTTTTTCAGTGTATCCGTCTTCAAGTAAAATAATAGGAATGTCAGCACTTTTTGCAGCATTAGCATCTGTTTCACTGTCCCCAATCATTAGTGATTTTTTTAAATTACCATTAAGTATCTCAATTACAGAAGTCAAATGCCTGGGGTCAGGTTTGCAATAATCAAAAGTATTATGACCGGCCACATATTCAAAAAAATTATAAATCCCAATTTTTTTTAAAAGATCAACAGCTAAGTGCTCCTGTTTATTCGTGCAAACTGCCATGGATATATCATTTTTTTTTGACCATATTAGAAAATCTTTGACACCATTTATTAATGTGCTTTCGTTAACAATATTCTTTCCATAGTAATCAACAAAATCTTTAACCATTTCTTTTTTTATTTTTTCGTCTTGAACTTTTCCAAATTCTTTTTTGGCTTGCCCCCAGATCGATCGTCCAAGCATAGCTCCAGCACCTTGCCCTACAAGATTTCTAATTTCTTCAGTTGATTTAGTTGGATACCCAAATTTGCTCATAACATGATTGTGTGCCCGCATTAAATCTGGCGCTGTATCAACTAAAGTACCATCTAAATCAAAGAGAATGGTAAATTTTTCTTTCATATATAAAAGTATTTTTAAGAAACATTTTGTGAATTAAGAAACATATATACATATTATAAAGATTTTCAAAGATGAAAGAGATAAATTTTCAAAAGATACAAAAAAATCTTAGAAATAAATTTTCAAAATTAGGTGTTAAAATGCTTGGTCCAGAAACAATTTATTTTTCGAAAGATACCAAAATAGGAAAAAATGTTACCATTGAACCCTATGTAGTATTTGGCGCTAAAGTTAGAGTAGGAAATAATGTGATTATAAAATCTTTTTCCCACTTAGAAGATTGCAAATTGGAAAATAAAGTTGAAGTTGGACCATATGCCAGAATTAGACCTGGTACAGTTTTGAAAGAAAATTCAAAAATTGGTAATTTTGTAGAAGTTAAAAAAAGTATAGTTGGTAAAAAATCTAAAGTAAATCATCTGACATATATTGGAGATAGCCAAATAGGTAAACTTGTTAATGTTGGAGCTGGAACAATTACATGTAATTATGATGGTAGAAGAAAACATAAAACAAAAATAAAAGATAAAGTATTTGTAGGATCCAATTCATCCCTCGTTGCTCCATTAACAATAGGTGAAAGTAGTGTAATTGGAGCTGGCTCAGTTATAACAAAAAATGTAGGGAATAAATCTCTTTCTTTAACAAGAAGTTTACAAACTCAAATAAAAAATTATAAAAAGAAATAATTATGTGTGGAATTATAGGTATTAATAGTAATAAATCTGTTTCAGCTACAATTATTAATTCATTAAAGAAATTAGAGTATAGAGGTTATGACTCAGCTGGTATTGCAACGCTATCAAATAGTTTGATAAATGAAATAAAGTCAGAAGGAAGAGTTGATAATTTAGAAAAAAATTCTTTAGTTCAAAATATGGAGGGAAATATCGGGATTGGTCATGTGAGATGGGCTACTCATGGTTTACCAAATAGTACCAATGCCCACCCACATTCTTCTCAAAATGTATCAGTTGTTCACAATGGCATAATTGAAAATTCAACATTATTAAAAAAATTTTTATTGAGCAGAGGACATAAATTTAAATCTCAAACAGATACGGAAGTGATTGTTCATCTGATTACTGAGAATTTAAAAACAGAAAATATTGTTAACTCAATTAAAAAAACCTTAAAAGCTCTTCATGGGAGTTTTGCTTTAGGGATAATTTTTAGGGATCAACCAGATATAATTGTTGGTGCAAGAAGAGGTTCCCCTTTAGCTGTTGGCTATGGACCAAATGAAAATTATTTAGGCTCAGACTCTTATGCACTTAAATCAATGACTAATAAAATTACTTATTTAAATGATGGAGAATTTTGCATTATTAAAAAAGACCATGTAGAATTTTTTAATGAAGATGGAGCTAAGATTAATAAAAAAGTTTTGGAGTTATCAAGTGAGGAAGAAAAATACGACAAAGGTGATTATAAACATTTTATGGCAAAAGAAATTGAGGAACAGCCATTAACAATAAAAAATGGTATTAAAGAATATATAGACACAGCTAATAATGATATAAATATTTATAATATTCCTTGGGAAAAAGATGAAATTTCTTCAATCACTTTAATTGGTTGTGGAACTGCTTATCACTCCTGTTTAATGGCCAAGTATTGGTTTGAGGAATTAACTTCACTTGATGTCAATGTAGATATCGCCTCAGAATTTAGATATAGAAAAAATAGATTTAAGAAAGACAGTTTATATGTTTTCGTTTCTCAATCAGGTGAAACAGCAGATACTTATGCTGCGCTCGATTTATGTAATAAAAATAGCATGAAAACATGTGCAGTTGTAAATGTTATTGAAAGTTCAATAGCTAGAGATTCTAAATTTGTTTTACCCATTCATTGTGGCACTGAAATAGGAGTTGCTTCAACAAAAGCATTTTTAGGTCAAATTCTTATTTTATATATTTTGGCGTTAAAACTAGCTTTATTGAGGGGTGATTTAGAAAAAAAAGAATTTTCTAAAAAATTACAAGACCTAAGAAATTTACCGAAACTAATAGAGCAAACTTTATTAATAGATAATAAAGTTCAAAATATTTCTAATACTTTTAATGAGGCAAAAGGCTCTATGTTCTTGGGAAGAGGATTTTCATATCCAATTGCATTAGAGGGTGCGTTAAAGTTAAAAGAATTATCTTATATACATGCTGAAGGTTATCCAGCGGGAGAAATGAAACATGGACCTTTGGCCTTGATTGAAGAGGGTATGCCAGTTGTAGTGTTAGCGCCTAGAGACAATTATTATAAAAAAACTATTTCTAATATGCAGGAAGTTATAGCGAGAGGTGCAAAAGTTTTATTAATAACAAATAAAAGTAAAGATGAAATAGTCTCAGAAAATATTTGGGAAACTATTGAGGTAGAGACGACCAATGAAGATCTTTTGCCTTTTCTTTTGACAATACCACTTCAAAAACTTGCTTATTATTCTGCATTAAAAAAAGGTTTTGATATAGATAAACCTAGAAATTTAGCTAAATCGGTTACAGTTGAGTAAGTTGTGCCTAAAATTACATTTACGACTAATGTAAATTTCTGGCAGATTGCTAGTTTTGCAACTGCAAGAAAAATTGATGACTCTATTCTACTTGAAGAGGCTTTTAATCAAAATGCGTTGAAAGATAAAAATAAAAGATTTCTTGAAAAATTTATTACTCATTTTAAAGAGTGTAAAAATATAAAATCTCAATTATATCAAGATGTTTTTGCTTCATTTATAATCAGTAATAATTTTGATAAAACATTCTTAGAATTTGGAGCAACAGATGGCTTGAAATTTTCAAATTCACACATGTTAGAAAATTTTTTAGGTTGGAAAGGAGTTTTATCTGAACCAAGTCCTCAATGGCATAACTCGTTAAAGAAGAATAGGGTAAACACAAATATTATTACCAAATGTATTTGGTCTGAGACTGGAAAAACTTTAGACTTTTTTATGTCAAATGATGGTAATCTTTCTACTTTAAATGATTTTGTTGATAGTGATAAGAATTCTATGCCAGCAAATACTAAAGCAAGAAAGAAAGCTGGCAAAATAATAGCAGTAGAAACAATTTCACTTAATGATGTAATTAAAGAATATTTTGATAATACATCTCCCTCATATATTTCAATTGATACTGAGGGTTCAGAATTAAAAATTTTAGAGACTTTTAATTTTAAGATCTATAGACCAAAAGTATTTACAATAGAGCATAATTTTACTGAATTACAAAATAAAATTGATGAATTGATGATATCAAATGGTTATGAAAGAGTTTTTAGAGAGTTAACAAGATTTGATGCATGGTATGTATTTGGTGAAACATTAAAAGAATTAGATTTTTAGCACACTTTAAGAGTTTTAATTCTGAGTTGATTACTTATTAATCTCTGATACAACAATCGCAGGTTGAACATGAAAAATTGGAAAAAAAATAGTTGGAGAAAATACCCGGTTAAACATATTCCGGAATATTTGGATAAAAAAGAGTTAGATCAAGTTTTAAATAAAATTAAAACTTTCCCACCATTAGTATTTGCTGGTGAGACGAGACATTTAAAACAGCAACTAGCCGAGGTAAATGATGGTAAAGCCTTTTTACTTCAAGGTGGAGATTGTGCTGAAAGTTTTGCTGAATTCAATCCTGATAATATAAGAGATACTTTTAAAGTAATCCTACAGATGTCTTTAGTGTTAACTTATTCTGCCTCTTTGCCAGTTATTAAACTTGGAAGAATAGCAGGCCAATTTGCTAAACCAAGGAGTGCTGCGACTGAAAAACAAGGAGATAAAGAACTCCCAAGTTATTTAGGAGATAACGTTAATGGTATAGAGTTTAGTGAGAAAGCAAGAAAGCATGATCCAAAAAGACTTTTTAGAGCTTACTCTCAATCAGCTTCAACTTTAAATCTTTTAAGAGCATTTTCACATGGGGGATTTGCGGACTTAAAAAAAGTTCATTTGTGGAATTTAGGATATATTAAGAAAAGCCCTCAAGCAAAAAAATTTAAAGAATTAGAAGATAAGATCGCAGATGCTTTAGCATTTATGGATGCTTGTGGGATTAACTCAGATTTTAATAGAAGATTAAAGACAGTTAATTTTTGGACATCTCATGAGGCATTACATTTACCTTTTGAAGAAAGCATGACTAGAATAGACTCTACTACTGGGGAACATCACGCAACCTCTGCTCACTTTGTCTGGATTGGAGACAGAACAAGACAACTTGACGGTGGACACGTTGAATATTGTAGAGGAATTGAAAATCCAATTGGTATAAAATGTGGGCCAACTAGTAAAGCAGACGAAATAGTTAAAATCTGCAACCTTATAAATCCAAAAAATGAAAAAGGTAAGATTACTCTAATATCTCGATTTGGTCATGACAGTGTTGAAAAATATTTACCAAAACTTATTAGAGGAATTAAAAAAGAAGGTGTAAATGTAATTTGGTCATGTGATCCGATGCATGGAAATACAATTAAATCAACTACAGGTTATAAAACTAGAAGATTTAATAATGTTTTAAAAGAGGTCAAAGACGTATTTGCCGTTCATCAAAGTGAAGGCTCTTATGCTGGTGGATTACATATAGAGATGACAGGTCAAAATGTTACTGAATGTACTGGTGGAGCTAAGAATATTCAGGATCAAGATTTATCTAGCAGATATCATACGCATTGTGACCCAAGATTAAATGCAGATCAAGCTTTGGAACTAGCTTTTTTAATTTCTGATGAGATTAAAAAGAATACCAGCTATTCCAAAAATGCTATCCAAGCGGCATCTTAAACTATTGCTTTAAAAAGTAAGGTTGTTAAATAGATAATTATGAATTCATCAGAAAAAGTAAAATTCATATCAAACTGGATCAAATCATATGTTGATCAAATGCCCAGTCAAGCTCAATCATTAGTTATAGGAATTTCTGGAGGAATAGACTCTTCAGTCTCGAGTACTCTTAGTGCTATGACAGGCTTAAAAACAATTGTTTTATCAATGCCAATAAAGCAAAAAGAAAGTCAACATGATTTAAGCTTAAAACATCAAGATTGGTTAGTAAAAAAATTCAAAAATGTTGAAGCTCATACTATAAGTTTAGATAAACTTTTTGAGACTTTTTCAACAACCCTAAATAAATTTGACAATGAGCATGGTTTTGCAAATTCCCGAGCTAGATTGCGAATGACAACACTTTATCAAGTTGCGGCTGCGAATAAGGGTATAGTGGTAGGTACAGGAAATAAAGTCGAGGATTTTGGAGTAGGTTTTTATACAAAATATGGCGATGGTGGTGTTGATATATCCCCAATAGCAGATTGCAATAAAACGGAAGTTTGGGAACTAGGAAAAGAACTTGGGATACTTAAAGAAATAATTGATGCTCCTCCAACAGATGGTCTGTGGGATGATGGTAGAACAGATGAAGGTCAATTAGGATTTAAGTATGCAGAATTGGAAGATGCAATGGGTAATCCAGATTCTCCTCACAAAGAACAGTACGAAAAAATTAGAAATCAAAACTTGCATAAAATGGAGCCAATTCCAGTCTGCAAGATTCCAAGTTAATCAATTAGATTAACAAATCTACAAATAAGGTATATTTCTTAAGCAACGAATATGGATATTTTTTTAACAAATAATTTAACCAATAAAAAAGAGCAATTCACTCCTAAAAATATAAATAATGTAGGAATGTATGTTTGTGGACCTACAGTTTATGATGATCCACATATTGGAAATGCACGACCATTAGTAATTTTCGACGTTTTGTTTAAGTTGCTAAAAAACAAATTTTCTTTAGTAACTTACGTAAGAAACATTACTGATATAGACGATAAAATTATAAAATCTTCACAAGAACAAAAAATATCTACAAAAGTGTTAACTGAAAAAATTACTAGTAGCTTTTTAGAGGACTGCAAATTTTTAAATTGTGATAATCCAACCCATCAACCAAAAGCTACTGAGCACATTGATTTAATGATTGAGATGATCAATATCTTAATACAAAAAGGATTTGCCTATGAAAATAAAAAACATGTTTACTTTGAAGTAAAGAAATTTTCAGAATATGGAAAGTTATCAAATAAAAATTTAAAAGATTTAATTGCAGGATCCAGAGTTGAAGTAAGCGAAAATAAAAAAAATTCAGAGGATTTTGTCTTATGGAAACCATCAAATATGGATGAGCCCTCTTGGGATTCGCCATGGGGTAGGGGTAGACCTGGTTGGCATTTAGAGTGCTCTGCTATGTCAAAAAAATTTTTAGGTAATGAATTTGATATCCATGGTGGAGGTATAGATTTAATTTTTCCACATCACGAAAATGAAATTGCTCAGTCAAGATGTGCCAATGGTACGAAAGTTTTTGCCAATTATTGGGTACATAATGCTTTTATTACAATGGCTAATGAAAAAATGGCAAAATCCCAAGGCAATATATTGAAGATAAAAGATTTTAGAGGTAACACGAGTGGTCAAATAATTAGATTAGCATTAATGAGTGCACACTATAGACAACCATTAGATTGGAACAAAAAACTATTAAATGATTGTGAAAATACTTTAGATAAGTGGTATCGGGTATATTCATCAAACTCAAAGATAGTTAAGATACCAGATGAAATCTTAAAACCACTCTATGACGATTTAAATACACCAGGATACATCGCTAATCTCCATAGTTTATATGAAAAGGCAAATAGAGGTGAGAACAAAGACTTATTTATATCAGCTTGTAAATTTATCGGGTTATTTAATGAAAGCGATAAGCAGTGGCGAAATTATAAAAAGAATAGAGTATCCATAGACAATACTGAGATTGAAAAAATGTTAGATTTAAGGAATAAGGCTAGAAAAAATAAGGATTATAAAGAAGCCGACAAAATTCGAGATGAACTTTTAGACAAAGGTGTTTTAATAGAAGACAAAGATGGTAAAACACTTTGGAAATTAAAATGAGCAAAGAAAGATTATACATATTTGATACTACACTTAGAGATGGAGCTCAAACCCAAGGTGTGCATTTTTCAATTGATGAAAAAACAAAAATTGCACATGCTTTAGATGACCTTGGTGTAGATTATATTGAAGGTGGTTGGCCAGGTGCTAATCCTTCTGACACAGAATTTTTTCAGAAAGGTTTAGAATTAAAAAACTCCGCTTTTACTGCTTTTGGAATGACAAAAAAAGCAGGACGAAGTGCTGAAAATGATCCAGGCTTGTCAGCAATTTTAAATTCTAATACTAAATCTGTTTGTTTAGTTGGAAAGTCTTGGGATTTTCATGTTGATATTGCTTTAGGAATATCTAAAGAGGAAAATTTAGACAACATTAAAGAAACAACGAAGCATTTTGTAAAAAATAACAAAGAGTTCATGTTTGATGCAGAACATTTCTTTGACGGCTACAAGGCAAACCCCGAATATGCTTTAGCTTGTATCAAGACTGCTTATGATAACGGAGCTAAATGGATAGTTCTATGCGATACTAACGGTGGTACACTTCCTCATGAAGTGACTAAGATAGTAAAAGAAGTTTCAGGACACATACCTGGTGAAAATTTAGGTATTCATGCACATAATGATACTGGTAATGCTGTTGCAAATTCAATAGCAGCCGTTTTATCAGGAGCGAGACAAATTCAAGGTACTATAAATGGCTTAGGTGAAAGATGTGGTAATGCTAATTTAATGTCAATTATTCCAACTTTTCATCTTAAGAAAGAGTTATCAGATAAATTTGAGATAAGTATAAAAGAAAAAAATATCAAACATATTACTCAATGTTCAAGGTTGCTTGATGAGATACTAAATAGAAAACCAAATAAACATCTGCCATATGTTGGTGCTGCAGCATTTTCACACAAGGGCGGTTTACATGTATCTGCTGTTGAAAAAGATCCTAAAACTTATGAGCATATAAATCCTGAAGATGTTGGTAACAATAGAAATATTGTTGTTTCTGATCAGTCAGGTAAATCAAATATTCTGTCTAGACTTAAAACAATTGGAATCGATATTAAAGAAAATGATCCTAAAGTTAAAAAACTATTAGAAGAAGTCAAAGATAGAGAGTTCATTGGGTACAGTTATGATGGAGCTGATGCATCTTTTGAATTACTAGCTAGAAGAGTAATGGGAGAAATTCCAAGATATATCTCAATTAAAGAATATGACGTTTCAGTCTCAAAAAACAATCAAGATAAAATAGTTTCTAAAGCAAAAGCAAAATTAGAAGTTGATGGTGAACAAATAGTCTGCGAAGGCGAGGGTAATGGACCCGTTCATGCTTTAGATAACGCTATAAGAAAAAATGTTACTAAGTTAGAAAAATATTCTGAATATTTAAAAGATTTAAAACTAGTTGACTATAAGGTAAGGATTTTAAATACAGGAACTGAAGCAACTACAAGAGTATCTATTGAAAGCACGGACTCTCAAGGAAAAAATTGGTTTACAATCGGCGTATCACCAAACATAATTGATGCATCATTTAAAGCTCTTATTGATAGTTTAGATTTCAAATTATTTAAAGACAAAGCTCCTGCAAGTAAATAAATGAAAATTAAGAAGTTCTCTATGAAACCCACTGATATTAAAAGTAGGGTAGGATCGGATCCTATCGTTTGTTACCCGAATGATAGCATAAACAATAATCTTGAAATATTACATGAAGCGAGAAAACATATTAAACAAGTTGATGAAGTTATAGTCCCACCAAGAGATGCTAAAACTTTCAATGTTAAATCAGGTAATTTTTTTAGAATAGAAAGTATTGAAGGTCCACAAGTAGGAGATTTAAATATATTTCAAGCTGATAATTTAAATGAAAAGTTTTATTCTGGAAAAACTAGAGCTCTCTATGGAACACATATTTCAGTAGGAGACAAAATGTTCAGTAGTTTCCCATATTTAAGATCATTGGCAACAATTACGTGGGATACATTAGATTGGTATGGTTATGATAAAGATGGAGGATCGGTTCATGATGTTATTGGTACTAGATGTGATCCTTATACTTACAAGCTAACATCAAACAATGATTACCATTATTGTTGTCATTCAAACTTAACTAGAGCTTTAGTTAAGGAAAAAAATATCAAAATAGATGATGCAGAAAAAATCGTACACGATGTATTAAATGTATTTATGCTCACTGGTTTTACCAATGATACTAAGCAATATTTTATGAAATCAAGTCCAGTAAGACCTGGGGATTATTTAGAATTTTTTGCTGAGACTGATCTATTAGGAGCCTTATCTGCATGTCCCGGTGGTGATTGCGGTTCTGAACACTCATCGGATGTTGCAAAATGTTATCCATTAAAAGTTTCTATTTGGGATGTAGATAAAAAATTTTTGGAAGGTATAAAAATTTCTAAGATATCATCTTATAATAGAGACCATGGTTTGACTGATTAACATGTCAAAAAATAATATTTCATTTATTTTACATAAGCCACAATTGTCAGAAAATATTGGTGCATGCGCAAGAGCAATAAAAAATTTTAGCTTTAAAAAGTTAATTTTAATAAATCCTAAGCCTATTTTTCCAAATGATAAAGTTTTTGCTACATCAGTAGGTGCCAAAAATATTATTAGTCAAAGTAAAGTGTATGAAAATATTGAAAAGGCACTAAAAGATATTGATATTGTAATTGCGACTTCAGCGCGATTTAGAAATAAAAACATAAAACATATAAATCTAGATGATTTGAAGAAAATAGATTTTAAAAAAAAAGTCGGTTTTTTATTTGGATCCGAAGCCTCAGGACTTTCCAATGAAGAGGTGAGTTATGCTAATTACACTTTACAAATTCCAACCAATCCAGAATTTAAGTCATTAAATCTATCTCATAGTTTAATTATTATAGCTCAAGTTGTCTCTAGTATAATTAAAATGAGAACCAAACCATTTAAAAAGTCAAAAAAAGTTAAACCAGCATCAAAAAAGGAAATTCAATCAATGATAAACCTATGTTTAAGAAATTTAGAAGACATTAATTTTTTTATACCAAAGGAAAAGAAACCTGTGATGTTACAGAATTTAAGAAATATTTTTTATAAAATGGAATTATCTGATAAAGAAACACGTATTTTATCAAGCGTATTCGCAAGTTTGAGTAAAAAACGTTGATTGACAAAATAATGTGTAAGTTTATAAGACCCAGTATTAAATGACAAAAAGATTAAACTCTAAACATAAAGTTGATAGAAGATTAAAAGTGAACCTTTGGGGAAGACCAAAAAGTCCTTTTAATACCAGAGCTTATGGACCAGGCCAGCACGGTCAAACCAAAACATCTAAACCCTCAGATTATGGTATTCAGCTTCAAGCAAAACAAAAATTAAAAGCTTATTATGGTAATATCAACGAAAGACAATTTAGAAATATTTATAAAAAAGCTAGCATGTTAAAAGGGGATACAAGTGAAAACCTAATTGGTTTGTTAGAAAGAAGATTAGATGCGGTTATTTATAGAGCAAAATTTGCAACAACGATCTTTTCTGCACGTCAACTCATTAATCATGGTCATGTGAGAGTAAACGGAAAAAAAGTCAACATTTCAAGTTATTCAGTTAAGGAAGAGGATACTATTGAGATTAGAGATAAGTCAAAACAATTAGCAATAGTTGATATAGCTTTAGCAAATAAAGAAAGAGAAACTCCAGAATATATTCAAATGGATGAAAAGAATAAAAAATTTAAATTCATAAGAGTGCCCAAGTTTGAAGAAGTTCCTTATCCAATTGTTATGGAACCAAATTTAGTTATCGAATACTATTCTAGATAGATTTACTTTTTATATTTTACGCCTTTATCATCAAAGACTTTTTTTAATTCACCATTTTCATACATTTCTTTAACAATATCACAACCACCAACAAATTCTTTTTTAACATATAATTGTGGTATTGTTGGCCAATCACTAAAGGTCTTTATACCTTCTCTTAAAGATTGATCTTCTAAAACATTAACTCCTTTATAATTTACTTCTAAAATTTTAAGTAAATTTGCAACTGCCATTGAAAATCCACATTGTGGAGCATCAGGCGTTCCCTTCATGAATAAACAAACTTCATTATTATCAATATGACTTTGTATTAAATTTTTAATTTGATCGTCCATTATTGCTCCTTTGTTTTTATCGCTAGGGCGTGAAGTTCATTTCCCATTTTACCTTTTAAAGAATTATATACCATTTTATGTTGCTCAATTTTACTTTTACCACTAAATTTAGAAGAAGTAATGGTCGCAGAATAATGGTTTCCGTCACCAGCTAAATCTTGTATTTCAACTAATGCGTCAGGTAAAGCTTCTTTAATATGTTTTTCAATCTCTTTTAAATCCATCGCCATAATTAATTCATGTAGTTAGTTAACCAATTAGTATTATATGATTTTAATTCGTCAATTGTAACTTTTGTCTTCCCGTTGATAATCATATTTTTATCAATAATTTTACCCAATTCATCAAAATGAACAGAGTTTTTGTCTAATATACTTTCAACTTTTTTTAAATTTTTAGACTCGATTTCTATAACATATCTACCTTGATCTTCAGAAAATAAATATTCAATTTCACTCATGAAATATTTAGGTTTATTAAATTCTATTCCTTTATTGCCTTTTATACACATTTTACTTACAGCTGTAATAATTCCTCCGATAGATACGTCATGAACACTTCTAACAAGATTATTTTTGATAAGTTGGAGAACTGTTTCACCATTATTTTTTTCATTGAAGAGATTTATTTCAGGCGGTGGTCCATTCTTTTCATCTAATATATTTCTTGCAAAAAGACTTTGATCGATATGACCTTCAGTTTTACCAATTATTAAAACAAGATTATTAATTTCTTTAAAGTCCATAGTGATCATTTGTTTGTAATCTTTTATCAGACCCACACCACCAATTGATGGTGTTGGTTTAATCCCTATTTCTTTTGTTTGATTGTAAAATGATACATTTCCAGAAACGACTGGAAATTTTAAATATTCACAAGCTTCACCTATTCCCTGTACACACTCAACAAATTCCCCCATGTTTTCCTCTTTCTCTGGACTTCCAAAGTTCAAACAATTTGTTATAGCAATCGGCGTTGCTCCAACAGAAATAAGATTTCTCCAACTTTCACAAACAACTTGTTTTCCACCTGTAAGAGGATGCGCCCAACAATATATAGCTGAAGAGTCAACTGTTGCAGCTACTGCCTTATCGGTTCCGTGAACCCTTACCACACCCGAGTCACCACCGGGTTTTTGTATTGTATCTCCCATTACTGTGTGATCGTACTGTTGCCAAATCCATTCTTTACTACAAACATTAGGATTTGATAAAATTTTATTTAAAACTTCTTTGATTTTAAACTTTTTAAATTCTTCCTTTTTTATTAAATTTTTTTTTGGTAATTTTGTTTTTTTCCACTTTCGATCATACATTGGTGAATTTTCAACTAAAGTATTAATCGGAATACTAGCTACTTGTTTTTCATCATAATATAATTCAATGTTTTTTGTATTAGTTGTTTTACCAATGATAGCAAAATCTAAATCCCATTTATCAAATATTTTTTTTGCTAATTCTTCTTTTCCATTTTCTAAAACAATCAACATTCTTTCTTGGCTTTCAGAAAGCATAATTTCATAAGGTGTCATTTTACTTTCTCTACATGGGACCTTATTAAGGTTTAATTCAATTCCTAAATTACCTTTTGAAGCCATTTCAATGCTTGATGATGTTAGACCTGCTGCACCCATATCCTGTATTGCAATAATTGAGTCTCCAGCCATCAATTCTAAACAAGCTTCGAGTAAAAGTTTTTCTGTAAAAGGATCTCCAACTTGAACAGTTGGTTTTTTTTCTTCAATTTTTTCATCAAAACTAGCAGACGCCATACTTGCTCCATGAATACCATCTCGTCCTGTTTTTGAACCAACGTAAATAACAGGTTTGTTAAGACCAGCAGCTTTTGAATAAAAAATTTTATTTTTCTTTACTAACCCAAGTGTCATCGCATTGACTAAAATGTTTCCATTGTAAGAACTGTCAAAAGAAGTTTGCCCTGCAATAGTTGGAACACCCATGCAATTTCCATAACCGCCTATTCCATGAACAACTCCTCTTAAAAGATTTTTTGTTTTTTTGTGCTGTGAAGATCCAAAATGAATTGAATTTAAATTTGCAATTGGTCTTGCACCCATTGTAAAAACATCCCTCATGATACCACCCACACCAGTGGCTGCTCCTTGATAAGGTTCAATAAAAGAAGGATGATTATGACTTTCAATTTTGAAAACAATTGCATCTCCATCCTCAATATCAATCACACCCGCATTTTCTCCTGGTCCTTGAATCACTTTTTTTCCAGATGTTGGTAGTTTTTTTAAATGAAGTCTTGATGATTTATAGGAACAGTGTTCATTCCACATTGCAGAGAAAATTCCAAGTTCTGTTAGATTAGGAACTCTTTTTAATAGATCACAAATTTTTTTATATTCTTCTTTTTTTAAACCGTGATCTACAGCTATCTGTTCGTTAACTTCCATTATTTGATGTTATTTATTAAATTTTTAAAAAATAAAGATCCATCTTCACCAGATAAACTTTGATCAATCATTCTTTCTGGATGGGGCATCATCCCTAAAACATTTTTTTCCTTATTAAAAATACCAGCAATATTCTTTAATGAACCATTTGGATTAAATTTTTCTTCTGTTTTTCCATTATCATTGCAATAATAAATTGCTACCTGATTATTATCCTCTATTTCTTTAAGTTGATCATTGGTGCAAAAATAATTTCCTTCATTGTGAGCAATATGAAACTCAAATACCTCTTTATCTAAATTTTTAAAATATGGATTATTTTTATTATCAATTTTTACAAAAACATTTTTACAAATAAATTCTAGATATTTATTTCTCAACAAAACTCCTGGAACTAATCCACTTTCAACCAGTATCTGAAAACCATTACAAATTCCCATCACTAAACCACCTGATTTTGCAAAGTTGATTACTGATTGCATTATCTTTGATTTAGAAGCCATGCTCCCACATCTCAAATAGTCACCATATGAAAATCCTCCTGGTAGCACTACTAAATCAGATTTAGGTAATTCTATATCATTATGCCAGACCATTTGATTTTTAAAACCAAACTTATTCAGTGCGACGTGCATATCTCTGTCACAATTTGAACCTGGAAAAGTAATTACTGCTGATTTCATTAATTATTGTATCTCAATAATTTTATAATTCTCTATTACAAGATTCGCTAAGAGTTTGTTACACATATCTTCAACAATTTTTTGAGCTTTTTGGGGATCGTTTTCTTTTACATCAATTTCAAAATATTTACCTTGTCTGACTTCATTAACATCTTTAAATCCCATTCCGTCTAAGGTCTGGTGAATAACTTTTCCTTGCGGATCCAGAACATCTTTTTTTAAAGTGATAATTGCAGAAACCTTCATTTATTCTTTTTTTTAATTGAAGATAATTTTGTAACATTGACTGCAGTAACATTGGATTGTTCATGTAAAATCCCCAGTCTTTTTGCAACTTCAGTATATGCAGGTATTAAATCTCCTAAATCTTTTCTGAATCTATCTTTATCTAATTTTTTTTCTGTAACAGAGTCCCATAATCGACAAGTATCTGGACTAATTTCATCAGCTAAAATAACCTCATTTTTACCGTTTATTTTTATTCTTCCAAACTCAAGTTTAAAGTCTATCAACTTGATACCAACGCCTCTAAACATACCAATCATAAAATCATTAATTCTTAAGATCATTTTTTTTACTTTTTCAATTTCTTTTTTTGAGGCCCAATCAAAAGCGTAAATATGATCTTCGGCTATTAAAGGATCTCCAAGATCATCATCTTTAAGACAATACTCAATTAAAGGTTCTTTTAAAATAGTCCCATCTTCAATACCCAATCTTTTAGTTAACGATCCAGTAGCAACATTTCTAACAACAAACTCAATTGGAATAATTTCTACTAATTTGATTAATTGTTCTCTCATATTTAATCTTTTTACTAAATGATTTTTAATTCCTATTTGAGACAGATTAGAAAGTATGTATTCTGAAATACGATTATTCAATACACCTTTTCCCTCTATGGTACTTTTTTTCTGATTATTAAAAGCAGTAGCGTCGTCTTTAAAATATTGGATAACTAAATTCTTATCAGAAGAAGCATAAATGATTTTTGCTTTACCCTCATATAATTTTTTACCTTTTTTCATTATCTGAATACTCTTTTAAATATTAAGTTCACATTCTTAAAATGTTTAGCGTAACTAAAAACAGATTGTAATTTTTTTGGTGAAATCTTACTCATTATATATTTGTCGGTCTGAATAACGTTATATAAGTCCAAATTTTCTGCAAAACATTTTTTTGCATAATTTTGGATCATTCTATAAGATTTTTCTCTACTTAATCCAGTTTTGGTTAGCTCTAACATTAATTCTTGAGAAAAAATTAATCCTTTTGTTAGATTTAAATTTTGTAACATTTTTTTTGGATAAACAATCATATTATCCAATATATTAGCCAGCCTTACTAAAGCGAAATCAAGCGTAATGTTTGCGTCTGGCCCTATATTTCTCTCTACACTTGAATGTGAAATATCTCTTTCATGCCATAAAGCAATATTTTCTAAGGCAGGCACAACTGCACTTCTTACCATCCTTGATAAGCCTGTTAGATTTTCACTTAAGATAGGATTTTTTTTATGTGGCATCGCTGACGATCCCTTTTGATTTTTGGAAAAATATTCTTGTAACTCATATACCTCTGTTCTTTGAAGATGCCTTATTTCTGTTGCAACCCTCTCAATGGATCCAGCAATAATACCTAAGACCGAAAAATAAAAAGCATGACGATCACGAGGAATTATTTGAGTTGAAATTGGTTCAATTTTTAACCCAAGTTTTTTAGCAACATGTTGCTCGACCTTTGGAGAAATATTTGCAAAAGTCCCAACAGCTCCTGATATTGCACATGTAGAAACTTCATCAATTGCATCAATTAATCTTTTTTTATTTCTTTTAAACTCCTCATAGAAAGATGCTAATTTAAGACCAAATGTAATTGGTTCAGCATGTATACCGTGACTTCTTCCTATGCAAGGAGTAAATTTATATTTACGCGCTTGTTTTTTAAGAACTTTTAAAATTTGATCTAAATCTTTGACAAGAATTTTTCCTGATTGAACTAATTGAATATTGAAACTTGTATCTAAAACATCAGACGATGTCATTCCTTGATGGAGATACCTAGCTTTAAGACCTGCTTTTTCAGTTACAGAGGTTAAAAAAGCAATTACATCATGTTTGACCTGACTTTCTATTTGATGGATTCTTTTTATATTAATTCTTGCTTTTTTTCTGACAGTTGAGGATACACCTTTTGGAATTTGTTTTAATTTTTCCATTGCTTGAGCTGCTGCAATTTCTACATCAAGCCAAATCTTGTATTTATTTTCTTCAGACCAAATATCAGTCAGTTCTTTGCGAGAATATCTTTTTATCATTAATTGTATGGTGGTTTAGAATATCCTTTAGCAGATTCTGTAAAGATTTCATAACCATTTTCAGTTATTCCTATTGTATGTTCGAATTGTGCCGATAAAGATTTATCTTTTGTAACAGCAGTCCAGCCATCATTTAAAACTTTTGTATCAAATTTTCCAGCATTTATCATTGGCTCTATTGTAAAAGTCATACCAGGTCTTAATTCCATACCTGTATCTTTTTTACCATAATGTAAAATATTTGGTGCTTCATGAAAAACAGTTCCTATACCATGACCACAAAAATCTCTAACTACTGAAAAACCTCTCTCTTCAACATAAGATTGAATTTCATGTCCGA
>CACOHP010000010.1 GCA_902627045.1 uncultured Pelagibacteraceae bacterium
GATAACAATCTTCAGCCGAATGTTCACCATCCATTAAAACCTCTGGCTCTACTATTGGCACCATATTACATTCTTGAACCAATGCTGAATATCTTGCTAAAGCATGTGCATTAGAACTTATTGAAAGTTTACTCGGGTATTCTTTAGATATTATATAAACTCCTCTCCATTTTGTAAATTTTGCACCAATTTTATAATATTCTTTCAATCTTTCTCTCAGTCCATCTAATCCTTCTGTAATTTTTTCATTAGGAGAACCTGCTAAAACTTTTGCACCTATATCTACTTTAATTCCTGGCAAAGAGCCCATCTCAGAAATTAATTCAGTTATTTTATTTTTTTTAGATGATATTTGCTTAATAGTTTCATCATATAAAATAACACCTCCAATACAATCAGTCATATTAGATGAACTAAAAAGTGTTTCTCTAAACAACAACCTATTTTCTGGGGTTGACTGGACGTTTACACTGTCGAGTCTTTTTGTCATAGTTGCTGTGCTTTCATCAGAGGCCAAGATACCTTTTCCGTTTTTGAGAATCTTTAAAGCAATATTATTTAATTCAGACATTTTAATTTAAAGCTTTTATACCAGGAAGGTCTTTTCCTTCAAGATATTCTAAAAAAGCTCCACCAGCAGTTGAAACAAAATTGAAATTATTTACTGCATTCATTTTATTTAAAACAGCTATTGTATCTCCTCCTCCTGCAATCGAGAAAATTTGATTTTTTTCACTTTTTTCAATGATTTTTTTTGTAATTTCAAAACAACCATTGGCGAAGTTTGGATTTTCAAAATATCCTGCTGGTCCATTCCACAAAATTGTTTCACTTTTTTCAATGATATATTTAATTTTTTTTATTGTTTTTGGTCCTATATCTAAAATTAAGTCATCATTGGAAACTTCACTAAGTTCTTTGATTATGGCTCTGTCATCCATACTTTTTCCCACAACAACATCTTCTGGATAATTGATTAAACAAGAATTTTTTTTTGCTGTTTCAAAAATGTCGTCAATTACTGATTTACAATTGTCTTCTTTGAGAGACTTTCCAATTGGATTACCTTTGTAATTTAAAATATTATTTGCCATCGCTCCAACAATTATAATGTTATCAAACTTAGGTATTAAGTTTTTAATAAGACCTATTTTTGTAGATATTTTAGCTCCACCAATAATACAAGTAACTGGTTTTTTTATTTCAGTAGTAATTTTTTTTAGTGCACTTATTTCCGTTTCAAGTTGTAAGCCTGCAAATGAAGGTAGAAATTCAGTTATTTTGCTTACAGATGCGTGAGCTCTATGTGAGCAAGAAAAGGCATCATTGACGAAAATATCTCCCAGTTCTGCTAAATTTTTTGAAAAATTGGTATCATTTTTTTCTTCCTCTTTATAAAATCTTATATTCTCTAAAAAAATTATTTGATCTTTTGAATTTTTAAATAAGTCTTCTTTTTTTATTTTATAAACATTTTCCTTAATTAATTTAATATTTTGATTTATTTTTCTCTCTAAACTTTCACAAATAGGTTTTAAAGATAGATCATAATTTACCTTTCCTTTAGGTCGCCCAACATGTGAGATTATCAAAATTTTGGATTTTTTTTTAATAAGGAAATTTATGACAGGTAATATCTTGTCAATCCTTGTTTCATCGATAATCACTCGATTTTTGAGAGGTACATTTAGGTCTAGTCTTAATAATACAACTTTGCCTTCTAGATTTTCTTGATCTTTTATATATTTCATTAAGAAATTTTATAAAGGTGTTCTGCAATATCACACATCCTGTTCGAAAAACCCCATTCATTATCGTACCACGCTGAAATTTTACCCATTTTTTTTCCTATTACATTTGTTAAGCTTCCATCAACAATTGACGAAGCAGGATTATGATTGAAATCTATTGAAACAAGTTTTTCTTTTGTGAATTCAAGAACTTTATTTTTTTTACTAAAACTTTGAAACGCTGAATTTATTTTTTCTACACTTAAATCTTTTTTTGTGCAAAATACAAGTTCAATCAAAGAAACATTTGGAGTCGGTACTCTCATTGCTACACCTTCTAATTTACCTTTAAGAGAAGGAATTATTTCACCAATTGTTTTTGACGCACCAGTTGAAGTTGGCACAATAGATTGAGTTGCGGATCGAGCCCTTCTTGGATCTTTATGAGAATTATCTAAGATTCTTTGATCGCTTGTAAATGCGTGAATAGTAGTCATAAAACCTTTTTCGATTTCAAAAGTTTTATTCAAAACAAAAGCTACAGGCGCAAGACAATTAGTTGTACACGATGCAGCAGAAATTATTAGATCGTTCTTTTTTAATTCCAATTCATTTACTCCAAACACAATTGTTTTATCTGCATTTTTGCATGGAGCTGAAACTATAACTTTTTTGGCACCATTTTTTAAATGAGGCTCTAATTTATCCTTAGAATTAAATTTGCCAGTACATTCAAAAACATAATCCACACCATATTTTTTCCAGTTGATATTGTTTAAATTTGTCTCTTGGCTAAAGGTAATTTTATTTTTGTTGATTATTAAGTGTTTTTCATCGAAATTAATTTCTGCATTAAATTTTCCATGTATTGAGTCGTATTTTAAAAGTGAGGAGCTGGCTTCCGAACTTGTTCTATTATTTATGTGTTTGATCTCAATATTTTTATTATCTTTTTCGATAATAGATCGAATAATCATTCTTCCTATTCTACCCAATCCATTTATTCCAACTTTTATTTTCATAATTTTTCTTTAATTTTTTTAATTATATTCTCGATATTTATTCCAAAATGATTGTAAATTTTTTTATACGGAGCACTCTTCCCAAAATCATCAATCCCAAAATTTAAACCATTTTTGTTAGTATACTTTTTCCAATAACTTGTTTCTGAGGCCTCTATAGAAACAACAAGGTCTGTTTCTGATAAAATTTCATTTTTGTAGCCTTCACTTTGTTGATCAAATAATTCGTGACAAGGCATTGATATTATTTTTGAATAGATACCATCTGTGGCTAATTTATGACCAACTTCACTTGCCAAACTAGTTTCTGATCCGGTTGCTATAATTGTAACCTTTATATCATCGTTAGTCCTAAAAATTTCATAAGCACCTACTGAGGACATATTTTTTGTTGAACTTTTAATTCTTACAGGTTTGATTGACTGTCTTGTTAAGGCGATCACGCTTGGTGTATCTTTACTCTCCAATGCTAACTGCCAGCATTCAAAAGTTTCAATAAGGTCTGATGGTCTAAAAACATTTAAATTTGGAATGGATCTTAAACTTGCTAATTGTTCAATAGGCTGATGTGTGGGACCATCTTCACCAAGCCCAATAGAGTCATGGGTAAAAACATATATGACTTTTTGTTTCATCATAGCGGCAAGTCTAATTGATGGCTTACAATAATCGCTAAATATTAAAAAGGTTCCACCGTATGGTATTAGACCACTGTGAAGCGAAATACCATTCATGACTCCACACATGGCATGTTCTCTTACTCCGTAATGAATATAGTTTCCAGAAAAATCACCTGACTTTATAATTTTATGATTTTTAGTTTTTGTGTTGTTGGAACCAGCTAAGTCAGCTGACCCACCTATTAAACTTGGGAGTTTTGATACAATCTCTAAAAATTTTTCAGAGCATTTTCTTGTTGCCATTGGCTCTAGATTTTTTAAATATTCTGTTTTTGCTTTTTCTATAGAACCAATGATAGCATTTCTTGTAAGATTATATCCTGGTGGAAAATCTTTTTTAAATTTATTAGATATTGACCATCCTAACCAACCTAATTTTTTAAGCTCCTTACTTAAAATTTTTTCGTGTTTTTTTGCTTTTTTAAATGCTCTTTCACCAATTAATTTCCACTCATTCAATAATTTTTTTGGAATTTCAAAAGGATTGTGACTCCAGTTTAATTTTTTTCTTACTAATTTTATTTCATCATCACCTAACGGGCTGCCATGTGAAGAAGCTTTACCACCTTTGTTAGGAGATCCATAACCAATTGTAGTTTTGCAAGAAATAGCGATAGGTTTTTTTGATTTTTGAGCTTTTTTAAGGGCTTTCGATATTTCTTTATAATCATGCCCATTAATTTTAATATAATCCCATCCATAACTTCGAAACCTTTTTTCATGATTGTCAGAAACTGCTAAGCTTGTGGGACCATCAATTGAAATAGAATTATTATCAAAAAGCATAATAAGATTTTTTAATCTAAGGTGTCCAGCTAGACTTAAAGCCTCATGGCTAATTCCTTCCATTAAACACCCATCACCTGCAATAACATAAGTTTTATGATCAATAATTTTTTTTCCAATTTGTTTTTTTAAAATTTCTTCTGAAATAGCAAATCCAACCGCATTAGATATTCCTTGCCCCAATGGACCTGTTGTAGTCTCAATGCCAGTATTAGGGTGATATTCAGGATGACCTGCACAAATTGAATCTAATTGACGAAAATTTTTAATATCATTCAAAGAAACACTTTTATATCCAGTGAGATAAAGAAGTGAATAAAGTAACATTGATCCATGACCGGCAGAGAGAACAAATCTGTCTCTATTTACCCAATTAGGGTTATTTGGGTTAAAATTTAAAAAATCTTTAAATAAAACTGTTACTACATCGGCCATACCCATAGGCATCCCTGGATGACCCGAGTTGGCTTTTTGTACAGCATCAATTGATAAAAATCGAATGCAATTAGCTAATTCCCTGTATTGTTTACTCAAAATTATCCTGTCTAGACTAAGAAGATTCTATTTAATAATATAAATATATATATATGAATTTTTTTAGTGAAAAAGAAAAAAAGTTAAATGAAGCCTTAACAAAATTAAAAAATTTAAATCTCAATGATCCAAATATAAATAAAAATATTGAAAACCTCAAAGATCAAAAAAATCAATTAGAAATTGAAAAAAAAGAACTGGAGAAAAAATACACTTCTTTAGTTAATGAGCATGATGAATTATCGAGGAAATTAGATGAATTTGAGAGACAAGAAAAAATTGAAAAACAAAAGCAATTAAATTTTTCAGAAAAAATTGATGAATTAAATCAAGAAACAGATATTTTGTTAAATGAAATAGACGAATGGCAAACGTAAGCATTAAATTTAACGGTAAAGAATTTTTACTTTCTTGTGAAGATGGGCAAGAAGAACAATTGGAAGAATTATTAATCCAAATAAATCAAAAGTTTAATAAAATTAAAAATGATCTTGGTAATTTAGGTGAAAATAAACTTTTACTTATTACTGCAGTTAAAATTATGGATGAATACTATGAAACACAAAAAAAAGTAGAGCAAAAAAAAAAGGAGCTTAATGATTTGTCTAATAAGTTTAAAGAACTTAAATCTTTAATATATGAATATAGAGACGAAAAGGAGAATGAAATTAGTAAGTTAAATACAAAACATATTCATTTAAAAAATGAAATCGAGCTTAGTCAACAAAGTTATGAAAAATTAATTGATGAAGCCACGAATGAAATTTCAAATTTTGTAAAAAAAGCAAACTTAGAAAATTTGTCTTAAATTTTGTGAAAAAATCTCAAATTAGAAAAAAATTTTTAAAGCTTAGAGAAAGTAAGTTAAAAAAAATAAAATCAATTAATCATAATAATATTATCAAACTTTTAAAAAAAAAAGGAATAAAGGGAAAAATAGTTGGAGGATACTACCCTTACAATAACGAGATAGATTGTATTCAAATTTTAAAAAAATTAGAAAAAAAAAATTATATTGTTTCTTTACCAAAAATAAAAAAAAACTCTCAAATGGATTTTATTCAATGGAGCTTCAAAGACCCTTTGGTTATAAATAAATTTGGTATACCAGAGCCATGTAATGGCAAAATAAAATTTCCAGATATATTATTAGTGCCCTTGTTGAGTTTTGATACAAAATTGAACAGAGTAGGTTATGGAGGTGGTTTCTACGACAGATATATCCATAGAATAAAAAGAAAAAAAAAACCGCTACTTGTTGGACTAGCGTACTCATTTCAAGGAGTTAAAAATATTCCAATAAACAGATATGACAAAAAACTTGATTTTGTAGTGACAGAAAGAAAAATTATAGAATGAGAATATTATTTTTAGGTGATGTTGTTGGTAATTCAGGCTGTTCAAAATTAGTTGAAGATTTAGCTTCTCAAAAAAAACAAAGGGAGATTGATTTTGTAATTGTAAATGGAGAAAATGCAGACGAAAGTGGGGTTGGTCTAACACAAAAAATTTGTGAGAAATTCTTTTCAAGTGGAGTTGATGTAATTACAAGTGGAAATCATATTTGGGATCAGAAAGATATAATGCAATTTATTGAAAATGAAAAAAGAATATTAAGGCCAAAAAATTTTTTTGAACCTTCTCCAGGAAAAGGGTTTGAAATTTTTACGACTGTTAATAATTTTAAAATTGGAGTTTTAAATTTAATTGGAAATGTTTTTATGAGAAAAAGTAATGATGTTTTCGAAACAGCAAATCAATTTATTAATAAGTTTAAATTGAAAAAGGATTTTGATTTTTTAGTCGTTGATTTTCATGGAGAAATTACAAGTGAAAAAAATGCAATTGGACATTATTTTGATGGCAAAGCCTCACTTGTGGTAGGTACGCACACTCATATACCAACTAATGACGCAAGAATTTTACAGAACGGTACCGCATATCAAACTGATGCAGGGATGTGTGGTGATTATGACTCAGTAATTGGGATGAACAAAAATAATTCATTAAACAGATTTATGAAAAAAGATTCTGTAAAGCATTTTCCCGCAAATGGAGATTCTACTTTATGTGGGGTAATTGTTGATTGTAACATAGAAACTGGATTAGCTAATAAAGTAGAAAGTTATATTTTTGGAGAGCAATTAAAAAATAGTTAGTTTATGGCGGGACATTCACATTGGGCGGGCATTAAACATAAAAAGGGGAAAGCTGACAAGGAAAGGTCTAAAATATTCTCAAAGTTATCAAAAGAAATTACTGTTGCTGCAAAATTGGGAGACAAAGATCCAAATATGAATCCTAGATTAAGATCAGCCATACAAGCTGCAAAATCTGCGAATATGCCTAAAGATAATATTGAGCGAGCCGTAAATAAATCATCAGCAAACAATGGTGAAAATTTTGAAAATTTGAGATATGAGGGTTTTGGACCAAGTAAAGTTGCTGTTATAGTGGAGGCATTAACAGATAACAAAAATAGGACTGCATCCAACATAAGAACTATTTTTCAAAAATCTGGAGGCAGTCTTGGAACACAAGGCTCAGCTTCTCATAATTTTACTCAACTAGGTGTCATAAAAGTTGACAAGAAAGAAATTTCAGAGGAAAAAATTTTAGATTTAGCTATTGAGGCAGGTGCAGATGAATGTAAATCATATACAGAATTACATGAAATTCAATGTTCGGTGGTGAATATATATAGTGTTAAAAAAGAGCTAGAGAAAAAAATTAGTAATTTCATATCAACTGGAATAGAGTGGATTCCACTAAACAATGTACAAATTCCAAAAGAAGATCATGAAAATTTAATAAATTTTTTTGTCTCATTGGAGGATGATGATGATGTTCAAAACGTATATTCTAATGCTGAGTTTTTAAATTAAGTTATGTTAATAATTGGTATAGATCCAGGTGTTTCTGGTTCAATTTGCTTCTTTAGAGATGGAAAAATTTTAGACGTAATTGAGATGCCTATCATGAACGAAGGAAAGAAGAATAAAAAACAGGTTAATGGGGCTCAAATTTTTAATGAAATTACAAAAAAGATTAATAGCAATCCTGGAACTAAAACAAGAGTTGTAATAGAGCATGTTACAGCTATGCCAGGTCAAGGAGTAACAAGCATGTTTAACTTTGGTCAATCTTTTGGAATTTTAAAAGGTATTTGTTCTGCAATGAGGCTACCGATGTTCTTTGTAAGACCGGCAAAATGGAAAAAATATTATAATTTAATTAATTCTGAAAAAGATGCTAGTAGAACTAGAGCAATTGAGATATTTCCAAATTTTTCATCGCAATTATCTAGAAAGAAAGATTCAAATAAGGCTGATGCTATATTAATCGCAAGTTTTTACTATGAAACTTATAAAATTGACGAATAAATCATATTACATAAGTCAAAATCATGACACATTTCAGTGACAGAAGCTGGTATGGAAGCTGATATATCATCTCAAGCAGTTGGTCTTGCCTCTAGTGCTGATTTTTCATTAATGAATTTGTTCATTAGAGCAGACATAGTTGTTAAGACAGTTATTTTAATACTTATAATCTGTTCAATTTATTCATGGGCTGTAATTATTGAAAAGGTTAAGCTCTTTAAAAGAATAAACAAATCTACTGAAGAATTTGAAAATAAGTTTTGGAATTCTAAATCTGCAGAAACATTCTATACCAATCTTCCCGCTACCACTCAAGACCCAATGGCTTTACTTTTTAGAGATGCGATGCAAAATTTACTTAAACGTAGATCTAAAACAGATTTAAATAGTCGAATGATAACATTACTTGAGACCGGAATTGATAAACAGATGACTAAAATCAGTAAAGGTTTTACTTTTTTAGCCACTGTTGGATCCACTGCTCCCTTTATAGGTTTGTTCGGAACTGTTTGGGGAATAATGAATTCATTTCAATCGATTGCAATTTCTAGGAATACAAGCTTAGCAATCGTTGCACCTGGGATTGCCGAGGCTCTTTTTGCTACTGCTTTAGGTTTGTTAGCTGCTATACCGGCAGTAGTTGCATATAATAAGTTTAATAATGACTCAATTAAATATTCTCAGAGATTAGAAAATTTTTCTAAGAGATTCTTAACAATAATTTAAGTAATGGCCTTTAAATTTAATCGCTCATCAAAAGAACCTATGAGCGAAATAAATGTTACACCTTTTGTTGATGTGATGTTAGTGCTGTTAATAATTTTTATGGTTACAGCTCCTTTACTTACAGTTGGGGTTCAAGTAGATTTACCTGAAAGTTCTGCCGATTCACTCCCAGAAGAAGCAGAACCATTGACTTTATCGATTAATTCAAAAGGAGAAATTTTTATACAGGAGTCAAAAGTTGAATATGAAAAAATAATTGCAAAAGTTTTAGCCGTCTCAAAAAATAGAACCGATACCAGAATTTATGTTAGAGGTGATAAAACGATAAATTACGGTAGAGTGCTTGAAATAATGGGTCTATTATCTGGATCGGGCTTCACAAAAGTCGCTTTGATTTCAGAGCCTTATAAAGAAAGGTAAGAAATTGAATAGAAGTGTAATTATATCTTCTGTATTGCATGCAGTATTTATATTTTTAACTGCTATGAGTTTACCATTTTTAACAAAAAAACCTATTGACCTCCCTCCAATAGTATCTATTGAATTAATTCAAATTACTGACAAAACAACTATTCCTTTTGCACCTAAAGCAAAAAAAATTATAGAGGAAGTAAAAAAAAAAGAGGAAAAATTGGTATCCGAGCAAGCTCCACCAAAAAAAGTTAAAAAAGTAAAGCCCGACTCTGTTCCAATGCCAGAAGATCTCGTTAAAAATAAAAAACAAATTAAAGAAGACAAGCAAAATCCCGAGGTAGTTGATAATGAAGTTAAACAAGTTTCAGAGTTTGAAAAAGATGAGCTTTTTGATCCAAACAATATTGCTGCATTGATTGATAAATCAAAAGAGGAAACGGCAGAAACAAAAGAAAAAAATGATAAAATTACTCAAGACCAAAAAAGAAATGTGGAAAACGTAGGTTTATCTTTAAGTGAAGAAGATGCTCTTAAGGCACAAATATTTGGTTGTTGGAGTATACCTTTGGGTTTACCTTACAATGAGAATTTGTTGGTTAGAATTAAATTGCACTTAAAACAAGATGGCACTGTAGCTAAATCAGAGATTTTAGACCATGCAAGAATGAATAAGCCTGGACAAGGTTTTTATAAAGTATTAGCAGAAAGTGCACTTAGAGCAGTAAAACTATGTCAGCCCCTAAGAGTTCCGACTACAGGTTATGAAAGATGGAAAGAATTACAATTAAACTTTGATGCAAGAGAAATGTTAGAGGGATAATTTATATTTATGAGAATTTTTATACAAATAATCATCTTTTTAATAATAATCCCTTCAAAGAGTTTCGCTCTTATCGAAGTTGATATTACCAGAGGAAATCTTGATCCTCTCCCAATTGCAGTTTCACCTCTGTCAATTGATGAAAACTCTAGGAAAAATTTTGAAAAAATTTTAAAAAAAAAGAATATTGGTGAAGAAATTTCAAAGATAATTGAAGTAAATTTAAAAACATCTGGTCTCTTCAATCCACTAAACAAAGATGCTTTTTTACAAGCACCTGATATCGCAAATTTAAAACCAAGATTTGAAGATTGGAATTTAATTAAGGCACAAGCATTAATTACTGGTAAAGTCAGTTTCATAGATGAAAAATTAAGAGTCGAGTTTAGACTTTGGGATGTGCTTGCAGGAAAAGAAATGGTTGCATTAGCTTTTACAACTGTGCCAACAAATTGGAGGAGAGTTGGACATATTATAACTGATAAAGTTTATCAGAGATTGACAGGTGAAAAAGGTTATTTTGATACAAGAATAATTTATGTTGCGGAGGAAGGACCAAAAACTAAACGTATTAAGAAATTAGCAATAATGGATCAAGATGGAGCGAATAATAAATTTTTAACTTTAGGTAATGAGCTTGTTTTAACACCTAGATTTAACCCAACAAGTCAAATGGTAACTTATCTTTCTTACTTTAGAAACTTACCAAGAGTGTATCTTTTAGATATTGAGACAGGAATGCAAGAGGTTGTAGGTGATTTCCCTGGAATGACTTTTGCTCCACGTTTTTCACCAGATGGAAAAAAAATAATTATGAGTTTTGCAAAAGACGGTAATTCAGAAATCTACACAATGGATTTAGAAAATCGTATTGTAGAAAAAATTACTAACCATCCTTCAATAGATACTTCGCCATCTTTTTCCCCAGATGGTAAGTTTATTTGCTTTAATTCTGATAGAAGTGGGTATCAACAAATTTATGTCATGAAAAGCGATGGAAGCAATGTCAAAAGAATTTCATTTGGTAAAGGTCTATACGGAACTCCTGTTTGGTCTCCTAGGGGAGACTTGATAGCATTTACAAAACTTCATAAAGGTAAATTTTATATAGGTGTTATGAGAACAGATGGTAGCGGGGAAAGACTTTTGACTGAAAATTTTTATCAAGAGGCACCATCCTGGTCACCTAATGGGAGAGTTCTAATATTTTATAGAGAGACCAAAACTGATGTTAAAGGGGAGGGATTTTCTGCTAAATTATGGTCCATTGATTTAACCGGCTATAATGAGAGGATGGTAAAAACACCCACAGATGCTTCAGACCCATCATGGTCATCATTATTAAGTAATTAGCTTAAATTATGTTGATTTTTTAACTTGAAACATCTATTTAGTTGTGAAAAAGTAAGAGTAAGAAATATTGATCAAGGAGCAATAATGAAATTAAACAAAATTCTAAAAAACACTTTATTAATAGTTTTTGCATGTTTGGCACTATCTGCTTGTGCAACATCAAAAAAAACTACAGGTCAAATGCAAGGTGATGTTTACACTGGCACAGATACTGTTGAGTATTTAGCATCAGGCGTACCTGATAGGGTATTTTTTGCAACCAATGAGTCAGTTTTGACAACAGCTTCAAGAGAAACTCTAAGAAAGCAAGCAACATATTTGAGAAAAAATTCGAAAATCACAATCGTGCTTGAAGGACATGCTGATGAAAGAGGAACGAGAGAGTATAACTTAGCTCTCGGAGAAAGAAGAGCAAATGCTGCAAAAGATTATTTAATGACTTATGGAATTTCTTCTGACAGAATTTCAGTTTTGAGTTACGGAAAAGAACGACCTGTTGATTCAGGCTCTAACCCTTTAGCTTGGTCAAAAAATAGAAGATCTGTAACAGTTAAAGCAAACTAGTTTTTTTATTTAAGACCCTTAGACATGTAATTGTTTGAGGGTCTTTTTTTTGCCATTATTTTAATAATAACCTTAAAAATGTCTTTGTTTATTAAAAAATTAAAATTTAGTATTTTTTTAATAATCTACTTTTTTTTCTCACAACATTTATTTGCAGACAATCACAATATATATGAAACATTAGAACAATTGCAAAAAGATATCAAAACACTTGAAAGAGCTGTTTATTCAGGTTCAACGAATTTTAATAATGAAAATAACAATATAGTATCATCCTTAGACTCTAATTCAGAAGATGTATTGACAAGGCACTTACTAAAACTGACAGAAATCGAAAATCAATTTCAAGATTTAACAAACAGGTTTGAAGAGATAAATTTTAAACTTGATAAATTATCAAATAGATTATCAAAAGTTCAAGCAGATAATCAGATAAGATTTCAGGATTTAGAGGATAAGTCAATTATTAATGATGACAGAAAAGTTTTAACTAAAAATGATACTAAAGATCAAACTTTACCTGGCAGCTCACAACCACAAGACTTAGGTTCAATATCTTATAAAGACACAAGCACTAATGAGACTATTCAACAAACACAATCAGTAGACTCAACAGCGACTGTAGTTACAGAAACTTTTCAAGCCGAAGAAAAAATTCTTCCAAGCGATTCACCTGAAGCACAATATGAATTTGCAACAAGTTTTTTAAAAGTTGGTGATTATTCTACAGCAGAAAGAGCTTTTAGAGAATTTGTGCAAACAAACCCAGAGCACAAACTTGCTGGTAATGCACAATATTGGTATGCTGAGACTTTTAGAATAAGACAACTCTATACAGATGCAGCGTCTGCATATTTGGAGGGATACCAAAGATATCCCAGAGGTGAAAAAGCTCCTGTAAATTTGTTAAAGTTAGGTGTATCAATGGTTCAGATAGGAGAGAAAGATCAAGGTTGTAAAATGATTAATGGTGTTGAAAAACAATATCCTGATGCAAACCAGTCTGTGATACAAAAAGCTAAATATGAATCTCAAAAATTTGAGTGTAAAAAACAAAATTCCTAAATTTTTAAAAAATAAATTAAACGATAAAAGAATTGGTAAAATTTATAAAAAATTTGAAAAGTCTTTAGGTATTAATGAAAATTTCATAGTAGCTGTATCAGGGGGGTCAGATAGCCTTGCTCTAGCTTTCCTTTCTAAGATATATTCTATTAAAAAAAAACTTAAGGTTAAGTATTATATCGTTGACCATAAATTAAGAGCTGAATCCTCAATTGAGGCAAAACTTGTAAAGAAAATACTTAGTAAGTTTCAAATAAATGCTCAGATCTTATATTGGCAAGGGAAGAAACCTAAAAAAAATATCCAGTCTTTAGCAAGAACAAAAAGATTTGAACTATTGGTATCGAAGTGTAAAAAGTTTGAGATAAACCATATTTTGTTGGGACATCACCAAGGAGACTTGCTTGAAAATTTTTTTATAAGAATTCTTAGAGGTAGTGGATTAAAAGGTTTAATTTCATTAAGCAAAAAAACTAAACTTAATAATGTTTCTATTTTAAGACCTTTAATAAATCAAAAAAAGGAAGATTTAGTATTTATTTCAAAAAAAGTTTTTGACTTTTATGTTAAAGATCCGTCAAACGATGATGAGAAGTTTCAAAGAGTGAGAATAAGAAAACTTTTAAAAGAGTTGAAAAATGATGGTTTAGATAAAGGAAAATTTATTAAAACAATTAGCAATTTAAAAAAATCAAATGATGTTATTGATCATTATGTTAACAAAAATTTAGAAAATAATACAATTTTTTTACGTAAAGAAAAACAATTGATAATTAATGATGTATTTTTTAAACAACCATACGAGGTAGTGTTTAGATCTTTATCTAACTCTTTGAATTTTGTGAGCACAAAATATTACCCTTCTAGGGGAAAAAAAATTGATAGAATTATTAAAGATATTCATAAAAGTTCATTTTTTAGAAGTACATTAGGAGGTTGTTTGATCGAAAAAGTCAACCAAACGGTAATTATCTCAAGAGAATATTAACTTTCATCAATATTGACCAAAATTGCCACTTGTTAAATCTTAAATAATTCTTATTTTAACATTATGCAATTTAAAAATATAGCAATGTGGGCCGTAATAGTATTCTTAACTATAGGTCTTTATAATATGTTTAAAAATCCTCAATCAAATATTCGAGGTAGCAATAAAGTAATATTCTCAGAGTTCTTAACGGCTGTTGATAATGGAGAAGTTGTTAAAGTAGAAATTCAGGGTAATAATATAAGAGGCACTTATTCTAACGGAAATAATTTCACTACATATTCACCAAACGACCCAAATTTAATAGAAAAACTTTCTGAGAAGGGTGTTAGTATTTCTGCAGCTCCTATTGAAGAAAAAATGCCATCATTGTTTGGAGTATTACTTTCATGGTTTCCAATGTTGTTGTTAATTGCAGTGTGGATTTTCTTTATGAGACAAATGCAAGGCGGCAAAGGTGGGGCTATGGGCTTTGGAAGATCAAAAGCAAAAATGATGAACGAGCTTAAGGGCAAAGTAACTTTTAATGATGTTGCAGGAGTAGAGGAAGCTAAAGAAGAAGTTGAGGAAATAGTAGAATTTTTAAAAGACCCAAAAAAATTTAGTAGACTTGGTGGAAAAATTCCTAGAGGAGCCTTGTTGGTAGGTCCTCCTGGGACTGGAAAAACTTTACTTGCAAGAGCTATTGCTGGGGAAGCAGGCGTCCCATTTTTTACAATATCCGGATCGGACTTTGTCGAAATGTTTGTTGGAGTTGGTGCATCAAGAGTTAGGGATATGTTTGATCAAGGTAAAAAAAATTCTCCATGTATAATCTTTATTGATGAAATCGATGCTGTTGGCCGAAGCCGAGGAGCAGGTTTAGGTGGGGGGAACGATGAAAGAGAGCAAACGCTAAATCAGCTTTTAGTTGAAATGGACGGATTTGACACTAACGAAGGAGTAATCATAATAGCTGCAACTAATAGACCAGACGTTTTAGACCCCGCTTTACTAAGACCGGGAAGATTCGATAGACAAGTTGTTGTATCAAATCCTGATATTATAGGTAGAGAAAAAATATTAAAGGTACACGTAAAAAAGATTAAGATGGCTCCAGATGTAAACTTAAGAACCATTGCAAGAGGTACACCAGGTTTCTCAGGAGCAGACTTAGCAAATCTTGTTAATGAAGCAGCATTGTTAGCTGCAAGAAAAAATAGGAGAATTGTTACTTTAATAGAATTTGAGGAAGCAAAAGATAAAGTAATGATGGGTGCTGAAAGAAGATCAATGGTTATGACAGAGGATGAAAAAAAACTTACAGCTTATCACGAGGGTGGACATGCTCTTGTTTCTTTTAATATGTCAAGTTATGATCCAATTCACAAAGCAACAATTATACCGAGAGGAAGAGCTCTTGGTATGGTAATGAATTTACCCGAGAGAGATAAACACGGTTATTCCATCAAATATCTTAAAGCTAGGTTGGCAGTGTGCTTTGGAGGTAGAGTGGCGGAAGAACTTATTTTTGGTAAAGACGATATTACCACTGGTGCTGGGGGAGGAACGGGATCTGATATAAACCAAGCAACTCAACTCGCAAGAGCCATGGTAACCAAGTATGGTATGAGTGAAGAAATGGGACCTGTCGAGTACGGTGAAAATCAAGAAGAGGTGTTTTTAGGAAGATCAGTAACACAGACACAATCAGTTTCAGAAGCTGTAGCTCAAAAAATTGATAAAGAAATTAGAAAGCTTGTTGACGAAGGTTATAATCAAGCAAAAAAAATATTAACAGAAAAAATAGATGATCTACATAAAATTGCAAAAGCTCTAATAACTTATGAGACTTTAACTGGTGAAGAAATAGAGAATATAATTAATAAAAATTTATATCCTAAAGATAAAGTTTTAGATAATCCAGAGTCTAAAGATGATCAAGATTCAGCTTTGGGCGCGATGGGTTTAAAACCAAAAATCGTTCATTAATAAATAATGCCGAGATATTACACAAGAGCGTGTAATTTCTACTTCGGCAAACAATCAAAAATTTTAATAAATAAAAAACAATCTATCCCTTTACATCAGATTAAAGAAATATCTTTTGACCATATTGAGATAATTACAAGAAAAAAAATTAGAAAAATTTCAATAAATAAAATTAGAAATTTACCAAAAGAATTAAAAACAAAAATAAATTCAGATTTAAAAAAAATTAGGTCAAAAAAATCAAATTTTTCAAATTTAAATTTTAAAAAAATTCCAAATATTTTAGGAGTATTAAATCTTACACCCGATAGTTTTTCGGATGGAGGAAAATTTAATAAAAAAAATAAAGGTATTACTCATGCCATGAGTTTATACAAAAGTGGTGCATCTATAATAGATGTTGGTGGGGAATCTACAAGACCTGGGTCCAAGCCTGTAAATGAAAATAGAGAATGGAATAGAATTAAAAAGATATTAAAATTAATTGTAAAAAAAATACCAATATCTTTAGACACAAGAAAGTCCAGTATTATGGAGAATGGTATTAGAATGGGAGTTAAACTTATTAATGATGTTTCAGGATTAAGTTATGATCCCAAAACAATAAATATTTTAAAAAAGTATAAAATTCCATTTGTAATACAGCATTCAGTTGGGACGCCAGAAAATATGCAAAAGAATGCGAAATATAAAAATGAATTATTAGATATTTATGATTATTTTGAAGATAAGATTAAGTTAATAAGATCTAAGGGTATTAAACATAATAATATAATTTTAGATCCTGGAATTGGATTTGGAAAAAATTTGAAACATAATATGAATCTTTTAAGAGGTGTTTCTATTTTTCATTCATTAGGTTTTCCTATATTAGTAGGGAATTCAAGAAAAAGATTTATTAAAGATATATCAAAAAAAAATGATAGCAAAACAAGAATCGGTGGAACCATGGCTTCTTCAATATATCTTTTAATGCAAGGAATTCAGATTTTAAGAATTCATGATGTTAATGAAGTTGAGCAAGGTATTAAAGTTTTTAACGAGATAATCAAAAATTAATGACAAAAAAATATTTTGGGACAGACGGAATAAGAGGAGCAGTTAATAGCAAATATATAAATGGAGATATGTTCTTTAAATTTGGACTTGCTAGCGGAACATACTTTAAATCTCAAAAAAAAAGAAAACAAACAGCAATAATTGCAAAAGATACAAGATTGTCAGGATATACACTTGAGCCAGCTCTTGTTTCAGGTTTGGCTTCAGCTGGTATGCATGTTTATACCCTTGGACCCTTACCAACTAATGGTTTAGCTATGCTAACAAAAGAAATGAAGGCTAATATGGGTATTATGATCACCGCCTCTCACAATCCACATTTTGACAATGGTTTAAAATTGTTTGGTCCTGATGGAATGAAATTATCAGATAAAATAGAAAAAAAAATTGAGGGACTTATAGATAAAAAAATCTCAAAAAACCTATCACATTCTGAAAAATTAGGAAGAGTTAAAAGATTAGAAACAGGCACAAAAAAATATATTAAAATATTAAAAAAAAATTTCACTAAAGAGTTCAATTTAAGAGGACTAAGAATAGTAATCGATTGTGCAAATGGTGCTGGTTATAAGGCAGGTCCTGAATTATTGAAATCATTAGGAGCCAAAGTCATAGCAATAGGGGTTAAACCAAATGGTTTAAATATCAATAAAAAATGTGGATCAACTTTTCCAAGAAAAATTAGATCTGCTGTAAAAAAATATAAAGCACATATAGGAATTTCTTTAGATGGAGATGCTGACAGAATCATTATGTGTGATGAAAAAAGCAATATAATAGATGGAGATCAAATTATAGCCGCTTTAGCAACAAGATGGAAAAATAAAAAAATGTTAAAAGGGGGAGTTGTTGGAACATTAATGTCAAATTATGGTTTAGAAAAATATTTTAAATCAAAAGGAATTAAATTCATAAGGGCAAATGTTGGTGATAGATATGTTAAAGAAAAAATGCAAAAATGTAAGTTCAATTTAGGGGGTGAACAATCAGGACATATTATTTTGGGTAAATTTGCAACTACAGGAGATGGGCTGCTGGTAGCCCTGGAATCTTTTTTTGCTTTGAGAAAGGGAAAAAAAGCTAGTGAATTTTTTAAAAAATTTAAGAAGACACCTCAGCTTTTAGAAAATATATTAGTAAAAGATAAAAATATTATTAACAAACCAGAGATAAAAAAAACTATAAAAATTGCAGAAAAATTAATTAAAGGTAAAGGAAGAATTTTAGTAAGAAAATCAGGAACGGAGTCTAAAATTAGAGTGATGGGTGAAAGTGAAAATAAAGCTCTTTTATATAAATGTGTGAATATCATCACAAAAAAAATTAAATAAATTGAAACCGAATTCAAAAATTTTAATTATTGCAGGATCAGATTCTTCTGGTGGTGCAGGTATCCAAGCTGACATAAAAACTGTTACTGCTCTAGGCTCTTACGCGATGACAGCAATAACTGCAGTTACATCGCAAAATACCATAGGTGTAAAATCAATTGTTGGGATTAGTCCAAAAGAAATTTTTAATCAAATTATTTATACTTGTAAAGATATTAGACCTAATGCAATAAAAATTGGTATGCTTCATTCTTCAGAGGTTATAAGAATGGTACTGAAAGCTTTGGATGTAATTAAAGTTAAAAAAATTGTATTAGATCCAGTGATGGTTGCCAAAGGAGGAGCTAAATTGATAGATAGTAAAGCTATTCAATTATTAAAATTAGAACTAATTAAAAAAGTATCGCTTGTTACGCCCAATATCCCTGAGGCAGAAATTTTGACTAAAACAAAAATTATAACAAAAGAGGATATGATTTTTGCTGCTAATAAACTTTTAGGGTTAGGAGCAAAAAATGTACTGATAAAAGGAGGCCATTTAAAACATAAAAATGTAATAGATATTTTAATAAACACAAATGATATTAAGATCTTTAAAAGCGAGCGTCACAAAACAAAGAATACTCATGGTACAGGTTGTACTTTATCCAGTTCAGTTACAACTTTTCTTTCATGTGGAAAAACAGTAAAGAAATCTTGTGAGCTTGGAATTAAGTATGTAAATTCAGCAATTAAATCAAATCCGCAATATGGAAAAGGTCATGGCCCAATTAACCATCTCACTTCCTTAAAAGTAAACAGAAAATTTTAATAATGAAAAATATTGTTGTTGTTGGATCTCAATGGGGTGACGAAGGTAAAGGAAAAATTGTTGATTGGTTATCCGAACAGGCTGATGTGGTAATAAGATTCCAAGGAGGTCACAATGCCGGCCACACTTTAGTGATTGATGGTGTTACATATAAATTGAGATTACTGCCGTCTGGAATAGTTAGAAATGGCAAAATATCAATTATTGGTAACGGAGTTGTCGTAGATCCATGGGCTTTATTAGAGGAAATAGAAGAAATAAAATCTAAAGGCATAGAAGTAAATGTAAATAATTTTATTATTTCAGAATCTGCAAATTTGATTTTGCCTTTTCATAGGGAAATGGATGAGATAAGAGAAGATGCAGCAGGAAAAAGTAAAATAGGAACCACAAGACGTGGAATTGGACCAGCATATGAAGATAAAGTTGGAAGAAGATCTATAAGAGTTATGGATCTAAGATCTGAAAAAAATTTAGATCAAAGACTAGACTCAGTATTACTTCATCATAATGCAATTAGAAAAGGTTTGGGAAAAAAAATTTTTGAAAAAGATCAGCTTAAATCTGATTTGCTTGAAATAGCACCTAAAATATTAGAATTCTCTCAGCCAGTTTGGTTAAAGATTGATCAATTTAAAAAACAAAAAAAGAAAATTTTATTTGAAGGAGCTCAAGGTATTTTACTTGATGTAGATCATGGAACTTATCCTTTTGTAACTTCATCTAATACAGTTGCCTCAAGCGCAGCCACAGGAACTGGCTGTGGCCCTAATTCGATAAATTATGTTCTTGGCATTACAAAAGCTTATACAACAAGAGTTGGAGAGGGCCCTTTTCCTACAGAGTTAACAGATGATATAGGTGAACTTTTAGGAACACGCGGAAAAGAATTTGGAACTGTTACAAGTAGAAAAAGAAGATGTGGATGGTTTGATGGTGTTTTAGTGAGGCAAACTATTAAAGTTTCAGGTATTGATGGTATTGCTTTAACGAAATTAGATGTACTTGATGAATTAGATGAAATTAAAATGTGCGTTGCTTATGAGCTTGATGGTAAAAGATTAGATTATTTACCTGCTGCCGTAGAGGACCAGATAAAAATAAAACCAATTTATGAAACTTTTCCAGGATGGAAAGTTTCTACAAGTGGAGTCAAAAATATTGACTCGTTACCTGAAAATGCAAAAAAATATATTTTTGCAGTAGAAGATTTTATTGGTGCAAAAGTATCAAGTATATCAACTAGTCCAGAAAGGGATGATACTATTTTAATTGAAAACCCTTTTGAGGTTTAGTTTGCGGGCAAAAGATTTTTTGATTTAGCTAAAAGAAGCATATGCTTTTGGAGTTTTTCAAATGCTTTGTTTTCTATCTGTCTAACTCTTTCTCTGCTAATTCTATATTTTTTACTTAAATCTTCTAGTGTAGTTGGGTCATCGTTTAGTCTTCTTGAGTATAAAATTTCTCTTTCTCTATCGTTAAGAACTTTAATAGACTCTTTTAATAAATCTTTTCTTTGCTCCATTTCCTCGTGGTGAGCAAATTTTAAGTCATGATCAAGTTCTTTATCAACCAACCAATCTTGCCATTCATCGCCATCTTCCCCAACTTGGGCATTAAGGGAGAATTCTTTTCCGGAAAGTCTTCTATTCATTGAGACGACTTCTTCTTTACTTACATCAAGCTTATTAGCGATATGATTAACGTGCTCATCTCTTAAGTCTCCTTCAGTCTCTGGAGAAATTTGATTTTTAATTTTTTTTAAATTAAAAAATAATTTTTTTTGAGCAGTAGTTGTTCCAATTTTTACAAGACTCCAAGATCTTAAAATATATTCTTGAATAGAAGCCTTAATCCACCACATTGCATAAGTTGCCAATCTAAAACCCTTTTCTGGTTCAAATTTCTTAACAGCTTGCATGAGACCTACATTTCCTTCAGAAATCATTTCATTTATAGGCAAACCATATCCTTTGTAGCCCATAGCAATCTTTGCAACTAATCTTAAGTGACTAGTGACTAGTTTTTCTGCAGCTTTAATATTCCCAGTCGTTTTCCAATTTTTTGCTAGCATATATTCCTCTTCTGCAGCTAACATCGGAAATTTTTTAATTTGATCTAAATATGCAGATAGCCCACCTTCATTAGAAAGGGTTGGCAGATTATTACTTATTGTTGCGCTCATAAAGATGTTTATTTAATTAATTATAACTAATTTTCAATAATTTATTCTTCAGTGTTTCTAAGCATTTTTAGGATATTATTTAGATCTTGTGGCAAAAGTGAGGAAAAAATCATCTCTTTCTTAGTTTGAGGATGTATAAATCCTAGAGTTTTTGCATGCAGAAATTGTCTATTTAATTTAGTAATTGAATTTTGGATATCTAAATCAATATTTTTTAACTTTTTATATTTTTTTTTATATTTATCATCTCCAACTAGACTATTACCTTTATAATTCATATGAACTCTTATCTGATGTGTTCTTCCTGTTTCTAATTTACATTCAACTAAACTTAAGGTTGGTGTTTTCTGATTTTCAAAAATTTCAAGTGTTTTATAATTTGTTATAGCTTTTTTACCTTTAGAACTACTAACTTCCATAAGTTGTCTATTTTTTGAACTACGAGTTATAAATGTTTCGATCCTTCCTGAGGAGGGTCTTAATTTTCCCCATATTAAAAGTTGGTACTCTCTTATAATTGTATGATCACTAAATTGTTTTGATAAATTTTCATGAGTTTCATTGTTTTTTGCAATTACAACTAAACCAGATGTGTTTTTATCAATTCTATGAACAATACCAGGTCTTAACTCGTCACCTATATTTGATAAAGAATCCTTATCATAATGCATCAATGCATTAACAATTGTTTTGTCATAATTTCCGGCTCCTGGATGCATGATTATTCCGGCAGGTTTATTAATAACTAATAGATCATCATCTTCGTATATTATTTCTAATTTAAATTCGTAAGGTTTAAGGGATGCTATTTCAGGCTCTGGAATCTTAAGATTTATAGTATCACCAATTGAGACTTTTTTTGATGGACTTTTAATTATTTCATTATTTAGTGTTAACTTTTCTTTTAGAATTAAATTTTTAATCCTAGTTCTACTAATTAATTTCTCTCTTTTGTTAATTAAAACATCAACCCTTAAATTCTTCTCATCCTCTTTGACTATAAAATTAATGTTTTTTTCCATAAAATATAATATTAATACTATATGCGCTTGTAGCTCAACTGGATAGAGCGCCTGACTTCGGATCAGGAGGTTCTGGGTTCGACTCCTAGCAGGCGCACCAATTATTCACCCATGTTAATTAATGTTCCTTTAATTCGAGCTCTCAAAAAAGATAAATAAAATAGAATTATTCCGATGATTAAATAGATCAGGTTTAACAAATATGCTTGTTTTAAATTTAGATAATCAATTGAACCATTTAAAAGTATGTTTCTGGTCTCATCGAAAATATAAACAAGTGGCAAACCTTTTGCTATTAATTGAAATAATTCTGGTAGAATTTCTATTGGATAATATATGCATCCTAAAGGAGCTAGCAAAAATAGGGATGACCATGCAATATTTTCAAAAGATGGACCAAATCTAATTAGTCCTGAACTCACAAACAACCCAAGTGTTATTCCAAAAAGATATAAACTAAGGAATAGGAATAAAAGTGGTAATCCTAATTTTAAAATTGATACACCAAATAAAGGAGAGGTTAGCATTATCGCAGGAACCAATCCTATCAAAGTCCTTATTAAAGCCGTAAAAATTAATGAAATAATAATTTCTTTAAGTTTAAGAGGTGCTATAAACAAATTTGTGAAATTTCTACTCCAGATTTCTTCTAAAAAAAGCATGTTAAAACTAATACTTGATCTAAAAAGAATATCGTAAAGTATTGCGCAAGTTAAAATTACTCCCAAAGTATTGCTATAGTAGTCACTATGTATTGAGAAAAACTTTGAGATAAAACCCCACAAAATTATTTGAATTGTTGGCCAATAAATTAAATCCAAAATTCTTGGTAAAGAACTTTTAATTAAATAAAAGTGTCTTAGGAAAAGACCATACATTTTATTGAAATTCATACTTTTTCCCTTGTTAGTTTTAAAAAAACTTCTTCCATATTTTTTCTTCCATGTTTTTTAATTAATTCCTCTGGTCTACCCTCATCAATAATTGACCCTTTATTCATCATTAAAACTGAAGAACATAGTCTCTCTACTTCTGCCATATTGTGAGATGCTAATAGAATTGATGTTTTATTTCCCTGTTGATATTCCTCTAAAAAACTTCTAACAAAATCACCTGTTTCAGGATCAAGTGATGCCGTAGGTTCATCAAGAAGTAAAACTTTTGGATTATTAATTATTGATTTTGCAAGACTAACTCTATTTTTTTGACCAGATGACAACTCCCCAGTTAATTTATCTATAAATTCGTAGAGTCTTAATTTTTCACACAGATATTCAATTCTTTCCTTATGTTTGTTCACATCATAAAGCCTCCCATAAACTTCTAAATTTTGTCTAACTGTCAATTTTTTTGGCAACTCTATATAAGGTGATATAAAATTTAATTGATTTAATAAATCTACACGTTGATTTTCAATTTCGACTCCATTTATTAAAACTTTTCCTTTTGATGGTTTTAATAAACCTAAAATCATACCGATTGTAGTAGTTTTTCCACAACCATTAGGACCAAGTATACCAATAATTTCATTTTGATTTACTTTAAAAGAAACTTCTTTTACTGCTTCTTTTGTATTGTAAGTTTTTGATAATCCTATTACTTCAAGTGGTTTTTTCATTGAATCTTGATGCTCTTAATAACCTATCATTAATTGTTTTACCATATCCTCTATCAGGAATTTTACATACTGCAATCGAGCTGTATTTCTTTTTTTTAATTTTTCTTAAAGTAGAATATAAATTTTTTGCAGCTTCTTTTAGATTTCCTTTTTGTGACAAAAAATAATAATTTGGTTTACTTACTTTTTTCTTTCTAATCAATAAGTATGCTTCATCTTTACGAATATTTTTTGCATTAAGTCTGATGGGCAAACCTGGTGAATAATGAATCTTAAGTTGACCTGGTGAAACGATTTTTAAAGGTTTGTTATTTATTGTTATTTTTTTTCTTAGTATTTTTTGAATAGTTGAAACATTTAAGCCCCCCAATCTTAAGATTTTAGGTTTCTCTCTAAGGTCAACAATTGTTGATTCTACTCCAATAGATGATTTTCCGCCCTCAAGTATGTATTTAATTTTTTTTCCAAAATCTTCTTTTACATGATTAGATGTTACAGCACTAACCCTAGATGAGGGATTAGCACTTGGAGCTGCTAAAGGAAATTCTAAAATTTTTAGTAATCTTCTCGTGACTGAGTGTCGCGGAAATCTTACTGCCAATGTATTTTTTTTGTTAGTAATTATTTTTGAAATTTTTGATGATTTTTTAAGATTTAGTATAAAAGTTAAAGGACCAGGACAAAATTTTTTATATAGTTTAATAAAGTCGTCGTTTAAATGACAATCTTTTTTCAATCTTTGAATATTCAGATAATGAACTATTAGAGGGTTATTTTTAGGTCTTTTTTTAAGTTTATATATTTTTTGACAGGCTTGGTCTGAGTAGGCATTACCCGCCAAACCATAAACTGTTTCTGTAGGTATAGCAATACACTCCCTTTTATATAGAAGTTTTTTTGCTTTTTTAATATTTGCAAGATTCATTTTCATGTATTATCTGAGAGTATTATATGAAAGATAAAGATTTACCAAATAATTATGAATCTTCGTCACTGGAGGAATTAACTCTCGAAGCTAATAAGATAATTGAGGATTTAGAAAGTCAAAAAGATTTACAAAATTCAATTGAAAAATATCAAAATTTGATAAAACTTAACAATATCATCGAAAAAAAATTTAAAAAAAAAGTTACTGATATTAATACAACAACTAAAGATAATATATCTAAGATAACCTCAAAAAATAATGCAAAAAAAACTAAATAAAATTGCTAAAGACACAAATATTTTTTTAAAAAGATTTATTAAAAAGCAAAAAAAATCAGAACTGATTGTCCCAATGCAATATGGATTATTTTCGGGTGGTAAAAAAATAAGATCAAAAATACTAGTTGATGTTGGTTCAATATTTAACTTAAATTATAAAACCTTACTAATTATTGGTGCTGCTGTTGAATGTATTCATGCTTATTCACTTATTCATGACGATTTACCATGTATGGATAATGATTTAATAAGACGAGGTAAGCCTTCTACTCATATCAAATTTGGAGAGTCTACAGCTGTTCTTGCTGGAAACTCACTCTTAACTATGGCATTCGAAATTTTGAGTCACAAAGATTTGAATGTCAATGAAAAAACAAAAATTAGATTAATTAATAAAATTTCTGAGAGTTCTGGACATCTTGGGATTGCTGGTGGTCAATATTTAGATCTTAGCTATGAACATAAGAAAATTTCAGAAAAAAAAATAATTAAAATGGAAATAAAAAAAACTGGAAAACTGTTTAGTTTTTGTTGTGTAGCTCCATTAATTTTAAAAAACAAAAGTAAAAAAGATATCCAAAAATTTGAAAATATCGGAGCTGATATAGGATTACTATTTCAAGTTGCTGACGATTTAATTGATTATAATGGAAGTCTCTCTGCTGCAGGAAAAAAAACTGGAAAAGATAAGAAAAAAGGTAAAGCAACTCTTATTAGTTTACTGGGAGATAAAAATACTATTAAATATGCGAATAAACTAATTTTAAAAATTAATACTAAGTTAAAAAAGTATGGACCAAAATCTAAGAATTTAACCGAGACTCTAAATTATATTTTAAATAGAAATAAATGAAAAAAAATTACGAATTTTTAGATCAGATTAATTTTCCATCAGACTTAAAAAAAATTCCTGAAACAAAACTACAAAAGGTTGCTGATGAATTAAGAGAAGAAATGATTGATGTAGTATCAGTCACCGGAGGACATTTGGGTGCCAGCTTAGGTGTTGTAGAATTAAGCGTTGCACTACATTATATTTTCAATACACCAAGTGATAAATTAATTTGGGATGTGGGACACCAATGCTATCCACACAAAATTTTAACAGGAAGAAAAGATAAAATAAGAACGCTTCGGCAAGGAGGGGGTCTCTCAGGTTTTACGAAGCGTTTAGAAAGTGAATATGATCCATTTGGAGCTGCTCATAGCTCCACTTCAATTTCATCAGCGTTAGGAATTGCAGAGGCAAATAAATTATCAAAAAAATCAGAAAATGTTATTGCAGTAATTGGTGATGGAGCGATAAGTGCAGGTATGGCTTATGAAGCTATGAATAACGCGGGTGCTTCAAAGACTAAAATGATTGTGATACTGAATGATAACGATATGTCAATTGCGAGACCTGTCGGAGCAATGGGAACTTATTTAGCTAAAATTTTTTCTGGTAAAATCTATTTTAGTTTAAGAGAAACTATAAAATTGATTACATCCGCATTTTCAAAAAGATTTAGTGCAAAAGCAGGTAAAGCTGAAGATTTATTAAGATCAGCTGTAACAGGTGGGACTCTATTTAGTTCATTAGGTTTTTATTATATTGGTCCTATAGATGGCCATGATCTTTCTTCATTAATTCCAATTTTAAAAAATGCTAGGGACTCTAAACACCAGGGCCCAATATTAATTCACATTAAAACAAAAAAAGGAAAAGGTTATTCTTTTGCTGAAGATGCAAAAGATCATTATCATGGAGTGTCGAAATTTAATGTAAAGACTGGAGAACAGGAAAAAAGTTCCAGTAAAATACCATCATACACAAAAGTTTTTGCTGATACTCTGATACAACACGCAAAAAAAGATAGTAAAATAGTTGCAATAACCGCGGCTATGCCAGATGGAACTGGATTAAGCAATTTTCGAAAAGAATTTCCAGACAGAACTTACGATGTTGGTATTGCTGAACAACATGCCGTTACCTTTGCCGCCGGGTTGGCGACTGAGAATTATAAACCTTATGCAGCAATATACTCAACATTTCTTCAAAGAGCATATGATCAAGTTGTTCATGATGTTGCAATACAGAGTTTACCTGTAAGATTTGCGATAGATAGGGCAGGATTAGTTGGAGCTGATGGACCCACACATGCAGGAAGTTTTGATACTACCTATTTAGCAACATTACCAAATTTCATTGTAATGGCTGCTAGTGATGAGGCGGAGTTAGTTAGAATGATAAATACCTCTACAGAAATTAATGATAGACCATGTGCATTTAGATACCCTAGAGGAGTAGGTGTTGGATCAATATTACCTTCGATTAATGAAAAAATAGAGATTGGTAAATCAAGAATTATTCAAGAGGGAAAAAAATTGGCCTTAATAAATTTTGGGGCTAGATTGAGTGAAAGCTTAAAAGCGTCAGAAAAATTAAAAAAAAAAGGAGTAAATATTACAATAGTGGATGCGAGATTTGCAAAACCATTAGATGAAAATTTAATATGGCAATTAGCAACAACTCACGAGGCGATTATAACTATTGAAGAGGGATCCATCGGTGGATTTGGTTCTCATGTAATTGATTTTTTAGCAAAAAAAGGATTATTGGACTCAAATTTAAAATTTAGGTCTATGAAACTTCCTGATATTTTTATAGATCAAGACAAACCTGACAACATGTACAAACAAGCAAATTTAGACTGTATTTCTATTGAAGAACAAATTTTAGATGTATTAAATTCAAATATTATTTTACAAAAACAAAAATAAACTGTTTATCCACATTGAGCTTTATTCAACAAATAATGGTCAAGCAAGACACATGATAACATTGCTTCACCTACTGGTACTGCTCTAATTCCAACACATGGATCATGTCTACCTTTAACAGAAATAGTGGTATTTTTTCCAAATTTGTTAATTGTTTTTCTACTTTTTAAAATTGATGAGGTAGGCTTAACAGCAAATGAAACAATTATTT
>CACOHP010000011.1 GCA_902627045.1 uncultured Pelagibacteraceae bacterium
CATTAATTTCAAAAAAATTAAAGTTACTAATTAATAAGCCATTTGAATTTTTGGTTAATGTTTTAATCTTATTCATATCTTTTTGAAATAAATCTTTTTCAAAAAATTGTGATTGATATTCAAGTAATTTTTCTGTCGAGCTAAGATACTCAAATTCTAATTTTGTATCACTTAATTCTTTTTTGAGATCTCTCAGACTTTCGTTAACTAAAAATATTTCATCTTCGATTTTTTTACTTGAGTTTTTAATAAAAGCAGTAAAAAATATTAATAAAAATACAAAAACAATTATTGCGATTTTTTTCATAATTTATTGCCAATATTTTCTATCTCAATAAAAGATTTAAATTTTTCAAAAATATCAATATCAAAGTTGTAAAAATTTTTTCTTTTAATAACAAATCTTAATTTTGCTGATCTGGATGCTATATTCTCATTTAATTCTTGTTCACTTGGAATAATAGGCTTTCTCTCTGTCATATATAATAATGGCTCTGATTGTGTAATTTTAGGTTGATATCTTGAGACACTTTTATTTTCTGAAAGACTTCGAAAAAAATATTTTACAATTTTATCTTCCAATGAATGAAAGGTAACAACAGCTAGCACGCCATCCTTTTTTAAAATTTTTGTAGCATTAATCAAACCATTAATTAATTCGCTAATTTCCCTATTAACAAAAATTCTAATTGCTTGAAAAACTTTTGTTGACTTGTGAATTTTAGAATTATTTCTTTTTTTTACAGAATCAATAATATTAACTAATTCACTTGTGTTAATTTCATATTTATCTCGCTCTTTTACAATTTTATTTGCAATTTTTTTTGAATCTTTTTCATCACCAAAATGTTTAAAAATTTTTTGTAAATCATTAAGTGAAAGTTTATTAATTACCTCTTTTGCTGAAAAATTGTTAAGACCTAGTTTCATGTTGAGCTGCCCTTTAGAAGTGAAAGATAATCCTTTATTATGATCTTTCATTTGGTTTAGAGAGTAACCTAAATCAAAAAATATTCCTTTTATATTTTCATTTTTCAATTTAAGATTTGTTAGCTGACTAAATTTCATATTCTTGAAAAAAAATCTATCTGCAAAACTTTTCTTAATTTGGTCTGCAATTTTCTTACTTTCAATATCTCTATCGATAGCAATTACTTTGGTATTTGAAAATTTTAATAATTCCTTTGTGTATCCACCTTGACCAAAAGTACAATCAATAAATGTGCCACCATATTGAGGGGAAATAATGCTAATAATTTCTTTTAGCAGTACCGGATAATGCCTAGATTTATCCGATACTATGGTGGCTTCCATTTATTTTCTTGAAGACCATTAATTTTTTTGTCTTCTTAAAAATGCGGGAATTTCAAGATCATCGTCATCATTATCTTCGTCCAAAGAACTCGATAGATCATTAGTATCTGAATTGTCATCGCTAGAACTAAATAAATCTGGCTCATTTGTATCAACTCCAAACTCTCTCAAGTCATTAGAGTTAACTTCAGTTTCCTCAAAAGATACTGATGTTTCTTTAGAAAAGGACATTTCATTTTTTTCAGACTTGTTATCTTCAACCTCATTAATCTCTTGATTTTTTAAAAGCTCCTCATGATATTGATTATTCATATCATTTACTGATTGATTGCTAGTTTGATTTTGTAAATCGTTGGTCACTATCTCATTCTCCAGTTTCAAAGCATTCGCACCATGAGAAACTGGATTTGTATTATTTCCGTTAAATACAAAAGATTGTGTCAAGCCATTGGCTGCAAAATCAGAATACCCTGGATTTCTATTTTGTATTCTGTGCACCATATTAATCACAGATTTAGTCTCGGGTTGTTGACCATCTAAGGAGGTTGCAACAATTGAAACTCTCATTTTTCCGTCAAGTTCTGGATCTGTAATTGCTCCTATTATCAACTCAGCCTCAGGGTCAACCTCAGCTCTTACTTTATTAACTGCTTCATCGACTTCAAAAAGCTTGAGGTCTTTACCTCCAGTAATATTTACTAATAAGCCTTTTGCACCTTTCAAGGTATAATCATCAATTAAAGGATTGCTAATTGCCATTTCTGCAGCTTTCATGGCTCTACCTTCACCTTCGGCTTCGCCTGTTCCCATCATAGCTTTACCCATCGAAGCCATTACAGACTCAACATCGGCAAAATCAAGATTTATCAATCCTGGTCTAACCATTAAATCTGTAATACTTTGAACCCCGTGCATTAAAACATTATTCGATAAATTAAATGACTCCTCAAATGTGGTCTGTTCATTAGCAATTTTAAATAAATTTTGATTTGGAATTACTATAATAGTGTCCACATGTCTTCGAAGTTCCTCTAATCCTTGTTGAGCTCTTCTCATTCTTGAAGGTCCTTCATATAAAAAAGGTAGTGTTACTACTCCCACTGTTAAAATGTTAAGTTCTTTTGCGGCCCTTGCAATAACGTGGGCTGCACCAGTTCCTGTACCACCACCCATACCAGCGGCGATGAAAACCATATTTGCACCCTGTAAAATATTTACTATATCATTAAGAGACTCATCTGCAGCAGCCTGACCAATATCAAGTTTTGCGCCAGCACCTAAGCCCTTGGTCAAATTTAAACCTATTTGAACTTTTGATTTTGCTTTACTATGTTTTAAATCTTGTGCATCAGTATTAACAGCAATAAACTCAACACCTTGCATTCCATTATCAATCATTTCATTAATAGCATTTCCACCTGCACCACCAATACCCATTACTAAAAGCCTTGGTTGTAACTCTTTTATCTCTGGTACTTTAAAATTAATTGTCATTTAATCCCCCTCTTTTTTTTATTTGTTAAGTTGACTCTCCCATTTAAGACTTGAACGATTTGAATTTGCTTTTTTTCTAGCGCTTGCCCTAAATTTTTCAAAAATTGTTGGTTCCCAAATTTGAAAGGTTTTTCCCTGACCAACAAAAATCATGCTATTTTTTATTTTTGCATGTTTTAATAATTTTGAAGTTAGTGAAATTCTACCTTCGCTATCAAATTGTAAATTTATACTTTCAGACAAAATTGATGTAGCAAAAAAATCTCGTTTTTCTTCAAAAGGATTTAATGAGTCTATTGTATTTGAAATTTTTTCTATTCTATCTTGAGGCCATGCTTCTATCGATTGATTATTGAAAGATGGATAACAAATTACTCCATTGTATCCTAAATTAGATAAATATGACCTAAAACTTGCAGGCACTGACACCCTTCCTTTTTTGTCTAGTTTGTTTTCGTAAGTTGATAAAAACATAAACCATAAAATCCTTCATTCCCTTTATATGGGAATATATGGGATATTATGGGTTTATTAAAAAAGAGTCAATACCTAGATTATTACTGACAAAACAAAAAATTTGATAAAAAGTGAGTCAAAACGTGAACATTTAAGTTAATGGTAAAATTTTCTTAAAGAGCCAGATGAACTATAAGCCGGGTTCTGTCATTTAAATTTATCATTTGTCTAGGCTTAAAATCACTTTTAAGCTCAAGCGACTAACCCTGATGACTAGCCAAGAATTGCTTTTAGTTTTTCAACATCGTCATCTCTACTTAGTCTTGCTCGCAGTGGGGTTTTCCAGCGTTCATTGTTACCAATAGAACCGGTGTGCTCTTACCACACCTTTTCACCCTTGCCATGTTATGGCGGTTTATTTTCTGTGGCACTATCCCTAGGGTCGCCCCCGCCAGGAATTACCTGGCACTGCATTCTTGTAGAGTCCGGACTTTCCTCTTTAAAAAATTAAAGCGATAAATCGTTCATCTGGCCAACTTAATTTATAATTAAAATATATAATTTCAAGTTTAATTTTTTATTTAGAAACGAGATTTTTACTTATTTTAAGACACTCTTGATCTATTTTACCATCTACCAAATCTTGTCTAAATCTCCTTTGGAAAGCCTTAGTAAGATACTCTGCATTTTTTACGTGTTTGAAGCCCTTTATCTTTTTGTATCCTATTTTATAAAGATTTTTTATGAATTTCTTTTCCTCAAATTCTGAAGAAAGTTTAATTTTTCTAAATTTTTTAATCTTTTTAGGGTCTAAATTATGAGACCAAACTAAAGAATTTTTAGACAAATTTCCCCATGGAAATTTTTCACCTGGGTCTTTTTTACGGTCTGGAGATATATCTGAATGACCAAGAATACATTCTTTTTTAATTTTAAATTTCTTAATTAAATACTTCAATAATTTTTTTAAAGAAAAAATTTGTTTTTTAGAAAAATTCTTATAACCAAATTGATGACCTGGATTAGTAATTTCTATTCCAATTGAGCTTTTGTTTAAATTTTTTTGATTTTTCCAGTGTGACAAGCCAGCATGCCAAGCTACATATAAATCGGGAACTAAAATTAATATCTCACCGTTTTTTTTTATTAAGTAATGAGAGCTAACTTTAGAATTCAGATTTTGCAATCTTTTGATTGAGTCCAACTCTTTTTTCATGCCTGTGTAATGAATAATGATATAATTTATTTTTTTTTTTGGTCTTTTTGGTAAGCTAAAATTTGGTGAATAGTCACAAATTATATTCATTATTAATATTATTATTAATTTTGGCTATTTATAAACATTTTATAGCCATTTTTTATTATTAAATGTTAATTTACATCATTAATAATAATATATAAAATATAAATATATGATGAAAAAATTTTCAATAATATTAATTTCAATCTTTTTTATGTCATTAAATGCTTATGCTGGATCAGATGGCGAATTAAAGATGGAAAAACAACCAAAAAAAGTCAAGGATTGTTTTGAAAACTTAAATAGAGCAACTTTTGCTTTTAATCAAGGTTTAGATAAAGCTATAATTAAACCGCTTGCCGAAGGTTATAGGAATTTACCAGATCCTATTCAAAAAGGTACGCATAACTTTGTTACAAATTTATCAAGTTTAGTTACGATACCAAATAACGTTTTACAGGGTGACATTAAATTAGCAATTATTAACACGGCAAGGCTTGCTGTGAATTCAACTGTTGGAATATTGGGAACTATCGATGTTGCAAATAAAATGGGTTTTCCAAAATACGAAAAAGAAGATTATGGACAAACTTTAGCTACTTGGGGAGTCGGACCAGGATGTTATGTTGTCTTACCGGTTTTAGGGCCTTCAACTCTAAGAGATACAACTGGTTCCTTCATGAATGTCTTGGGGGGTGATCCTTATTATAACGCTTCTGTGCACGGTAATAATGAATTTTTAAATGAGAGTGTTTATATGGCAACAAAAGCTGTAGAGGGCATCGATTTTAGATCAAATAATATTGAGTCATTTGATAATCTTGAAATAAACTCTATAGACTTTTATGCATCAGTAAAAAGTTTATATTTGCAAGATAGAGAAAATAAAATTAGTAATATAAGAAAAGGGAATATTGAGATTTTTTATAAAAATGAAGAAGATTGGGAAGAAATAGATCAAAATTAAAAATTTAAATTTATATCTTAGAAATGAAAAAAATTTTTTTAGTTATATTGTTTTTAAATTTCAACTTTCTTCACGTTTTTTCAGTCGAGCCAGATATATTTGTACAATCAACTGTAAATAGAGCATCAGAGATATTGACTAAAAATATTTCACAAGAAGACAAAATCGTTAAGTTGAAAGAAATTGCTAAAGAAACAGTTGATATTCAAGGTGTAGGTTTTTATTCTCTGGGTGCGGCTAGAAAAAACTTAAACAAAGAACAAAAAACTCAATACTTTAAATTATTTGAGGATTATTTTTTAAAAAGCTTTTCAAGCAGATTATCAGAATACACAAATCCAGAAATTGATGTTTTATCAAAAAAAGTTCTGAGTGAGAATTATACCATTGTAAATAGTGTCTTGAGAGGAACATCTGAAAGACCAGAGGTAAAAATTGACTGGAGAATATATACAAAAAATAAGGACAACCCATTAATTAGAGATCTCATAATAGAGGGCTTAAGTTTGGCACGAACCCAGAAAGAAGAATTTGCATCAATTCTAAACTCTAATGATGGAGATATTAATTCTTTGTTTAAAAGCTTAGAAAAATTTTCAAAAAACTGATTTTAATTAATTTGGTGGGCCCGCCAGGACTCGAACCTGGGACCAATACATTATGAGTGTACTGCTCTAACCAACTGAGCTACAGGCCCAAATGAATTATTATGGTTCTACATCTTTTTAAATTTTTTACTATTTAAAAATTTAGCAAAACTTAAATTTTTTCTATCTCTTGATGATATTATAGGTTTTTTAATGGGCCATCTTATATTTAAATCATTATCTTTCCACGAAATTCCCATTTCATACTTTTTATTCCTGTAATCTGAGTTTTTATAATATAAAACCGTATGCTCAGTTAAACTACAAAATCCGTGAGCAAATCCTTCTGGTATATACAAAGAAGTATTATCTTTTGCAGAAATATTTATTGTAAAATGCTTACCAAAAGTTTTGGAATTTTTTCTGCAATCTAAGACAACGTCAAATATCTTACCTGATATAACATTAATCAATTTAGCTTGGGGTTTTTTAAATTGAAGGTGAAGACCCCTAATTACATTTTTTTTTGAGACTGAAAAATAATCAAAAACAAATTTTTTTTTGAATTTTTTTTGTTCGAATAATTCTTTTAATATTCCCCTATTGTCGTTATATGTCGGACGCTTTATAATTAAAAGACCTTGAAATTTTGTTTTAATAATTTTCACAAATTAATAAATTTTTCAAATGTGTTACAAATATAGTCTAACTCACTCTCTTTCATACCTTGGTGACACCCGATAAGTATTCCATTTTTCATTACATTGTCAGCTTCTAAATCACAATCTGGATGTTTTTTATAAACCTTATTCTTCATAACTGGTTGCCTCAATATATTGCCTGTAAATATTGTTCTTGTTTGAATATTATTTTTTTCAAAGAAAATTTGCATTTCTCTTCTATTAAAAATTTTATTTTTTTTAATTACTAGGGGAAAAGCTAACCACGGTGTACTTACTCCAATATTTTGCTCTGGTAAATCAAAGTATTCTGGATAATTAGAAAAATAATTCTTTAAGAAATCAAAATTTTTATTTCTTAAATCAATATTGTTCTTTAATTTTTTAATTTGCTCTAAAGCGAAAGCTGCAGAAAGTTCAGATGGTAAAAAATTGTAACCTAAATCTGAAAATATATACTTTGCATCATAGTCAATACCAGAAACTTTAATATTAAATCTTTTATTGATGTTTTCGGACTCATTAAAAGTCGCTGAGGATCTTCCCCATCCTCTCAATAGTTTTGCTCTTTGATATAAATTAAAATCATTAAAACAAACGATTCCACCGGTTCCAGCTCCATTTATAATGTGAGACGCATAAAAACTGTTAGTCACAACATCTGAATATTTACCAGTATTTTTTTTGTTTACTTTATACCCTATTGTATCCGCAGAATCCTCGATAACTTTTAGATTATATTTTTTCGCGATTTTAAAAATCTTTTTCCAGTCTGCAATATTTCCAAGTAGGTTAGGTATCATTAATGCAACAGTTTTTTTATTAATACATTTTTCTATTTGTGCTGGATTCGCTAAAAACTTATTTTTTTCAACCCCAATAAAATGAGGGATCAGTCCCAATTGATATATTGGTGCAATGGTTGTTGAAAAAGTTAAATTAGGAGTAATAATTTCCGAACCCTTTTTGAAATTAAAAGAGGATAACCCGAGTAAATTTGCGGAGGAACCAGAATTAACCATAAGTCCATATTTTTTTCCAAACATTTTACTTACAGTCTTTTCTAGTTTTTTGACATTTTTCCCATCAACTAATGAAAGCCCCTCGTTTTTTAAAACTTTGATAACTGCATTAATCTCTTTAGAATTATAAACTGCTTTACCGTAATAAATTTTTTTCATAATCAATATTTTCTTTAAAATTTAATATAATTCACTATATCTTTTATATAACTATTTTTTGATTTCCAACCATTCAATTTGTCATAGGGATAAATCTTATACCTAATTAAGCGATTAGATAACCATTTAACTTTTAATTTTTTTTGATTTTGTTTATTAAAAATTCTAACCAAATCTAAAATCTTTATGTTAAAATTATTTGTAATGGAGTATTTCTTTGGAGCTACATTTTTTTTAAGAATTAAGTCTATAGCATTAATTATGTCTGAAATATTAAGTAAATTCATATAAAGATTTTTCGATATTACAGTTGTTGATTTATTTTTATGATAATTCATTTTTAAAGTGTGAATTATTTTTTTTCTGTGATCATTATTACCAAATGTATCAAAAACCATTAATTCGTAAAAATTTACTTTTTTTAAATTCTTCTTGTAAAAACTTAAAATTGTACTAAAACTTTTTTTATAAGCAGAGTATAAATTTTCTATATTATCTTTTTTTGCGTTACCATCTTCCCAAACTGTAGAAAAATTTATAAATTTTGAAGCTTTTAATTTTGTGAGATTTTCTAAAATTACATTCCCGAACATTAAATTAGAATGACAAAGTTTTTCTAAATCCTCAAACTTATGATCTTTTACATAATGTGTTGCACAATGAATTACTGTGTCTACTTTTATTTTCCTCAACTTTGAATTGAGAGAGTTATAGTTTTTAAACTCAATTACATTAATATTTTTATTTTTTAAATATCTTTTTAAAGGTTTTTTTCGAACTGGAATATAAAATTTATAATTGCTGGAAAAATTCTTGAGAATATTTGATCCTATGAAACCTGAAGAGCCTGTTAATAAGATTTTATGCACTTGGTGTAATAATCTTTTTTAAATAATTTGAGTAACTACAATTTCCGTAAAATTTTATCTGTTTCCTAACTTGGTTTTTGTCTATCCATTTATTAGATAATGCAATTTCCTCTAAACACGCAATTTTTACTCCTTGTCTATTCTCAATTGCATGAACAAATGAAAAAGTTTTAAAATAATCTTCAATCGAACCTGTATCAAGCCATGCTCCACCTCTTCCTATATAATCTGCAGTTAATTTATTTTTTTTTTTGTAAATGTTTAATAAATCAACAATTTCTATTTCTCCTCTCTTAGATGGTTTTAATGTCTTTGAGTATTTAATTACATTATTATCGAAAAAATAGAGACCTGTTACTGCCAAATTAGAGACATGTTTTTTAGGTTTTTCAATTATTTTTAAAATTTTATTTCTTTTATTCACTTTTGCCACACCGAAAGACTCGGGATTCGATACCTTGTGCAAAAGGACTTTTGCACCTGATTTTAATTTTGTACATTTCTTCAAATTTTCAGATAAACCTTGACCATAAAAAAAATTATCTCCAAGAATCATTGCAACATTTTGATTGCCAATAAATTTTTCTCCTAATATAAAAGCTTCTGGTAAACCTCTTGGTTTACTTTGTTCTTGATAAGTAATTTTTATTCCTAAATTTTCCCCGTCTTGGATTAACTTTCTATATTGATTAATTTGACCCTTATTTACGATTATCAAAATATCCCTAATTTTTGACAACATTAAAATTGAAATAGGATAAAAAATAAGTGGCTTATCATAAATAGGCAACAACTGTTTATTCACAGCTTTTGTAAGCGGACTCATTCTTGTCCCAGTTCCCCCAGCAAGTATAATTCCTTTATTAATCATTTTGACCCAATCTTCTAAGAATATCTTTTCTAGGTAAATATTTATAGTAAGATTTATTATTTTTATACCACTCAAAAGTATATTTTATCCCTGTTGTAAAATTTGTTTTTGGACGAAATTTTAATTCGCGCCTGATTTTTTTACTATCAAGCGCGTATCTAATATCGTGGCCAGGCCTATCTTTAACAAAATAAATTTTTACCTTTTTACCAACCTTTGTTAATTTTTTTGAGATGGCCAAAAGACTTCTACATACCTCAAGATTAGAAAGATTTTTATTTGAACCTATATTGTAAAATTCTCCAATTTTACCGTTTTTAAAAATTTTAAATAAAGCTTCACAATGATCTTTAACAAATATCCATTCTCTCGAATTAATACCTTTGCCATAGATTGGTAAATTTCTATTATTTAAAATATTATAGATTAATTTTGGTATTAATTTTTCTGGATGCTGTTTTGGTCCATAATTATTGGAGCAATTAGTTACAATTGCAGGAATTTTATAAGTTCTTATATAGGAAAAGACTAGATGGTCTGAAGCAGCTTTGCTGGCAGCATATGGTGAACTCGGTTTATAAGAATATTTTTCTGATGCCCTGCCTTTCAAAATATCACCGTATACTTCATCTGTTGATATATGGATTAGTTTTGATTTATATCTTTTTGAAAATAATCTGAAATTTTCTAAAAGATTGTGGACACTTACTATATTATTCTGAATAAAGCTTTTTGGATTATCTATAGATCTATCTACATGAGTTTCAGCTGCTAAATTAAAGATACATATAGGTTTATATTTAAAAAGAATATTTTTCATTTTTATATCTCCAATATCAGATTTTATAAACTTGTAATTCTTTAATGTTTTAAATTTTTTAACATTATAAAAATTTGAGGAATATGTTACTTTGTCGATATTTAACACAAAAAATTTTTTTTCTAATAAAAACTCTATTAGATTACTGCCTATAAATCCTAAGCCACCAGTTACAATTATATTTTTTGACATTTTTGGTTTACTTTAATCAAATAAGATATTGAGAATGATCTTTTTTTTTCACAATCTTTTTTTATCAACTTTATACTTAATTTACAAATTTATGGTGGGCCGTGTTGGTTACGCTCCAACTACCCCTGCAATGTCAATGCAGTACTCTACTATTGAGCTAACGGCCCTTAAATTAACTTTCCAAGAAACTTTTAAGCTGTTTTGATCTGCTTGGGTGTTTTAATTTTCTTAGAGCTTTAGCTTCAATTTGCCTGATACGTTCTCTCGTTACAGAGAACTGTAAACCTACTTCTTCTAATGTGTGATCTGTATTCATCCCAACGCCAAATCTCATTCTTAAAACCCTCTCCTCTCTAGGTGTAAGAGTGGATAATATTTTTGTAGTTGCTTCTCCTAAGTTTGACTTTATTGCTTGTTCCAAAGGTGCGAGAGCTTTTGTATCTTCTATAAAATCTCCTAAACTACTATCCTCCTCGTCACCAACTGGTTTTTCTAGAGACACAGGTTCTTTTGAAATTTTTAAAACTTTTCTAACTTTATCTAAAGGCATTCTAAGTTTTTTTGCTAATTCCTCAGGTGTGGCTTCTCTTCCAAATTCACTAAGTATTAATCTTTGAGTTCTTACAATCTTATTTATAGTTTCAATCATATGAACTGGAATTCTTATTGTTCTCGCTTGGTCAGCTATTGATCTAGTAATTGCTTGACGTATCCACCAAGTAGCGTATGTGGAAAATTTATAACCTCGTCTGTACTCAAATTTATCAACTGCTTTCATTAAACCTATGTTACCCTCTTGAATTAAGTCTAAAAACTGTAAACCTCTGTTAGTGTATTTTTTTGCGATGGAAATAACTAATCTCAAGTTAGCTTCAACCATTTCTTTTTTTGCAATTCTAGACTCTTTTTCACCTTTTTGTATTCTACTGACTAGTTTTTTGTAATCAGTAACAGACATTCCCAATTTGTGACTTATCTCAACTAGTCTATCTCTAATATTTTTAAATTCATTTTTATTTTTAGTGAAAAATTGTTTCCATAAAGAATTTGTATCTAAAAACTTTTTTAAATTTGGATTAATTTCATTTCCAATATAAAATTTAATAAATTCGTTTCGTGAAATTTTGTGATCTATGGCTAATCTTAAAAGATTTCCTTCTAAAGAGACAATCTTTTTATTTTCTACATAATGTTTTTGAACTAACTCTTCTAAAACAGATGGGGATAATTGAAGAGATTTGATATTTTCTAAAATATCATTAACGATTTTGTCATGACCTTTTTCTTTTGCAGGTGAAAAAATCTTTGAATTTAATACACAATCTAATTTCTCTTTTTGATACTTAATTAACTTACTATATTCTTTAGTTAGTAAGTTGACTGTTTTTAAAACTTTGGGTTTTATCTCGTTTTCCATTGCTGCAAGCGTTGGATTAAAATCATCATCATCATCACTAACACCCTCTTCTTTTTCCATCTCTCCAGAATTTTTTTGCTTTGCACTAGGTCCAGTTGTTTCATCTTCCATATAATTAGTATCGATATCAATAATCTCTCTTACTAAAATTTCGTCTTTCTGAAGTTTTTCATTCCACTCAAAAAATTGTTGAGCAGTTATTGGACTTTGAGATAATGCAATTAACATTACATCTTTCCCTGCCTCAATCCTTTTTGCTATAGCTATTTCGCCTTCTCTCGATAATAATTCAACACCACCCATCTCTCTAAGATACATTCTAATGGGATCATCACTCTTCTCGATTGTTTTACCCTCTTCTTTTGATGAACTATCTTTTTTTCTTAGAACTTTAAAATCAGATTTTTTTTCTACTAAAGTTACTTTCTCATCAAGAATATGTATAAACGCTTGAGCTAGGTTTTCGTCTGATAGATTTCGCTTTCCAAGTGATTTACTTAATTCCTCATAAGTTATGAAACCTCGATGGGTTCCACGACCCATTAATCTAGCAAATGATTTTGTTATAATTCTTTCCACAGCAATAAAGTTTGAAGAGTCTTATATAATCTTAAATTTGTAAAAATCCATTAATAAATAATGTAAATTAATTGATATTTTGCTTTTTTTTAAGCTCTTTTAGCTCATTAAATGTTGTCTCACTCAGATCTTTAGAAAACTTAGATTCTAACTCCTGGATTCTAAGTTCTAAGTTATAACTGTTCAAATCTCTGTTTACATCGTCGAGTAATGCAATTATCTCATGTTCATTTTTATTCTTTTTACCTAGGATATATTTAATTGGGGCAAACTTATCAATTTTTTCAATTAATTGTTTGTCGATTTCTAAATCTTCTATAGTGAGTTTTTCATTAAGTTTAAGTTTGGATAAAATTTTTGAAAAAATTTGCTTATTAACTTCAGTAAATAAATTCACATTTTCAATTAAATGAAGATTTTCTCTCATTAATTCTAAATTATTCATTAAAAGATAAAGTAATGAGAATTCTTTAAGTTCTATTGCTGACAAAGATTTACTATCATTAAAGTATTTTTTCGTTGTTTCAAGTGATTTAACTCTTTTTACGTAATTGAATTTTTTACCTAAATTAGTATGTGGTGCTAAATCTGAAATTTTACTTAAAAAATACTCTAAAACATATTTTTTAATGTACTCATCCTTAATAGTGTTTGCTATCGACCTGAGTTTTTTATCGAAAATTGCCATTGATGATGGATTATTTTGTGTTTGTTTTTTATAGTGAGCAAAAATAAACTGATGTATCGATGTTTTGCTCTCTTTAGCAAAATTTAAAAAATAGTCTTTGCCGTTTTTATTCACAAAACTATCAGGATCCTCTTTGTCAGGTAAAAATAAAAATGAAATTTGTTTTTCTGGTTTTAAATAAACAATAGAATTTTCTGCTGCTCTTAAAGCTGCTTTATAACCACTTTCATCCCCATCAAAACAAATAATTATATCATCAAAAAATTGATTTAATGTTAAGATTTGTCTATCAGTAAGTGAAGTTCCTAAATTAGCAACTGCGTTTTCAATACCATTTTTTGCTAATCCGACAACATCCATATAACCCTCAACAAGAAAAATATGATCCAGTTTATTAGATAATTTCCTAGCCTGATCTAAATTATATAAATTTGAACCCTTCTTAAAAAAAGATGTTTCAGGGGAATTAATATACTTAGCAAAGTAATCACTTTTTTCAATAATTCTTCCACCAAGTGCAATTGGTTGGCCAGAAATATTATTAATAGGAAAAACTAAACGTCCCTTAAATCTTTCTACGTAAATTTTTTTTTTTTCATCCAAATAAAATAATCCAGTACTAATCAAAACTTCTTCACTGAAATCATTTTTCAATTTTTCAAAAAAATTTGGGTTCTTCTGTATATATCCTATTTTAAATTTTTTAACTTGGTCTTTATTAATATTTCTTTCTTTCAAATAACTTCTTGCATTATCATGAGTTTCATTTTTTATTAATTCATCATGATAAAATTCAACATATTGATTGAAAATTAAACAATATTCTTTCCATTTTTTTTCTCTTTCTTCATCTTGTTTTGTAAACATATAGGGTTGCATACCAGCTAAATTTGCAAGATATTTTACAGCCTCACCAAATCTAAGATTTTGTGTTTTCATAATAAAATCAAAAATGTTGCCGTGTTCAGATGTTGCAAAACAATGGTAAAATTCTTTTTCATCATTAACTGTGAATGACGGTGTTTTTTCATTTTTAAAAGGTGAAAGACCTACAAATTCTTTTCCTCTTTTTTTTAGACTTACGAATTTAGATACGACTGTTGAAACCTTTAATCTAGTTTTGATTTCATCAAGATATTCTTTTGGATATTTCATTATTATTTATTTAAGAGTCCTTTGATAAGAGATCCCGCTTTAGCAAAATCAATTTTATCAGAATGTTCTTTTTTTAGTTCACCCATAACTTTACCCATATCCTTAAGTGAAGAAGCACCTAATTTTATTATAATTTCTTCACATATTTTTTTTGTTTCTTCATCACCTAAAACCTTTGGTAAAAAACTTGATATAATGTCATACTCATTTTGCTCAACTTCAAGTAAATCAGTTCGATTATTTTTTTTGTAAATTTCAATTGATTCGGTTCTTTGCTTAACCATTTTTTTAAATAGCTTTTTAATATCTTCATCGTCTGTCTCTTTCTTATTTGGGCCCGATCTATTTTGAATGTCTAAATCTTTGATAGATGATAAAATTAACCTATAAGTTGATATTTTTGTTTTATCTTTAGATTTTAGCGCGTTTTTGTATTCAGTTTCGATTGTTTCTTTTAAAGACATAATTTTTTAATCTACTTTAAAGCAAAAAATTCTCAAAAGAAAAATTGTTTTTTTTCAATTTTATAATACATCTCTGTTGCGATAATAATCCAATTATTGTATTAACCTTTAACTTATGAGTTGTAATTGATCAAAAAAGCAAAAAAAATTAACTCAAAAAAAATCTCAGATAAACAAACAGGTATTTTAGTTCTTGAAAATAGAAAAGTTTTTAAAGGCATTGGTATTGGCTACCAAGGAACAGCCACTGGAGAAGTTTGCTTCAACACCTCTCTAACGGGTTATCAAGAAATAATTTCTGACCCTTCTTATGCTGGACAAATAATCAATTTTACCTTTCCTCATATTGGTAATGTGGGTACCAATAATGAAGATCATGAGTCTGATAAAATTTGGACAAAAGGTGTTATATTTAATTCAGAAATAACTTCACCTTCTAATTATCGATCTTTTCTTCATCTAGATGCTTGGCTCAAAAAAAACAAAATAGTTGGAATTACTGGGTTAGACACTAGAAATTTAACTAATTTTATTAGAGATAAAGGTGCACCAAAAGGTACAATATCAGTCTCAAAAACAGGAAAATTTAACATAAATAAGATCATCAATGTAACTACAAAATGGAGTGGTTTAAAAAATTTAGATCTTGCAAAAGAAGTCACCACAAAAAAAAATTATTTATGGAAAGGTTTTAAAACTTGGAAAAAACAAACTGGATATCAAAAAAATAAACAAAAATCTTTTCATGTCGTTGCTATAGACTATGGAATTAAAAAAAATATTTTAAGATACTTTTCTGACTTTAAATGTAAAGTCACAGTTGTTCCGTGTAATTCTAGTTATGAAAAAATTTCATCACTTAGACCTGATGGAGTATTCCTATCAAATGGCCCTGGAGACCCAGCTGCGACAGGTAAATATGCAATTAAAATTATAAAAAATTTGATTAAAAATAACTTTCCGATATTTGGAATTTGTCTTGGTCACCAATTACTTGGTTTAGCCTTAGGAGCTAAAACTAAAAAAATGAAACTTGGACATCGTGGGGCAAATCATCCCGTAAAAAACTTTATTAATGATAGTGTTGAAATTACCAGTCAAAACCACGGTTTTGAAATTGTTAAAGAAGGTTTGCCAAGAAATCTAGAAATTACTCATAAGTCTTTGTTCGATGGAGGAATTGAGGGAATTCGATTAAAAAATAAACCTGTGTTTTCTGTGCAATATCATCCAGAGTCAAATCCAGGACCTCAGGATAGTGTTTACCTTTTTCAAGAATTTTTAAACAACATTAAAAAAAATGCCAAAAAGAAAAGATATTAAAAAAATTTTAGTCGTTGGAGCTGGTCCAATAATAATTGGTCAAGCTTGCGAATTTGATTACTCAGGTACTCAAGCGTGTAAAGCATTAAAGGATGAGGGCTATAAAGTAATTTTAGTAAATTCAAATCCAGCAACAATAATGACTGACCCGGATGTTGCAGATAAAACTTATATAGAACCAATTACTTTAGAAATACTTGAAAAAATTTTAAGAAAAGAAAAACCTGATGCAATTTTACCGACCATGGGTGGTCAGACAGCATTAAATTTAGCAATGGAAGCAGAAAAAAAAGGTGTTCTTAAAAAATACAAAATAGAACTAATTGGTGCTAATTCAAAAGCAATCTCTAATGCTGAAGATAGGAAAAAATTTAGAAAAAACATGATGGATATTGGTATAGATTTACCGAAATCAAAAGTTGTAAATAAATTCAATCAAGCTTCAAAAGTTTTAAAACAAATTGGATTACCTGCAATTATTAGACCTGCATTTACACTAGGAGGTCTTGGAGGTGGAATAGCTAAATCAAAGAAAGACTTTTATAAAATAATTAGAAATGGATTACACGAGTCTCCAGTAAGCCAGGTTTTAGTTGAGGAATGTCTAGAGGGTTGGAAAGAATTTGAAATGGAGGTTGTAAGAGATAAAAAAGATAATTGTATAATTATTTGTTCAATAGAAAATATTGACCCGATGGGAATTCACACAGGTGACTCTGTTACGATTGCACCAGCGTTGACACTCACTGATAAAGAATATCAAGTAATGAGAAATGCATCTATTGCATGCCTTAGAAAAATTGGTGTTGAAACAGGGGGATCTAATGTTCAATTTGCCATAAATCCAAAAAATGGACGAATGGTTATTATTGAAATGAACCCAAGAGTATCAAGATCATCTGCTTTAGCATCGAAAGCAACAGGTTTTCCTATTGCAAAAATTGCAGCGAAACTTGCTGTTGGTTATACATTAGATGAATTAAAAAACGAGATAACAAAAGTCACTCCTGCATCTTTTGAACCAACTATAGATTATGTCGTCACAAAAATTCCAAGATTTACTTTCGAGAAATTTTCGACCTCACCTGCAACTTTAGGCACATCAATGAAATCTGTTGGTGAAGCTATGGCAATAGGTCGAAATTTTAAAGAATCTTTACAAAAAGCTTTGGTTTCTCTTGAAACAGGGTACTCGGGTTTAGATAGAGTGTTTAATAAAAATAGAAAAGAAATAGAGAAAAAACTTAGAGAAAATATCCCTAATAAACTTTTACTTGTGGCTGAGGCTTTTAGGAAAAAAATCAATATAAAAAGAATTCATAATTTATCAAAGATCGATCCGTGGTTTTTAGAACAGATCAAAGAGATTGTTGATAATGAAAATAAAATAAAAAACAAAGGTATTCCAAAAGACTTTGTTGAGTTCAATCGAATTAAATCGATTGGTTTTTCAGATAAAAAGATATCTGAATTAACTAAAGTTCCTGAAAGTGTCGTTAGAAAAAGAAGAATGGCTTTAAAAGTGTTACCTGTTTATAAAAAAGTAGATACTTGTGCCGCAGAATTTAAATCTTTTACACCTTATATGTACTCAAGTTATCAAAGAAATTTTTCACTAAACTCCGAGTGTGAAGCAGAGCCAACTCAAAAGAAAAAAATCATTATCTTAGGCGGGGGTCCTAACAGGATTGGTCAAGGAATAGAATTTGACTATTGTTGTTGTCAGGCGAGTTTCGCCTTAAAAGATGCAGGTTTTGAAACGATCATGGTCAATTGTAATCCAGAGACTGTATCAACAGATTATGATACAAGTGATCGATTATATTTTGAACCTCTTAAAGAAGAGTATGTATTTAACATCATTAAGAAAGAACAAGAGAAAGGAAACTTAATTGGCGTGATAGCACAGTTTGGTGGCCAAACTCCTATAAAATTAGCTGAATTTTTATATCAAAATAAACTTCCAATTTTAGGCACTCAATATACTTCTATTGATCTAGCTGAAGATAGAGATCGATTTAGAAATCTTTTAAACAAATTAAAACTAAAACAAGCAGAAAGTGGAATTGCTAAAACTTACAATCAAGCAATAAAAATTGCCGACAAAATTGGTTTACCTTTAATTGTAAGACCCTCTTACGTTTTAGGTGGAAGAGCTATGGAAATTGTATATGAAAAAAATGATTTAAAAAAGTTTGTTGAAGAAGCCTTTAAAGCTGCAGAAGACAATCCAATCTTAATTGATAAATTTATCAATCAAGCAATGGAAGTTGATGTGGATGCATTATCTGATGGTAAAGATGTATTTGTTGCAGGTATTATGCAGCACATTGAAGAAGCTGGAATTCATTCTGGAGATTCAGCATGTAGTTTGCCTCCTGTTTCAATTAAACCTTATTTGATTAAAGAAATAGAAAATCAAACAAGAAAATTAGCTTTAGCTCTTAAGGTCAAAGGATTTATGAATATTCAATTTGCAATTAAAAAAGACCAAATTTATGTAATAGAAGTAAATCCAAGAGCAAGTAGAACTGTCCCTTTCGTATCAAAAGCAAAAGGTTTACCCCTTGCAAAAATTGCTTCAAGAGTTATGGCAGGTGAAAAATTATCTAAATTTAACTTAAAAGATAAATCCAAAGGAATGTATGCTGTCAAAGAAGCTGTATTTCCATTTAATAAATTTCCAAATAGTGATTTACTTCTAGGTCCTGAAATGAAATCAACTGGTGAAGTTATGGGTTTTGATAAAAATTTTGGCATGGCATTTGCAAAAAGCCAAATTGCCTCTGCTAATTCTTTACCAAAAGATGGCCTTGCTTTTATTTCGTTAAAAGATGCACACAAAGATGAAGGAATAGCTTTAGCAAAAGAACTCATCAGACTTAAATTTAAATTATGTGCCACAAAAGGAACTGCTGAATATATTAGAAAATTTGGCATGAAGTGTAAGAAGATTAATAAAGTTAGTTCAGGTACTCCTCACATTGTTGATGTTTTAGATGCTAAAAAAATTGCTCTAGTGATTAATACTGGTGGCGGTAACAGTGAACATCGAGTTAGTGATGCAATAGCTTTAAGAAGAGCTACTTTAAAAAATAAAGTTCCTTATTGCACAAATATGTCAACCGCATATGCCTGTTTAGAGGCAATAAAATCACTAAAAACTAAAAAATTAGAAGTGACTGCTTTACAAAATATTTAAGTTAAAAAGTTCCAGAAATTTCTATGTTCGCACCATAATCAGGAATTTTACTGAACAAACTATAATTAGAGTTCAGTTTTAAATTAAAATCACCTAATTGTTTTAGATAGCTGACTTTCGTATTATTATTGTTTATTGGATCATAAATTAAATCTAAATTTGCATTATGTTTTTTCACGCCACCAAACTTTATAAACAAACTGTCTTTATGACCACTTTTGTCTAGACTTTGAAATCTCTCATAATTAATTGCAATTGTACGACCATCTGAATACATATATTCAAAACCTATATTCCCTTTTACATTGTGTAATGAATGTGTATTTATAGTTTTCTTAAGAGTAGTATTATCAATATGATTTTTTACATGATGATCAATGTTGGGTGTTAAATCATAAATATATTCAATAAATCCATTTCGACTTATAGTGTCTTCATTTAAATATAAAATATCATCAAATTTCAAACCTGCAGAAATATTTCCTGTTTTAAATGTAAGACTCTCGTGACTTTCAACGCTATTAGAGACAACACCAAAATCGGTATAATCTGAAAATTGAGTAATACCCATTTCAAACTTACCAAATGGGATCAATTGATATTTGGTATACTCATTTTCATTTTCATAGCTCATTGATGTATAAATTTGTTTGCCATTTCTATTGCCGGTAACTTGATCTTTGCCTAACTGGTCTATCATTAAATAACTAGCACCAAATAATAAATTAAGATTAGACCGATTTTTTTAGAGGTACACTACTGTAGATATTTAAAGAAAATGTTTGTGCATCTAATTCATCACTTGACCCATCATCTATATCAACCTCGTCATTACCGTATCGAAATGCGTAACCAAAAATCTTTTTATCTACTAATTTATCTGCACCAAACATAATACCTCTAGTCTTAACTTCTTTGGGCTTAGAGGATGCTGTATCACCTACCCTTCCAAATGAAATATCCCCGTGAGACCAGTAAGACCAATTCTTTTTATTTATTTTAGAATTTTCTTTTTTTAATGATGCTTGAGTATATTCAATATTATTTAATGAATTTTCTAAGTTTGTTTTTAATGCTGCTAAAATTGGATTATGAATATTCAATTTAACTTCATGATTAGTTAAATTAGCTCTTTCATCATTTCTTCGTAACCAATCAAATCTTTTAAAAATTGTTGAAGAATTTTGATGGATTACATTTTTAGCAATTTCTACTTGAGCCCCTATTGCTGTAACAGCATCTGTTTCACAAAGAACAATTCCATATGGACAAGTTAAATCGTACTCATAAATTACATCATCATCACTTCCGTCAGCTTGAGCGTCTTCTGTTCCAATATAAGCCTTCATACCATTATTCCCAAAAGTCCAGCCAACTGCTGAAACATTATTTCCATTTCCAACTATTTGGGATTTACCAACGTAAGTTGCAGAACTAAGTTCAAATGGTGTGGATAATTTATAAACATAAATAAAAGTAGGAATTCCAGTGGAGTTATTAAGACCCTCACTTATATATAATCTTGTACCATCATCATCAAAGGCTATTTCAAATGTAAATCTGCCGGTCGTTAGGTCGGGGATATCTTCTGTATTAAGAGTAAATGCAAACGTACCAGAGCTTGGATCAAATGGTGTGGATAAATTGACCTGAGTTATATCGGTGGTATTTCTAAATCCGTCATTGAGATACATTTTTGTTCCATCGTTATTAAATGTAACTCCATTAAGAGAGTCAATATCAGCTTCACTATATGCAGTTTTATAATTGAGACCGTCATCAGGAATTAATGTTGAGGCAGAAATTGAGGCGACATCATATGGAATTACTAAATTATGAAATTGCGCCGAAACATCTGAAAATAAAAATAATTTTTTTCCATCATTATTAAATTTAATAATTTTTTTACCATTTGCAAAAGTTAAATTATCACCAAGACCAGTTGTATTTACTATAGTTCTATTTGTGACATCCATAGTGCTGATGTCAAATGCAGTTGCTAAATCATAAATAAAAATTGCAAACCCGTCAGTAGCTCCTTCTCCTAAATTATCCATTATAAACATTTTTTTTCCATCGGGGGTTATCGCTATTGAGGATGTGGATGGTTCCTCATCTTCTCCATCCAAATTTGGATCTTTCAATTGTTTAAAAACAGGCTCAACTGTTCCTGCATGTACTGTATTCACTACAAAACATAAACAAAATACAATTAAAAATAACCTCTTAATCATGTTGGATTATTTTTTCTTTATTAATTCAGTATTATTTATATTAATAGCCATACAAGTAATATCATCTCTTAATTTTTCAGCACCCCAATTTAATTCTTTTTCAATGGATTCAACAATAGTCTTTGGTGTCACTTCGGACATACTATCTATAATCTTTTGTACTCCTTCGGCTCCTAATTCTTCACCATTTTTTAAATAGCCTTCCGTTACACCGTCAGTATAAACAACAAATGTCTTATCTTTTAGATTCATAGTATTGGATTTAACCATAGACTCTGTAAAATATTTAACAATTCCAATGGGTGGCATTTCTGACTTTATATATTCATAATTTTTATTTTGATCAAAAGTTAAAATACTTTCGTGCCCTGCATTAATAAATACGAGTTCTCCAGTTTTGATATTTAGTTTTCCAAAAACAGCAGTTACAAACATCCCTTTAAATTTTGCCTCAACAAGCTCATTGTTCACTCCAAAGACAACTTTTTCTAATGGAAATTTTAAATTGGTAAGCGTTCTAAATATTGAAGATGCTTTTGCCATATACATACCCGCTTTAACCCCTTTTCCTGATACATCAGCTAATGTGAAAAAGTAC
>CACOHP010000012.1 GCA_902627045.1 uncultured Pelagibacteraceae bacterium
AATATTTCTATTAGCTTTTATTAAACCTCTTTTTTTTCCATTAATTTGAACAACAAAATTAATATTTTCTTCTATTAAAAGTTGTTCATTTATTTCTGGCCATTTTATTTCTGACTTATCTTTAATTGATACTAAACACTCGTTTGAAAAATGTGGGATAACTGGCAACATACAAATTAATATTTTTCTATAATTATCTATAATAGTTTTAGATGAATATTTTTTTTTAATTAATTTTGATACAGAAGAGTGAATTTCATGAAAATTTGCAATAATTTTATTATAAGTAAATTTTGATAAATTATCTGTAACATTATTTACAAACTTGTTTGTCGTTTTTTTAAATTCATCATCAATATCTTTTGGATGATTTGCTTCAATTTCGTTTACAACGAGCCTATTTAAAGCCCATAATTTTTGAATAAATCTGTAAGAAGAGGCCATCCCTTGCTCTGACCATTGCACATCTTTTTCGGGAGGACTATCCGATAAAATAAAGAGTCTGACAGAATCTGCACCATAAGTATTAATAATATCTTCAGGATCAATAACATTTTTTTTGGATTTCGACATCGACTCTGAAGGTCCAACTTTAACAATTACATTAGAATCATTTTTTTTTATTACTTTTTCATTAACTTTTTCTATTTCCTCAGGACTTAGCCAGTTATTATCTTGATCTTTGTAAGTTTCATGGCAAACCATGCCTTGTGTAAATAGACTTTTAAAAGGTTCAGTTATTTGAAAGTTTTGATTATCAAAATTAATAGCTCTCATAAAAAATCGTGAATATAATAAATGTAAAATTGCATGCTCAACCCCACCAATATACTGATCAACAGGCATCCAATAATCTATGTCTTCTTTCGTAAAACCGTAACTTTTTTCTTTTGGAGAACAAAATCTCAAATAGTACCAAGATGAACATACAAATGTATCTAATGTATCTGTCTCTCTAGTGAATTTTTTTCCATCTATAACAACCTCCTTCCAATCTTTTTGACTATCAAGAGGGTTACCTTTAACTTTTAAATCAATATTTTCTGGTAGTTCAACAGGTAATTTTTCTTTGGGCACAGGTATTGCTTTACCTTTTTCATCATAAATAATCGGGATAGGACACCCCCAATATCTTTGACGAGACACGCCCCAGTCTTTTAATCTGTAATTAGTTTTTTTTTTCCCCAATTTTTTTTCTTCTAAAATTTTTATTGTTTCATTCACAGATTTTTTAGGTGCATCAAGGCCATTTAAAAATTTTGAATTTATTATTGTGCCAGGCCCTGGATATGCCTCTTTTAATACTTTAAAATCATTATTTTTCTCATAGGGCTTAACGACAGTATTAATTTCTAATTTATATTTTTTTGCAAAATCAAAATCTCTTTGATCGTGTGCTGGACATCCAAATACTGCACCAAAACCATAGTCCATTAAAACAAAATTCGCAAAATAAACGGGAACCTTTTGTTCTGGATTAAGCGGATTTTTAGCAAAAAGATTTGTTTTAAAGCCAATTTTATCACCAACTGCAATAGCCTCCTCAGTTGTACCAGTCTTTGAACATTCCTCTTTAAACTTTAAAAATTCCTTATTTTTAATATAAAAATTTGAGATTTCATGATCAACTGATAATGCTAAGAAAGAAAAACCAAATAAAGTGTCAGGTCTGGTTGTAAAACATTTTATATTTTTAACAGGTAAATCACCTTCTATTTCAAATACTATTTCACATCCAAATGATTTACCGATCCAATTTTCTTGCATGGTTTTTACTTTATTAGGCCACGCATCTAGCTCGCCCAAACCATCTAATAAATCTTGTGAAAATTTTGATATATTAAAAAACCACTGACTTAACTTTTTTCTCTCAACTGTAGCACCAGATCTCCATCCTCTTCCATCAATTACTTGTTCATTTGCTAAAACTGTTTCATCGATCGGATCCCAATTAACATAATTTTCTTTTCTGTAAACAAGCCCTTTTTCTAATAATTCTAAAAAAAATATCTGTTGATGTTTATAATAATCCTTGTCACACGTTGATATTTCTCGATCCCAATCCAAAGACAAACCCAATTTTTTGAGTTGGTTTTTCATTGTTTTTATATTTTTATTCGTCCATTCTTTAGGATCTAAATTGTTTTCGCGTGCTGCATTTTCTGCTGGCATGCCAAAGGAGTCCCAACCCATTGGATGTAGCACATTGAAACCTTTTAAAGTTTTATATCGTGCTAAGACATCTCCTATGGTGTAATTTCTTACATGACCCATATGTATTTTGCCAGATGGATATGGGAACATCTCTAAACAATAAAATTTTTTTTTATCTTTATTTTTTTGAGTTTTAAAAAACTTATTACTTTCCCAATAATTCTGCCATTTTTTTTCAATTTCTTTAAAATTATATCTGTCCACTATTAAGAAATCTAAAATTAATCTTTACCCATCTTAACACCTGGATAATAGGATTTATTTTTAGCTTTAGTTTGCTTTTGGTATATGGTTGCTTTTTTTAAAATTTCTCTTCTTAATTCTGAAACTATATTTTCGTTATCTTTTTGAACAACACATTTATAATTTGCATCACATTTTTTATAGAAGACATTAATGTCTATCGCATCGGATCTTATTTCGTTACTTAAAAATCTAATAGTAATTTTAATAGTTTCGTTTGGATTAGTATTATTCGTATACCAGTCAGTGATTATTATTCCACCACTGTAATTTGCTGATGTTAACGGCATAAATTCTATTATGTCTAATGATGCCCTCCATAATTCATTTGAGCTCGCAAATTCAAAATTCCCTCCACCTCTACCAGCTCCTTTTTTAATAGCATCATTGAGTCTGAAACCTTTTCCTTCTTCTAAATTTTTTTGCACTCTCACCCGTGGGTCGGGGTCAACTTTTCTTGCATCTGCTCCTCTAAAGAAATTACCCCCACAACTGTTTAGAAAGATTAAAAGGATCATTAAAAAAGTTAGTCCGCCAAATCTCTTCAAAAATAAGTAATTTTTCATAATTAAGCTCTTTAAGGGTGATTATCTCTAACATACTCAAATAACACAAAAAACATATTAAAATAAACGAAAATTATGTTGTAAAATTATCACAGTTATCAATTTTATAGTAATTAATTTCGATAATTTAGCAAAAATTAAGCTCGTTTTGATAAAAATTCGATGTTTAATATTAAACAATTAAAGGAGTAATTAATATGAACAAATTAACAAAAATCGGTGTATCAGCATTAGCTGGTTCACTAGCGATGACAGCTGTACACGCAGCTGAAGGAAGCGTTTCAGTTTCAACTGGACTTGCTTTCGCATCTACAACAGACGAAAACTCACCAACTGGTCCTTACCAGTTTGACAGTGTTGTTTTCTCTGCATCAGGTGAAACAGATGGTGGTATTACAGTTTCAGCAAAAATGGAACTTGATAACGACAATCCTGCATCAACTGATGGTATGGATGACAGAAGTGTATCATTCGGAACAGACGCTCTAGGTACTGTAACGTTCCACGGACATGGTGGTTCTTCAGTAATGGGTCAGTGGGATGACGTAACTCCACATGCTTACGAAGAAGTATGGGATACAACATCAGGTGCTGACAGCAGAATAGATGGTAGATCAGGTAACAACTTGTTTACTTATGACTCACCTTCATTCAATGGTGTTATGTTTAAAATGGCTCACCAAGTTGACCATGAAACAACTGCAGCTACAAACCAAAACTACGACTTAGGTCAGTACACTGACTTTGGTATTCAAATTTCACCAGAAATGGTTGAAGGTTTGACAATTGGTTATGCTACTGCAGAGTTAGATGACACTACTTCAACATCAATTGATAACGAAACAATGTTCGTTAAATATGCTGTTGGTGGTTTCACTTTAGGTTACCAAACACATGAAGCTGACTCAAGCGTTGCAGCAGATAACGATGAGTCTACTAGCTGGGGAGTATCATACGCTGTAAACGAAAATATGACTATCGCTTACGGTGAAAGAGACTACGATGATGATACATCAACTGCTGGTTCATCTTCATCAGAGCAACATGATTCAGGTTTCTCAGCATCATACACAATGGGTGGTATGACTATTGCTGGTCACATGAACACAAACGACAACGTTGGTGGAAGCACAGCTGCTACAAACGATAAAGAGTCGTACGAGTTCGCTCTTACATTTGCATTCTAATATAATTAGAAGCTAAAAATTAAAGGGCCCCTTTTTTAAGGGGCCTTTTTTTTTGGAAAAAAGATATTCCGGCATAACCATAAATATTTAAAAGGCCTAATTTTTTTATATTTTTTTCATTAATACCGCCTAAGGCAATAAGTCTTTTTTTCACAAAATTTTCAAAAAATTTGAATTTGTAAATTCCTAGATAATTTTTATTCTTTTTAAATAATGATGAAATAAAGAAAAATTTTACTGTTTGAAGTTTTTTGATATTTAATTCTTGAAGTGTATGTGCCGACCCTAAAATGATAAATTTTTTTTTAAAATTATAAGCTAGATGATTAAAACTTTTATTAAATGATGGCAAATAAACGCCATCTAATTTCAATTTAATTGCTAATTTAACATTATTTGACAAAAAGAAATTGCATCCTTTTTTTTTGCATAAATCTCGTAAAATCTTTAATTTTGCTATGTTCAATTTGCTATTATAATTTCTAAAAATTATATTGGTTTCTTTGTCTTGTTGTTTTATTAGATTTGTATCGTATTCACTGATAAAGTAATATTTTTGATAATTTATCTTATGCATGACTCTGTTCAAAAATTAATACATATAGAAAAACTTATAAAATCTAAAGAGGCAAATCTAAAAAAATCAGAAGCGTCTAAAATTATAGCTGTATCCAAAACATTTTCATTAGATAAAATTATACCACTAATCAACCATGGCCACTATGATTATGGTGAAAACAAAGTTCAAGAAGCTATAAATAAATGGACACAAATTAAAGCAGAAAAACCTGAATTAAAACTTCATTTATTAGGTAAGCTTCAAACAAACAAAGTAAAGTTTGCAATAAAACTTTTTGATTTTATTCACTCTGTAGATAGTAAAAAACTCGCAAAAAAAATTTATGATGAACAATCAAATCAAAATAAAAAAGTTAAATTATTTTTACAAGTCAACATAGGAAATGAAGAACAAAAATCTGGCATATTAAAAAATGATTTAGACGACCTTTATCATTATTGTAAGGACTTAAAATTAGACATTGTAGGCCTGATGTGTATTCCACCATATAATTCTGATCCAAATCCTTTTTTTCAGGAATTAAATGATTTAAATAAAAATTTAAGTTTAAAGGAATTAAGTATGGGCATGTCATCAGATTACCTAAAAGCTGTTGAATATAATTCAACATATTTAAGAATAGGTTCAGCAATTTTTGGTGAAAGAGTTTAAAAGATTTTAATCTTTGTTTTTGTATTTATTATTTTTAACATAATTAAAAAGTCTTTCTTGCATAATGCGATACATCCTGCTGTTGGTTTATAATTTTTAGTTAAGTGTAAAAAAATGCAGCTCCCTTTTCCGAGTTTTTTTCTTTCCCAATTGTACTTTATTGGAATCATCAAATCATATTTAAAATCTTTTCTGTAAAGTTTTTCGTATTTCCTTTTTTCTTTTGTATTGACTAATTTGTTATAATTTATGTTATCCTTAATGTCATTACACCAACCCATGCTCTTATTAATTTTAACAGTCTTTAATTTTGTAAAAGGTTTATTTAATCTATCACTTCTGTAATATAACTTTTCTAATTTAAAAATACCTTCGGGAGTTTTATTGTCTCCCTCAATTTTTTCTTTACTAATCCCATTTTTTCCAACACAACATTTAAATTCAAATTCATCAACTTTAAGAGAATGTTTGTTTTTTAAAATAATTGTCATATTGTGTTTATATATGAATAATCAAGTTTTGTTTATTTATGAATCAAAGTCTCTTTTTGATATATTTTCAGAAATTGAAGATAATTTAAATTTTAAAGTAATGAATTTAACCAAAAAAGAAATATCTCAGATTGATTTTAAAAATTATGGAGATTATCTTATTTTGTCTCTCAAGGATCTTAAGTTATCAAATATGATTAGGGTTGAAAATTTTCCAATAAAATTTTCAAAACTTTTAGAAAGAATTAATATAGAGTTTTTGAAAAAAAATTTTAATGAACAATCTAATATAACCGTCAGCAAGTATACAATTAACACAAATTCAAGGGAAATGACTCTACTTAACCAAAAATTAAAGTTAACTGAAAAAGAAATAAATATGATTATTTATTTGTTGCAGAGTAAAAAACCAATAAAAGTAAATGAATTACAAGAAAAAGTTTGGGGTTATAAATCAAAGTTAGAAACTCATACGGTTGAAACACACATTCATAGGCTAAGAAAAAAAATTAAAGAAAAGTTTTTTGATGAAAATTTAATTGTTAGTAAAAAAAATGGTTACCAAATTTCAGAAAAAAAATAAATTTGCTAGAGAACTTTTTACCAAAAAATTTAAGCCGAGGGTAGTTAAACCAAAAAAAGGGAAAGGAAGTTTTAAAAGAATTAAAAAAGCTTAAAATCTCGCTCCTATCTGTTGAATTATTTTAGAAGACATTTCTGTTGCCTTAACAAGACATTCTTTTTGAGAAAAGTTATTTATAAACCCATGTAAATACCCTGAAGCGAACAAATCGCCTGCTCCTGTTAGATCTACAACTTGAAGGTCTTTTTTTGCATCAATTTCTTCTATTTTGTTTTTATTAATTGAGATAGCACCTCTTTCACCTCTAGTTATTATTAAATGTTTTTTTATCTCTTTACCAAAAGAGATAACTTCATCAAAGTTTTTTGCATCAATTAGTGATATTATTTCTCCCTCATTTGCAAAAACCAAATCTAATTTATTTTTTACGAGATTTAAAAAATTGGGCTTGTGTCTATCTACACAAAATTTATCTGATAAAGACATTGCAGTTTTATTGGCTAAACTTATGGCTTTTTCAAATGCTTCTTTTGGATCTCCTTCATCCCATAAATATCCTTCTAAAAAAACCAAATCACTTTTTTTAATGACTTCTGCATCAAGATCATCTTTGCTTATTTTTCCTGCAGTTCCTAAAAAAGTACACATTGTTCTTTCTGAGTCGGGTGTGATTAAAATTAAACAGGTTCCAGTAGGAAGAAGTTCTTTTTTCTTCGTATAAAAAAAATTTACGTTTTCTTTTTTTAAACCCTCTTCATATTTGATACCAAAATTATCATCGGATATTTTACCAATAAATCCAACTTTATCTCCCAATTGTGACAAACCAACTATTGAATTTGCAACTGAACCTCCTGAAATTGTTTTTTCAATTTTTAAACTCGATAATAAGTTTGAGAACTCACCTTGATCAAATACAAGTTTCATCAGGCCTTTTGTAAGATTATTTCTTGTAATAAATTCATCTTCAACTTTGCAGATCACATCAACTATTGCATTTCCAATACCTAAAATTTTCATTTATGGTTTTTTTGTTCTGATTGGTCTTTTTCTATCAGGATAACAACTGGTACAAATTTTACAAGCTATTCCATAACAAGCTCGTGCTTTACAATATTCTCTTCCGTAATAAATAATTTGTAGATGGAGCTTGTTCCAATATTTTTTTGGAAACAATCTTTTTAAATCTTTCTCTGTTTGAATAACATTTTTACCATTAGTTAATCCCCATCTCTGAGCTAATCTGTGAATATGAGTATCAACCGGAAACGCAGGGTAACCAAACCCTTGAGACATAACCACACTAGCAGTTTTATGTCCTACACCAGGTAATTGTTCTAATTCATCATATGTTTTAGGTACTTTTCCATTGTAATTTTTTTCTAGTATTCCACAAAGCTTATATATACTTTTTGCTTTTATTCTAAAAATACCAATTTTTTTTATAAGTCTCTCAATTTTTTTTCTTCCTAATTTCAAAAAATGATGAGGTTTGTAATATTTTGGATAAATATTTTTTGTTACATTGTTTACATTCACGTCGGTACACTGGGCAGATAACAAAACAGAAATTAATAAAGTAAAAACATTACGGCTTTTTAAAGGAACTTTTATTTTTGGGTAAGTTTTGTTGAGATGTCTTAATATGATTTTTGCCCTTTGAACTTCAGTCATTATTTGAAATTCATAAGATCTCGCATTGAGTAAAGACCTGGTTTTTTTTTCATCAACCATTTGCCTGCAGATAATGCACCTTCAGAATACAACGCTCTATCAAAAGCCTCGTGATTGAGTGTTATTATCTCCTTTCCACTTGAAAACTTTACCTCATGTTCTCCTATTATTTCACCTTTTCTTATTGAATTAAAATTAATTTTTTTACTATAAGGAAATTCTTTTTTATTTAGATATTTATTTCCAATTAAATTATAAAAGTTTTTATTCTTTCCAGTAGCTATCCCTTTACCAAGCATTAGAGCTGTTCCAGATGGATAATCTTTTTTGTGTTTATGGTGCACCTCATATATTTTGCTTAAGAAAGAATTGTTAAGAGATTTTGAAGTTATTTCTGTTAAGTACATTAGTAGATTGATGCCCAAACTCATATTTCCTGCTTTTAAAATTGGTATTTTTTTTGAATATTTCTTTATTAAATTTTCCTCTTTTTTAGTAAAGCCAGTTGTTCCTATCACTACTCTTATTTTTAATTTTGCTGCAATTTTTAATATCTCCAAAGTACATTTTGGTATTGTAAAATCTACAATAAGATTGGTTTTTTTAAATACTTCTAAGTTATTCTTTGAAATTTTTAAGCCCTGAATTTTTTTATTTGTTTTTTGGCTTTCTGTTACGGTTACTAATTTAAAATTTTTATCAAACTTTACAGATTTTATTATCTGTTGGCCCATTCTTCCTAAACACCCAGTAATAGCTAAGTTAATTTTTCTCATTTGAAGATAAAATATAGAACTATCATAAGTAACAAAACAATAATACCCCAAATAAATAGATTTTTAAAAAATAGATTTTTTTTTATATTAGTGCTTATGAACTCTGGCAAGACTAATATTAATATTGCGATTAAAGCAATTGCTGGAATAATTTCCTCGAGACTCATTTTTTAATTTTTCCAAAAATCCTTAGCTTTTTGAAAAAACTTTTTTATACTTGGATTTGATCTCTCATTTTCAATTTTTCTAAATTTTTCTAATAATTCTTTTTGTTCTTTATTGAGAGAAATGGGAACTTCTGTTTTAACTTGCACATAAAGATCACCAAAATCTGCTCTGCGCATGAATGGCATTCCCTTACCTTTTAATCTAAATTGTTTACCACTTTGAGTTCCATCTGGTATCTTTATTTTAGCTTTTTTTCCATCAATTGTTGGTATCTCAATTGTTGTACCAAGAGCAGCATCAGCAATAGAAATTGGAAATTCAAAAAATAAATTGACTTCAGATCTTTTGAAGAGTTCATGAGATTTAACATTAACAAATATATATAAATCTCCAGTTGCTCCACCTCTTGTCCCAGCCTCACCTTTCCCAGCAAGTCTTATTCTTGTACCGTCATCAACACCTTTAGGAATTGTTACAGACAATTTTTTTGAAGTTTGTTTGTTTCCCTGCCCATTACAATCACTACATGGGTTAGTAATTTCCTCACCACTTCCTGCACATTGAGGGCACGTTTGTTGAACAGTAAAAAATCCTTGGTTTGTTCTAACACGACCATTTCCCCCACAATAAGTACATCTATCAGGGCTATATCCTGCTTTAGACCCACTGCCTTTACAAGAATTACATTTTTCAGATGATGAAAATTGAATATTTTGTTTCTTACCAGTATAAGCCTCTTCAAGAGTTATAGATAAATCATATCTTAAATCTGAACCTCTATTATTCGAGCTTCTTTTTGAACTTCGTCTTCCCCCGCCAAAATCACCAAAGAAATCTTCAAAAATATCTGAAAAGTCAGCGCTACTAAAACCTCCAAAGCCGCCAAAGCCACCTTTCCCTCCACCACCATTCTCAAAAGCTGCATGACCGAAGTTGTCATAATTTTCTTTTTTTGATTTGTCTGATAAAATGCCATAAGCTTCACTGGCTTCTTTGAACTTATCTTCAGCAGTTTTGTCTCCGGGATTTTTGTCAGGATGATATTTTACAGCAAGTTTTCTGTAAGCAGATTTTAGTTCTTCAGGTGAAGCACTTTTAGTAACGCCCAGGACATCATAATAATCTCTTTTAGCCATTTATTAACTTGGACAAATAGATGTCAGTTAAGCGCTTTTTTCTTTATTCTCGTCTTTTACTTCTTCAAAATCCGCATCAACAACATTATCGTCCTTTTTTCCTTTATCATCATCTTTACCATTATCTTTGTTAGAGTCTGGTTTAGCATTTTGTTGTGACTTATAGATAGCTTCTCCAAGCTTCATGGAAGCCTGAACTAAAGCTTCAGTTTTTTTCTTGATTTCTTCTGTATTATCACTTTTTAAAGATTCTTTGAGAGCTGCTGAGGAATCCTCTATAGCTTTCTTATCAGCATCAGATATTTTTGAGCCATGTTCTTTTAAATTTTTATCTGTAGAGTGAATTAAAGTATCAGCCTGATTTCTTACATCAACTGACTCTCTTTTCTTTTTGTCAGCCTCTTTATTTGCTTCAGCCTCTTTAACCATTTTTTCTATTTCTGCCTCACTTAATCCTCCTGAAGCTTGAATTTGGATCTTTTGCTCTTTACCTGTTCCTTTATCTTTAGCTGAAACGTTTACAATTCCATTGGCATCAATATCAAATGTAACCTCAATTTGAGGCACACCTCTTGGCGCTGGAGCAATACCAACTAATTCAAAATTTCCAAGTAATTTGTTATCTGTGGCCATTTCTCTTTCACCCTGAAGAACTCTAATAGAAACTGCTGGTTGGTTATCTTCTGCAGTTGAAAAAACCTGACTTTTCTTTGTCGGAATTGTAGTATTTTTATCTATTAGTTTTGTAGAAACTCCACCCAATGTCTCAATACCTAATGATAGTGGTGTTACATCTAACAAAAGAACATCTTTAACATCTCCTTGTAATACTCCAGCTTGTATAGCGGCACCCATGGCCACTACTTCGTCAGGATTTACACTTTTATTTGGATCTTTGCCGAAAAAGTTTTTGACTTCCTCAATTACTTTAGGCATTCTAGTCATACCACCTACCATAACAACTTCGTCGATTTCATTAGCAGATATACCCGCATCCTTTAAGGCTGTTTTGCATGGGGGCATTGTTTTAGAGATTAAATCTTCAACTAGAGCCTCTAGCTTTGCTCTTGTCATCTTAAGGTTGATATGTTTTGGTCCAGTTTTATCTGCTGTTATAAAAGGCAAATTTATGTCTGTTTGTTCTGCAGACGAAAGTTCAATTTTCGCTTTTTCAGCTGCTTCTTTTAGTCTTTGTAAAGCAAGCTTATCTGATTTTAGATCAATTCCATTATCTTTTTTAAATTCATTAATCAAATATTCTACAATTGTATTGTCAAAATCTTCTCCACCTAAAAAGGTGTCACCGTTAGTAGATTTTACCTCAAATACACCATCACCTAGCTCAAGTATTGACACATCAAATGTTCCTCCACCTAGATCATATACAGCAATTTTTTTATTTTGTTTTTTATCTAAACCGTATGCTAATGATGCAGCAGTTGGTTCATTAATAATTCTTAAAACTTCTAATCCAGCAATTTTACCAGCATCTTTCGTAGCTTGTCTTTGTGCATCGTTAAAGTAAGCTGGAACAGTTATGACAGCTTTAGTAACTGATTGACCTAAATATTTTTCAGCTGTCTCTTTCATCTTTTGCAAAATAAAAGCAGATATTTGAGATGGTGAATATTTTTGTCCTTTAGCTTCTATCCATGCATCACCTTTTTCAGAATTGATGATTTTAAATGGTGCAGTCTCTACATCTTTTTTAACAGTTGGGTCTTCAAAATTTCTTCCAATTAGTCTTTTAACAGCAAATATGGTATTTTCAGGATTTGTTACTGCCTGTCTTTTTGCAGGCTGACCAATTAATTTTTCATTTTCATCTGTGAAGGCTACAACAGAGGGTGTGGTTCTTGCGCCTTCGGCATTTTCTAAAACCTTAGCTTGACTACCTTCCATGATTGCAACACATGAATTAGTTGTACCAAGGTCAATTCCTATTATTTTACTCATAATTAATTACTCCATAGCTCATATAAGTGTTAATTTTAAATCTGCAAGTTGTGCTGATCATTATTTATCCTTTAAATTTTCTTTATTTTCGTCCGTTTTTTCTTCTTTCGAGGTCGTTTTTTTGGCAACACCGACCAAAGAAGGTCTTAAAAGACGATCTTTTAACATAAACCCTTTTTGTATTTCTTGAATGATTGTTCCAGGCTCTTTATTATCATCTTCTATTTCCATCATTGCTTGATGAAAATTTGGATCAAGTTTTTTATTTATACTTTCTATGGGTGTAATATTGTTTTTATTAAAAATAGAGATGACATCTTTGTATATTATGTCAAAGTGATCCAAGGTCTTTTTTAAAGCTTCTGTATCTTTTATTTTTTCGTCGTTTTTCAAAACATTTTTTGATCTTTCTAAATTATCGATCAAGTTTAAAGCTTCTTTCGCAAAAGCATAACCCCCATATTCAAATGCATCTATTTTCTCTTTTTCAAACCTTCGTCTTTGATTTTCCATCTCTGCAAAGGTTCTTGCTAACTTATCTTCTAGTTCAGCTATTTTTTCCTCTAAGGATTTTTCCTCTTTTTCATTATCATCCCCTGAATCATTATTTGCTGATTGATCAGGTTTATTATTCTCTGAACTTTTCTTAATTTCTTCGTTATCTGCAGTAGACTTGTTTTCTTCTTTTTCCATAGGGAGTTATATGGTAAGAAATTTTAAAATTTCTAGATGTGAGAAAAAAAATTAAGAAACTATTAATTGGTACAAATAATACAGGAAAATTAAAGGAAATTAGAAGCTTAATTCCTAAAAAAATACAAACTTTTTCTACTTTAGATTTTAATCTAAAAAGCCCAAAGGAAAATGGTAAAACTTTTGAACAAAATTCGATTATAAAATCAAAACATTTTTCAAAAAAAACTAACCTTATTTGTTTAGCGGATGATTCTGGACTTGAAATTGATATTTTAAAAAAAAAGCCAGGAATTTATTCAGCTAGGTGGGCTGGAAAAAAAAAAGACTTTAAAATTGCAATTAATAAAGTCTTTAGGAAGTTAAGTAATAAAGATAAAAATTGGAAAAAAAAAACTATTAAAGCGAGATTTATTTGTGCCCTATCAATAAGTTACCAAAATAAAAATTTAGTGAGTGTTTCAGGTAAAGTTGAGGGTACAATATCAGACAAGATAAGGGGAAAAAATGGTTTTGGTTATGATCCGATATTTATTCCAAACAATCAAAAGAAAACTTTTGGTCAAATGTCTTTTTCAAAAAAAAAAAGAATGGATCATCGATTCAAAGCTTTCAAAAAAATTAAAAAATTTCTTTGAATGATCCATTTTGGATTTGATAAAAATTTAATCTATGATTTATTTTATTATCCTTAATATCAAATACTCCAATCTTGCCTTTGAAAGAATTTTGTTTTTTAAATAATAATTTAGTGTCAGATAAGTCATTTTTTAATGATAGATAATAAATCAATCCAATAAGATCGTAACTAAGTAGTGATAAATGATTAGGTTTTTCATCATAAAATTTTGAAAATTTTTTTGAAAAGTTCTCCAGATTTTTTTTATTAATAGAAGGGTAGTATATTGGCTGAATACTGTTTTCGGAAAGCATACTTTCATCAAACCACTGATTTAAAGTTATAAAATATTTATCTTCTGGAGATACGTCAGTATATAAAAACGATGTAATAACACTTTTTAAACTTTCATCAAAATCAGAAATGATCAGAGAATCGAAATTAACATTTCCAATGGTATATCTTTTATTTAATTTTTCTATTCTCTTTTTTTTTATCTGTTCATCTATATCTGATAATTCAACTCTTTTTATTTCATCAGCTAAATTTTGTTTTCTAATTTTATAATTTGTTATTTCCTCGATTTGTTGTGTCAGTTTTGTTGGCTCAATATCATAAATATAGTGTTTTGAAATTTTTAACTTTGATTTTTTAATTGCTCTTTTTATTTCGCTTTTGTAATTAAGATCTGGAGTTAACAAGATTGTCTTTTTTAACTCGTTAAGTTCTGTAAATTTTTTTATCGCATTTAGCTGTGAAACAGAGTTTACACCGCTACTAATAACATTACTTGGTAAACTGTCTATTTTGTTTGTAAGTGATAGGAATACAATATCATTTACTTCATTTAGATACTCAACATTTTCAAAAAAAACTGGGCCGATTATAATTTTTACACCTAATTTTTTTAACTCAAGAGCTGACTGTAGTGTTTTGTTGGGATCTAGACCTGTATCTTTTGGATATATTACTATATTATTGGTGCCTATATCTTTGAGAGCCAATCTTGTGGATTTAATAATTGATTGACCTAGTTTATTTTTTTCACCTGACATTGGAACTAACAAACCAATTTTGATTTTTTCCTCATTGGTTTGTCCAAATTTTGAAACAAACAAAATGATAATTCCACTAACAAAAATTATTTTAAAAATTTTAAACATTTAATGATATTATATTACTTAATACATAAATATGATTGTAAATTCTAAAACAACAAATAAAGAATTAAAAAAAGGCTTATATTTAGTCCCAACCCCAATAGGTAATTTAAACGATATAACTTTTAGAGCCCTAGAAATATTAAGAAAATCTGATTTTATATTATGTGAGGATACAAGAATTTCTAAAAATTTACTAAATAAGTATGAGATCAACGCAAAATTAATTTCAAATCATAAATTTAATGAAAAAAAGAATTTATCAAAAATCATTGATATACTAAAAAAAGGTTTAATAGTTTCATTGATCTCAGATGCTGGGACACCAAATATTTCTGACCCAGGAAGTTTACTGGTGAATGAGTGCTTGAAAAATGACATTAAAATTATTCCATTACCAGGACCGTCAGCAGTTACAACAGCAATGTCGGTGAGTGGGTTTTCAGATAAATTTTTTTTCTATGGTTTTTTTCCAGAAAAAATTAATGAAATATTGAAAATCTTAGAAATAACAAAAAAATTAGATAGTTCTCTTATTTTTTTCATTTCAGCCAAAAAAATTAATAAAATAATACCTTATATAAAAAAAGAATTTTCAGGTAGGAAAATTTTAATTTGTAGAGAAATGTCAAAATTATACGAGGAATTCATCAGATTAGATATTGATGAATTAAAACCCTTTGAAATAAACTTAAAAGGTGAACTAACAATCGTAATTTCAGAAGAATTAAATAAAAAAAATTCGCTGGAATTAAATGAATCAGATAAAAGAACTATTAAAAAAATGATTAATAAACTAAGTATAAAAGAAATTACGAACCTTATTCATCAAAATAATCCAGTTTCAAAAAAAATAATTTATAAATATTGTGTTGATATTAAAAATGAAAATTAAATTTATATTAATTTTTCTTATTGGACTTATTTTAAGTGGATGTATTGGAGTATCATCGACAGGAATATTTGGAACTGGGGTTAGCGTAGCAATAGATCCCAGATCTCTTGGAACACAAATAGATGACTCAATTATGCAAAAAAATTTAAGTACAAGAATTTTATTGGTAAATAAAAATTATTTTTTATCAGTAAAGACAAAAGTAATAGATGGTAGAATATTTATAACTGGTAAAGTTGATGATCCAGAAGAAAAACTCAAGTTAACAAAGCTTGCATGGGAAACCCAAGGCGTAAGGTCTGTAAAAAATGATTTAAAAATTAAAGAGGATTTTAATTTTAAACAATCTGCAAAAGATTTACTTATTACTTCACAATTAAGAACAGCTTTGATATTTAATGAAAAAATAAAAGCAACTAATTATCAAATAGATACATATAAGAAAAAAATTTACATCTATGGTATAGCGACAACAACCAACGAAAAGGATGCGGTTATCGAAGAAGCAAATGAAATTATGGATGTTGAAAATGTAATTGCAAGTATATTACTAGTAGATAATTTGAGAATTCAAAAAAATTAAATTATTTATCATAATTAATAACATCGGCTGAATAAGCAGCTATAGATGCTAGATTTAATATTTCAGATGTAGACGATCTTAATGGTGCTATTTCAATTGGTAATCCTAAACCAATAAGTAGTGGTCCAATTACTTTTGCTCTACTCATAGATTTAATCATTTTGTATGAAATCGCTGCACTGTGTTGACTAGGCATTATCAATACATTTGAATTTCCAACAATCTCAGAGAATGGATAAAGTTCTTTATAAATTTCTTCTAAAGCAACATCTGGTTGCATTTCTCCATCAAATTTAAAATCTACTTTATCTTTTTTTAAAATCTCAACCGCATCACTTAATCTCTTTGTTCTATCTGTAGCTGGTTGTCCAAAAGTGGAGTGTGATAAAAAAGCGATTTTAGGGTCAAAACCAAAAAGTCTAACAACTCTAGCAGCAGATTTTGCCATTTCAGCTAATTGTCTCGGGTCTGGATATTCAATAACAGATGTATCACAAATAAAAATTGTTTTACCTCTATTGACAACCAAATTTAAACCAAACATGATCTCACCAGGCCTTGGATCTACAACTTGAATTATTTTTTCAAGAGACGATGAATATCGTCTCGTATTACCAGTAACCATTGCATCCGCATCATTGCAAGCAACCATACATGAAGCCCAAATCACTCTATCATTTCTAATAAGACGGTCACAATCCCTTTCCAACATTCCCTTTTCTCTTTGAAGTCTTTTAAAAAGATAATTAGCATACCTTTCTCTTTTTTGTTTGTCCTTTGAATTTACAATTTCAATATCAAAATCCACATTGTAACCAATCTTTTTTATTTGTTTCTTTATTAGCTCTTCTTTTCCAACTAATATAGGGACTCCTAATTTTGAATTTTTAAATGCAATCGCGGCTTTTAACATATTTTCATCCTCACCATCGGCAAATATAACTTTTTTTTGTTTTTTCTTAATATAGTTATTAACTCCTTGTAAAATTGTAACAGTTGGATCTAGTCTTTGTTTGAGTTGATCTTTGTAGACGTCAAAATCTTTTATTTTAATTCTTGCTACTCCAGTTTCCATAGCAGCTTTTGCTACTGCTGCCGGGATAACGCTGATTAATCTTGGATCAAAGGTTGATGGGATTATATAATCTTTTCCATAATGTGGTCTTTCTCCACCCATAGCAGCAACAACCTCATCCGGCACGTCTTCTTTTGCTAAATTTGCTATTGCTAGCGCAGCGGCGACTTTCATTTCCTCATTAATTGTTTTTTGCTCTTACATCTAGCGCACCTCTAAATATGTAGGGAAAGCCTATTAGATTATTTACCTGATTTGAGTAATCTGATCTACCAGTTGCAATTATTGCATCATCTCTTACTTCCTCAACTTCTTCTGGGGTAATTTCTGGGTCTGGATTTGCACAAGCAAATATAATCGGATTTTTCGCCATTTTTTTTACCATTGCTTTTGTTAAAGTGTTTTTTGCGGACAAACCTAAGAATACATCCGCATTATTAATTGCATCATTCAAAGTTCTATTTTTTGTCTTTATTGCATGACTTGATTTCCATTTATTTAAATTTGGTCTTCCATTGTAAATAACCCCTTTTCTATCGATCATTGTAATATTTTTTTGTGGAACTCCACTTTTTTTGAATAAGTTTGCACATGCCATTGCTGATGCACCAGCTCCGTTAACAACAACTTTAATCTTATTAATTTTTTTTTTACTTATATCTAGAGCATTGAGTAGAGCAGCTGTTGTTATAATTGCTGTGCCATGTTGATCATCATGAAAGACAGGAATGTTAAGGACCTTTTTAAGTTTTTCTTCTATAATAAAACAATCTGGTGCAGCAATATCCTCTAAATTGATACCACCAAAACTTGGAGCAAAATTTTTAATACTTCTAACTATCTCATCAGGATCTGATGAATCAATTTCTAAATCAATAGAGTCAATATCAGCAAATCGCTTGAATAAAACAGCCTTACCTTCCATCACAGGTTTCGAGGCCAAAGCACCTAAATTACCCATGCCAAGAATTGCGGAACCGTTACTTATAACAGCCACAAGATTTCCTTTACTTGTGTAATCAAAAACAGTCTCAGGGTTCTTACTTATCGCTCTAACAGGAGCTGCTACACCTGGAGAATATGCTAAAGCAAGATCTCTTTTTGTAGTCATGTTTTTTGATGAGGTAATTTCAATTTTACCCGGCTTATTATATTTATGAAATTCTAAAGCTTCTTTATCTGTGTAATGATCAATTTTTGTTTTTTTCATTTTTCTTAATTAGGTGTACAAATGGGGTAAAATTAAGACTAATATGATTTATGAACTTAATTAAGTCAACAGGCACTTTCGGATTTTATACTATTATCAGCAGAATACTTGGTTATTTAAGAGATGTATTGATTGCCATTTTTTTGGGTACAAGTTTTCT
>CACOHP010000013.1 GCA_902627045.1 uncultured Pelagibacteraceae bacterium
GATATTATTTTGATAATTTTTTTTATTAAAGTAGTTTTAACATTCGTCATTTATGAAATTGGATTTAACCTAAACTTTGAACACGGCGATATAGGTGGAAGTGATAGCGTAAGTTATTTTTATTCATTTAACATCTTATTTGATATTTTAACTAATCAAATTTTTGATTTTTACCTCTCTAGAGAGGGTTTTTTGGAATTGTTTTTCCTAATTTATAATATTTTTATAAAATTTTTAGTTCCAGAAATTAGTTTAAAAAACATTGCAATATTGAACATTTTTTATATTGGATTTACCTCTATCATTTTTTTTAAAATATTTAGCAAATTAAAAATTGATCCAAGGGTAACATTCATATTTATTTTACTTTTAAATATTGACTTCAAACTTACTTTTTTTGGTTTGTTTAATCTTACTGAAAATTTAGTTTGTTTTTTGATTGCTGTTTCCTTTTATCAATACGTCAAAATAAATTTAAATGAAATTAATTATTCATCTTTGTTAACATTTTTCACTACAGTTTTACTAATTTTATTAATTAAGTTTAATTTTGGAGTAATTTTAACTTTCTTCTACTTGGTTCATTTTTTATTTAAAACTATCTTTAAAAAATTAACAAAAATTAAACTTATCATTGCTTTTTTGATCTTATCAGTGCCTATAGTTCTTTCTTATTGGTATTTTTTTTACGGTCCAGCAAATCTTTATTCCATTATAAGGTCTGCGGATGTTATTCGGGATCCTAATTCTATAGGCAGTTTTTTTCAAAATTTAGATGTGATGAAAAATCCTTTTTATTCAATTCTTCAATTAATATCAGGTATAGTGGGTATATTTCCATTATATAAGTATTACACACCTTTCATGGAATTGGAAAAAATCGCTATCGTTTGGTTTCATATTCTATTTATACTCTCTTTTTTAGGAATAAGAGAAATGATAATTAACAAAAGCATAACCCTAAATCACTTTTCAATCATACTCTTTGGATTTTTACATTTGTTAATTTGTGCAATAGCTTCATTGGGGACTTTAGAATTTGTTAGATTTTCTATATTTTCTCAATTCATTTTTTTGTATTTTTCTGCAAGTTTTTTATTTCGTGAGATTACAAAAAAATTAAAGTTAACATTTGTTATTTATCTAATAATAACTGGATTTTTGCATGCTATATATTTCCCTTTAAAGATATTTATTTTTTAATTAAAGAACTGTACCCAACCGATATAAGATCTACGTGTTTAGACTTAAATTTATTTTTTTTAAAAAATCTTCTAAAATCTAATATCTTAATTTTTTTTTTAAAATTTAATTTATATAAATTTTCAAAATTTTTCCATTTAGTCATTAATATAAAGTTTTTATATTTTTTTATTGTTTGCTTGCTAAATGGTTCACATTTGTGTTTTCCTAATTTTTTTACCTTTGGATCAATTATTTGAAAGTCAATATTTAATTCTTTTAACTTATTGGCCACATATAATGTTCTACTTTTTCTTGTGTCGTCACTGTTCTCTTTAAATGAAGCACCAAGAATACAAATTTTTGAGTTTCTTTTAAAATTTTTATTTATAATTTTAAAGCCGTGTTGCATAGATTCATCGTTAATATTTATTATTGATTTTAAAAATGAGTTATTAATTTTTTTATTTTTTAAAGTTTTTATAATTCCTTCTACATCTTTTGGAAAACAGCTTCCTCCAAAACCAATACCGGGTATCAAATAATTTTCTAATTTTGGAATAGTTTTACTTATTGAAATTCTTTTATCTGATAATAAAGTTTTATTGATCTTCTCTAAGTCACAATTTGGAAGATTATCACATAGTTGAGCAAATTGATTTGAAAATGATATTAAAGATGCAAAGAATGAATTAGAATAATATTTTGAAACTTCAGATTCCTCATATGATAAAACAAATTTATTACATTTAAATGATTTATATAAACTAAGTATTTTATATATATTATCCCTTTTTGTTTTAGTACCAATAATTATTCTGTCTGGTTTATTAAAATCTTCAACCGCATTACCCTCTCTTAAAAACTCAGGATTATTAATTAATATTAAATTTTTAAATTTTGAAAAAAATTTACTTTGTAAATAGTTAGTAGTACCTGGTGGTATTGTACTCTTAATAACAATAGTTATCTTTTTTTTTTTATTATAATTTTTTAAAATATTCATTACGGAATTCTTGATGGAAGATAAATTAACTTTATTTGAACTATATGGCGTCCCTACAGTGATAAATATAATATCAAACCGATTTATATCTTCATAATTATCTTTAAAAAATAATGTTTTATTAAATTTTTTTTCAAAGATTTTTTTTAAATTCGGTTCAAAAATAGTAATTTTTTTTGATTTTAAATTATTAATTTTTTTTTTATTAATTTCTATACATGTAACTGGGTTCTTATTACTCGCTAGACAAGAGGCAGTTACCAATCCAACAAAACCAGCACCTATAACTCCAATGTTCATTTAAAAAATTTTTTCCATGGAGCTTTATTTTTTTCCCACATTTCGTTTAAATTGTTTTTATCTCTTAAATTATCCATTGGATGCCAAAATCCTTTATGAATAAAAGCACAAAGTTGTTTTTTATATACTAATTTTTCTAGTGGTTGCTTCTCAAGAACGGTCGTGTCATTCTTAAGTAAATTAAAAATGTTTGATTTAAAAATAAAAAAACCTCCACTTATTAAATTTTCACTTAAATAAGGTTTCTCTTTAAAACTTGTAACTAAATTTTTTTTTATCTTTATCGATCCATATTGTGTTCGCGGGTTTACAGCAGTCACAGTAGCAATTTTTTTATTTTTTTTATGAAAAGTTAATAATTTATTAATATCTATATCTGAAACGCAGTCTCCGTAAGTTAAAAAAAAATCGCCATTACCTATATATTTTTTTGCTCTTAAGATTCTCCCTCCTGTTAAGGTATCCAAACCAGTCTCAATAATTTTGACATTGAGATTGTTTGTAGATTTATTCAAAATTTTTTTTTTCTTATTTTTCAAATTAATTTGAATATCAGAGTTATATCTGTAAAAGTTTTCAAAAAATTCTTTAATTTTAAAACTTTTGTATCCTGCCAAAACAATAAATTCATTAAAACCATAATATCTAAAATTTTGCATAATATGATATATTATCGGCATATCTCCAATAAGGGACATTGGTTTAGGAATTAAATTTGTTTCCTCACTTAATCTGGTTCCTTTGCCACCAGCAAGAATTACTACCTTCATTTATTTTTCCTGTTCATAATAATTTATCGTTCTAAGCAAACCTATTTTTAGTTTTACACTTGGTTTCCATTTATTTAAACTGTACATTTTTTTAATATCTGGACATCTTCTTTTGGGGCAGTCTGTATTAAATGTTTTATCTACATTTTTTTTAAGTATTACTTTTAAATTATTTTTAGACAGTTTTATTGCTAATTTTGCCAAGTTAAGCACTGAAATTTCATGCGTATTTCCAATATTATACGCCTCTCCATTTTTTCCGTTTATCAATACTTCAATTATGCCTCTTATTTGATCAGATATATAACAAAACGATCGAGTTGGTTTTCCATTACTAAATAAATGAATATTTTTTTTCCCTTTTATACTGCTCATGATATCTGGCAATATTCTACCATCTTCTAAATTTTGCCCTGGTCCATAAACATTGAAAGGTCTCACAATTTTTATCGGAACTTTAAATTTATTATAAAAAGTGGTTGAAATAGTTTCTCCCAATCTTTTTGATTCATCGTAACAAGCTCTTGGCCCAGTACAAGAAACATTTCCATTATATGTTTCTTTGGTTGGTATATTTTTATTGTCCGGATCCCCGTAAATTTCACTTGAGCTCATAAAAATTATTGATTTAAGTTTTTTAGAAAATTTAAACTGCTCCAAAATACTAACCAAACCATTTATGTTAGAATAAATTGTCTCAAGAGGTTTTTTTTTGTAAAATACTGGAGAAGCTATTGAAGCTCCATGAATTATATAACTATAATTTTTATCAAATTTTTTTAAATTATTTATGTCAGATTTAATAAATTTTAAGTTTTTATCTTTTTTAAAATTTAAGAATTTTTTTATATTTTGATCAACAACGTGAATATTAATTTTTTTTTTATTTTTCTGATTAAAATATATTAATAGATATACAAAATAACTTAACAAAAATCCTGACCCACCTGTAATTAAAATTTTTTTTCCAGCTAATTTTTTAAGATATTTTTTGTATTCATCGTAAATTTCAATGCAGTCATGTTTAATTATATGGTTCATTAAATGATTATTGGTTGTGGCAGTGGGACAATAAACTTAGATTTTAATCCTCTTGATTTTAATAATTTAATTATAGGCTTATGTAAGTGCCAAGCTAATATAAGAACATAATCAGGTTGTTCCTTAAATAGTATATCATTGTTTATAATTGGTAAATTTACACCAGGTAAGTATTTATTTAGTTTTAAAGATGCAGGTTGTTCTGCTATATAATTAATCAATTCCACGCCAATATTGCAATAATTTAGTAATGTGCTGCATCTAGCTGGACACGAATTTCCAACAACCCTTTTTTTTTCTTTTTTTAAGTCAATTAATATTTTTCTCAAGCTTTCTTTAGATTTAATAATATTTGTTTTGAAATTATTCCAAATTTTACTTTCATAGATTCCACTGGCCTCCTCTTTTTTCAAGAGACTTTTAACTCTTTTATTTACTCTTTTATGAGGATTGTTTGTTGCAGTAACTTTAATTGAACCGTTGTATCTATCTACTACTATCGCATCAATCACTCTTAGGCTATATTGATTAAACAAATAGATTAAAGATTTTAAAGAATAATTTCTAATATGTTCGTGATAAATGGAGTCATATTGATTATATTCAAGAATATCCTTTATATAATGGTTCTCTATAATGAAATAGCTATTTTTATCTAGCAAATTTACTACTCCCAACATTACATCGTGGAGGGTTGACATATGAGCAAAAACATTTGTTGAAGTAATCAGTTTAGCTTTACCATATTTTTTTACAATCTGATTTGAACATGAATAATCAAAGAATTTTTTTATTGTAAAAATTCCGTTGTTGTTTGCTATGTTAGCAATATTTGTTGGTTCAATGCCAACAACATTCATTTTAAATTTTTTATAATATGATAATAGGCTTCCATCATTTGATCCTACATCAACAACTAAATTTCCATCTTGTAAATTAAGATTTTTAATATTCTCTTTGACTTGATCATTGTAATGCATCAAAATCTCTTTTGTTATACCTGGTCTGTAAGGATAGTTAGGATGATAAACTTTTTTCCCTGGAACCACATAACTCAATTGAGCATATCCTAGAGTTGGACTTCTTAATAATTTTAAGGGATATTTTCTTACTTTTTTGTTTAAATCTTTTTTCTCAATTAATGTATCAGCTAATGGTTGGTTTCCAAGATCAATAACATCAATAAGATTTTTTTTGCCACTAATTTGACAATAAGTTTGTTTTCCACTTTTTAAATTTTGAAAATTGTATTTTTTGTAATTATTTATATTCATTAATTTTATTTGCTATATATTTGATTTGTTTATTATTAATCCACCAGCCTACAGGTATATTTATCATGTGCTTATCAAAATAATCTGTGCCTGGTAAAGGTGATCTTTTATACTTTTTAAAAATAGTATATTTATCATTTCTAAAACTGACTTCGTCACACCTGATACCCTTTTTATTAATAAATTTTTTAAACTTATTTTTATTATCAACAAGAATTGAATAAATCCAATAAGCAGACTCTGAATTTTTTAGTCTACGTATTAATTTAATTTTTGGATTTTTTATGTTTGCGTCAAGATATTTTCCATTTAATTTATGCTGTTTAATTTTTTTTTTAATAGTTTTTAATTGTTCAATTCCAATTATTGATGCTAAATTATTTAAGTGAAATTTATAACCTGAAATTTTTATATCCTGTTTCCATTTGTTTCCATTATAATTTCTGCTTATTCCAAACCATCTAAGTTTTTTTGCTAATATAGAGTCTTTTAAATTTTTACACACTAACATACCACCATCGCCAGTAGTCATATGTTTAATAGCCTGAAAAGAAAAACAAACATAATCACTATGATGTCCAATAAACTTATTATTAATTTTTGCACCTAAGGCATGAGCTGCATCTTCTACAATTTTAATATTTTTATTTTTTGTAATTCTTTTTAGTCCCACAATATCTAATGGTTGCCCACCCCAATGAACAACTATAATTGCTCTAGTTTTCTTTGTTATTAATCTTTTGACACTTTTGAGACATAAGTTTCCGGTGTATCTATCTATATCAGCAAATCTAACATTAATATTTGAGTTATATAAAGGCTCATTCGTTGCAGGACATGTCATAGGAGACGAAATTACTTCATCACCTTTTTTTAAATCCATAAGTCTGTATGCTAAAGTTAATGCCGAAGTTCCACTATTGACTAATACGCATTTTTTATGATTTAATTCAAAAATTTTAGAGAAATTTTTTTCAAAATTTTCAGAAAATCTTCCTTCAGTTACTTCTCCATTTTTCATAGCTTTTTCAATTTTCATACCAATATTTTTAGGGCAATTAATTTTAAATAGTGGATATTTAAAATTTGGTATTTTAAATTTATTTATTTTTTTCATTTAATAAAACTCTGTCTCGTAGTTGTTTTTGTTGATAAATATCAATTTTATTTTCTTTTTTTAAAAAATATTTTAAAAAAACAGTTTTAAATATCTTAATAATATCAATCAAAATTAATTTTGGTTCATCTTTATAAAATCGTTTATTTAGGCTGTATTTCCATATTGGCCAGAACCATTTGCTTATAAAAGGACTATATTTCTTCATATCAAAATCAAAATAGAAAACTTTTTTAAAATTTATATTATAATCATCTAAAAAATTTTTAGGTACAAATGAAAAAAATGTTTTTTCTTTTATTGAAAAAATATAATCAAAATAATATTTTTTTTTATCATCTTTATTATCGTAAATTTCTACATTTGGTATAAATAAATCATATTCCTTTGGAAAATAAATTTTAATTTTTGGATTAATTGATTTAATTGATTCTACAATAATTCTTAAAAGTTCTTTTGGTATTTTGTTATTAATAAATATACTATTACAAGAAATAATTTCATTTTTTATATTTTTTAAATTTTTAATAATTTGATTTTTATGGTAACCATTAATTTTTTTTTCATATTCATTAAATTTTGATATAAATTTATCTAATATTTTTTTATTTTTCTCTTGTGTGGTGTCCAAGGGCGATACCTCATTTTTATCAATATTAAGATCATATAATTCATGTTTTTTTTGATCAACGTAATTAATAAATTTAAATTCTTTTGTTCGTAAGGCGGTAATTCTATTGTCTTGAGAAAATAATCTTGTATCTATCCTTATTGTTCTATCATTTACAATCTTATTATTTTCATTTTTTATTGTTTGTAACATGGATTTGCCCTCACTAAATTTACTTAATTCGTTTTGATCTATTTCTAAAAGATCTAAAACAGTAGGTGCGAAATCTACGTTACTGACCAAAGAATAAACTTTTTTTGGACTACAATTTGGGTATTTTAAATACAATGGAATTTGAATATTATCATCTGTAACTATCATATCATGACCAATTCCTTTCATAGTTTTCTTGGTTAAACCTGAGTTAGGATCAGGGTACCCATGATCTGAAGTAAGAAATATTATACTATCATTATAAAAATTATACTTTTTGAAAATATTTATACTTTCTTCTACATATTGTGAAGTTAGGGGATCTTCTCTGCAATCAAACCATAACATAAAAAAAGATTTTTTTTGTGGTTTGTGAACACTCAGTAAATTTTCAAGAATTTTACATATATCTTTGTTAGTCCAGTAATCTGCATGAGAGAATCCTTTGGGAAAAAATTTTTTTCTTAAAGGTAAAGTTAGTGTTTGCATCATTTCTCTACTTTCCTTAGAATTATCTATAGAAAAAATTTCGTATCCTTTCTTCATTAAGATAGATTGTAAAGAGACGATTGAGCTTCCTTCATTAAATTTCCAGTCGTTATAATTTCTAGCTATAAAAGCCGAGGAAATACCGGTGAACATTGATGATGCAGACATAATACTACTTGGTGCAGAGCAAAACGCATTTTTAAATTCAATTGAGACTTCCCCAAACTTTTCCATTACTGCAAGTTTATCTCTGTCATCTAAGCCTGTTTTGAACGATCTTACACTATCGATTATTATAAATATTATTGGTTTATTCATAAAAAATATTTGAAATTGTATTAATTATATACTATGTTCAATAAATGAACAAGTTTCAAAAATTGAACAATAATAAAGAAACTGATGAGGAATTCCAAATATTAAGAACAATAAACAAAAAACCCAACTCCACACAAAGACAGCTAGCAAGTGAATTGGGATTTAGTTTAGGAAAATTAAATTATTGTTTAAGAGCTCTTAAAGAAAAAGGGTTAGTCAAAATAGATAATTTCAAAAAAAATCCTTCCAAATTTTCTTATATTTATGTTTTGACACCTGCAGGAATAGCAAAAAAAACAAAATTAACAATTAATTTTATGAAGAGGAAAATGAAAGAGTATGAGGATCTTCAAATGGAGTTAGATGAATAATCAAACAATAACTATTGTTGGGTTAGGTTATACAGGTTTACCATTATTGATAGAATTTTTTAAAAAGGGGTATTCGGTTAATGGTTTTGATAAAGATAAGAAAAAGATTAAAAGATTAAAATTAGGTATAGATTTAACGAAAGAGTTAAAAAAAAAAGATTTAAGATTTTTAAAAAATATAAATTTTGTTGATAATATTCACAAAGTAAAAAAAACTGATTTTATAATTATTGCGGTACCAACACCAATAGATAAAAAAAATAAACCAGATTTAAGATTATTGATTGATGCATCAAAAGAAGTTTCAAAAATTTTAAAAGAGGGAAATATAATAATATATGAATCAACAGTTTATCCGGGTTGCACTGAGGAGGTATGTGTCCCAGTTTTAGAAAAATTTTCAGGTCTTAAATTTAATAAAAATTTTTATTGTGGTTACAGTCCTGAAAGAATTAATCCAGGTGATCAAAAAAGAAAATTATCAAATGTAATTAAAGTTACGAGTGGCTCCACTAAATTAATAGCAAGAAAAATTGATAAATTATATAAATCAATAATAAAAGCTGGTACCCATTTAGCCCCAAGCATTAGAACAGCTGAGGCCGCAAAAGTCATTGAAAATATTCAAAGAGATTTAAATATTGCTTTAATAAATGAATTGGCAATGTTATTCGATAGATTAAATCTAAATACATCTGAAGTCCTAAAAGCTGCCGGAACAAAATGGAACTTTCATAGCTATAAGCCAGGTCTTGTAGGTGGTCACTGTATAAGTGTAGATCCTTATTATTTGACTTACAAGGCAATAAAAAAAAAATTCAATCCTCAAATGATACTTTCAGGAAGAAAAACAAATAATTCTGTTCCAAAATTTATAGCGAATAAAATAAAAGATAGATTAAACAATAAAAGAAGTGAGATATTAATTTTAGGATTTACATTTAAAGAAAATTGTCCTGATTTTAGAAATTCAAAAATAGTAGACTTAACTAAAGAATTAAAAAATAATAAAGTTTATATTTATGATCCTCTTGTAAATGTAAATGAAGTGAAGATAAAATATAAATTAAATTTCTTAAAAAATATTACAAATAAAAAATTTGATGTGATTATATTAGCAGTAGCCCATGATGTTTTTAGATCTTACTTAAAAAATAAAGTCTTTGATAATTTAAAAGTTGATGGTTTTATTTATGACGTCAAATCATACTTTAAACCTAATGGAAGGATAATCTCTTTTTGAAAAAATACTTAGTAACAGGTGCGGCGGGCTTTATTGGTTTTCATGTGAGTCTAAAACTAACAAAATTAGGGCATAAAGTTATAGGTGTAGATAATTATAATGATTATTATGACGTGAACCTAAAAAGAGACAGAATTAAGTTTCTTAAGAAACAATCAAATAAAAATTTCAAATTTTTTAAATTAGATCTTTCTAATTCTGTTAAAACAAATTTATTATTCAAAAAAAATAAATTTGATTATATTATCCATTTAGCCGCTCAAGCAGGTGTAAGATATTCTTTACAAAAGCCAGAAATTTACTTGAAGAATAATTTAATTGCTTTCTTTAACATCATAGAGAATTGCAGGATATTTAAAATAAAACACCTTTTATTTGCCAGCACTAGCAGTGTTTATGGTCTTCAAAAAAAAAATCCCTTTAGAGTTCAAGATAGTTGTAATCATCCTATCCAATTTTATGCTGCTACAAAAAAAAGCAATGAGATGATGGCCCATTCCTATAGCCATTTATACAACATACCAATGACTGGATTAAGATTCTTTACAGTATATGGCCCATGGGGTAGACCAGACATGGCTCTCCATATTTTTACAAAAAAAATTTTACAAAATAAAAAAATTCCTGTTTTTAACTATGGAAATCATACTCGAGATTTTACTTATATAGACAATATAGTAGATAACATAATTATATTAATAAAAAAAATACCTAAAAAAAATAAAAATTTTGATTGTTATAAACCAAAAAACAATTTGAGCACGGCTCCATTCAGAATTTTAAATATTGGAAATACAAAGCCTGAAAAACTTAAAAATTTCATAAAGGAAATAGAGTATAATCTTGGTAAGAAGGCAAAAATTAAATATTTTAAACTTCAAAAAGGTGATATCGAAAAAACAATTTCTGATATGACTGAAACAAGAAAAATTACAAAACTAAAGAGAATAATTTCAATAAAAAAGGGGATAAAGGAATTTATAAATTGGTATTTGCTTTATTACGGTAAATGATAACATCTATCCTCAATACTTTAAGAATTTTTAAAAAACAAAATATATTTTTGATTCTTTTTTATTCATTAATTTTAATAATTACTGAAGTAATTTCAATTAGTTTGTTGTTTCCGCTTATGTTAATTGTTTTTAACAAAGAAAATATCATTCTAACAAAATTCGAATATTTTTTGGTAGATCAAAATTTAATTTTCATTAATTTTTTTATTTCTTTTATCTTATTTTTACTCAGTATTTATTTTCTAAGATTCATTCTAAGTACTTTATTAGGGTTTAAAATCGCTGATTTTAAAGCGAGTATTCAAAAATTTTATTCGAAATTGGCATTAAAATATTTTTTGTATGGTCCTTACATAAATTTTAAAAATCATAATTCTAACGAATTTTCTGTTCTTGTTTCTAAGGAAACTGAAAAATTTGCAAATGCTGTAGATGCTTTAGTAAAAATATTTACTGAGGGATTAATAATATTTTTAATCTTATCTGTCTTATTATATCAAAATTTTTTAATATCTATTCTTTTAATAACAGTCTTAATTGTCCTCTTTTTATTTACTAAATTTTTTTTCAACCCTTTTGTAAAAAGATGGGGAGAGAGGTATACCCACCATGATATAAATCGCATGACATCGTTGAATGAAATTTTTAATCTTATAAAAGAAATCAAAATATTTGGCAAAACAAAGGACTTTATAAGAAAATACAGTTTTGATAACGCGAGGACACAAATAGCACAGAGAAATAGGTTGTTTTTTTCACTATTTATTAGAAATTTTATTGAATTGAGTCTTGTTGCTTTCATAATTTTTACAATAGTTTTTGTTAATTTTAAAGGGGTAAAATTAGAAAATTTTTTCCCAACAATAAGCTTTTTCTTTTTGGCTCTTTTAAGAACCTTACCATCAGGAATAAAAATTTTAAATTCTATACAACTTATATTATTTTCAAAAAAATCTATAGACTTTACTAGCAACCTAGCTAAATTTCATAACAACCTAGCTAAACTTGGTGAAGGAAATTATTTAATAGATAAAAATCAAAAAGAACCAAGGAATACATTTAAAAAAAAAAAGAATTCTTTAATTTTAAAAAAAATTTCTTTTAGCTATAAAAATGATAAAGTTATCAACAACTTAAGTATAAAATTCGATGATAATAATATAATTGGAATTAAAGGCCAATCAGGTTCAGGAAAAACCACTTTAGTTGAAATTATTTTAGGACTCATAAAGCCAAATAGCGGAAAAATTCTTCTTAACAAAAGAAATATAAAAGATTTGGGTGCAAAATGGAAAAATAAAATTAGTTATGTTTCCCAAGATAATAATCTTTTTAGTGGATCAGCTTATCAAAATATCGCATTTGAACCAGATATAAGGTCATTAGATAAAGAAGACATAAAAAATCTAATAAAGAAACTAAATTTAAGATTTTACAAAAAGTTTAAAAATAAATTAAACAAAAAAATTCATTTTAATTCTAGAAATTTATCTGGAGGTGAAAAACAAAGATTATCTATTGCCAGAGGATTATTTAGACATAAAGATATTATCATTTTAGATGAGATAACAAGTTCTTTAGACAATGAAAATGAAATTGAAATTTTAAAAGAGTTAAAAAAATTTAAAAAAAATAAAATAATAATTATTGTAAGTCATAAAAAGTCATCCTTGAAAGTATGTGATAAAATTTATGAATTAAAAGATTTAAAACTTAAAAAGATTAAATGAATTTAAATTTACTATATGTTATATTAATTTTTTTAAAACTTATTAAATATGAAAAATTTTAATAATTCTATCAAAGTTGGTATTAATGGAGCCGGTAGAATTGGTAGGCATTTAATAAGGCAGATATGTAATGATAAAAGATTAAATTTATCTTTAATTAACGAAATTAACCCCGATATTAAAAATATTATTTATTTATTAAATCATGACAGCTCTTATGAGCTAGAAAAAAAATTTAGTTATAAAAGGAAGAATATTTTGTTCAAAAATCAAAAAATTAAACTTTTTTCCAAAAAAAAAATAAGTGATATAAATTGGTCTAATTATTGTGATATAGTAATTGACTCATCAGGTATATTACTTAACGCAAAAATAGCTCAAAAAATTAAGATACCATTTTTTTTTACTAATGTTTTTAATCAGTATATTGATCAATATGTTATCCCCAATATAAATGATAAAAATATTAAAATTAAAAAAAATTCAAATATTTCAATGAATATATGTGATGTAGTAGCTACAGCACCAATCATTGATTATTTTTTAAAAAAAAATTCAATAATTTCAGGTCATATTACAACCTTACATCCATGGCTAAATTATCAAAATTTGTCAGATAATTATACCGCATCCTCTTCTATGCCCGAGACATATTGGAAGGATTATGCATTAGGTAGATCAAGTTCGGTAAATTTAATACCTAAGGAATCATCATTATTATTTTCATTGAAAAAAGTTTTTAAAAATAAAGTGAATAATATTTCATGCTTTTCATTTAGAACTCCTCTCCCAGTTGTATCTTCAGCTATAATAAGTTTAACTTTAAAAAATAAATTTTTGAAAAAAAAATTTTTAGAAAATTTTATAAACAATGAAAGTGTAAGAATAAATTCAGAAAATTTAGTAAGTTCAGATTTTAAGAAATCTAAGAGTGCTTGTATGCTCGATTTAAGATTTTTAAAAAAAACCAAAAGAATGGTTACATTTCCAATCTGGTATGACAACGAATATGGATATAGTTATCAAATAATTCAATCAATCAAAACAATCTTATCCAAAAATTATGAAGCTTAGTAAATATTCTGTTAATAACACCTTATTTAAAATTGTTGGTAAAACTAAAATAATAAAGTTTTTTGAAATAAATATAAAAGAATTAAAAAATCTAAAAAATAGAAAAATGATATTTAATGAAATTAAAAGATATCATTCGTCGTTATCCTCAAATGGAGTACCTGTCGCTAAGGTATTAAATTTAAAAATACAAAAAAATAAATTTTATTGCATGATGGATTACAAGGGCAAAAATTTATTAAATTATTTAAATGATAAAAACTTCTTTAATAAAATCAATAGAATATTGCCGATTTTGAAAATTATAAAAAATAAAAAAATTTTATTTGATCCCCATATAAAAAATTTTGTCTCTAATAAAAACGGCATTTTTTATGTCGATATTTACCCTCCATATACTAAAAAATATATCAGCTTACGAAAAAAGTATTTTATGAACAAAAAAGAAAAAGAGTTGATACAAAAAAATTTCAAAATTTTCGGCCCAAATTTTTTAGCAGCTCATTTTTTTGGAGATATTGTTAAAGAGAAACCAAAACTAATGAACAAATTTAAGTCCTTTTATAATTTGTCCTATAAATTAAAATTAACTTCTGTAACTAGAAAAACATTTTATCGTCAAGTTAAAATGATTATTGATACGGAACAAAAAAGAGAAAAACATAATTTTTATTTAATATAGTTTACATAATGATTAAAGCATTAATTTTAGCTGCAGGATCTGGTACAAGATTAAAACATCTCACAAGAAATAAACCAAAAGCTTTGGTGAAAATTAATGGTATTCCAATTTTAGAACACCAGCTTAAGATTTTAATTAAAAACAACATAAATGAAATATATATAGTTATTGGTTTTAAAGGATATTTAATAAAGAATTATATTAAAAAAAAATTTGCACATTTAAATATAGTATTTATTGAAAATAAAATTTTTTATAAAACTGAGAGTTCTTATTCTTATTATTTGGCGAAGAGATATATTTACAATAAGAGATATTTTCACATAAATTGTGATGTTTTGTTTTCGAATAAAACAATAAAAAGCATGCTTAGATCAAAACATTCAAACTTAATTTGTACGAGAAAAACTGGCAAATTGGCTAATAACATGCATCTAGTTAGAGTTAAAAATAACTTAATTACAAAATATGAAAATTTTTTTTTCTACAAAGATCAAGAAAAAATATTTGGTTTAGCAAAATTTTCGGCGAAAATGTCAAAAAAACTTTTTGATCTAATTAGCCTTCAAGTTAAGAATAGAAATAGAAATAAAAATTGTTTTAGTTTCATATCTGAGACTATAAATAAAATTCCGTTACATAACAAAAGTTTTGACTTTAAAAACTTATATGAAATTAATACTGTAAATGAACTCAGACAATTTAAAAAAAGATAATAAAAAAATTCATACGCAATATATTAAAGCTTTTTATAGGCATCTTGGAGATTACATGGCTCCAATTTTCAAAAAATTCAACATTAAGGCTAATTATTTAACAGCGTCTAGAATTGTATTTGTTCTATTAGCGGCTGTATTAATTTTATTTGACACAACACTATCGAAAATTATTGTATTTTTATGTTTATTGTTCTTTTCAGCATTGGATATGGCAGATGGATCTTTAGCAAGAATCACAACAACTAGTAGTTTTGGAATGTGGTTAGATACTGTGATTGACAGACTTGGACTAATATTGATATTTTTCGCATTGAGCAATAAAATTTACATAAGTGTAAATTTAGAAAATTATTTAATTATAATTAATTTTTTGGTTTTAATC
>CACOHP010000014.1 GCA_902627045.1 uncultured Pelagibacteraceae bacterium
CATTTAAGTGAAAATGATAGAGAAAGTTTAATTAAATTAAACAGTTTTAAAATTGATCCAGAAGTATTTGTGGAGCTAAATGAGTCTGTTCAAACAGAGATAATTAAATTTTTATCTTCAGAGTCAATTGTTAGAATATTAAAAAATCTTGAATCTGATGATGCGATAGCAATTTTAGAAAATGTTGAAGAAAAGAATAAAAATTCCATCCTAAGCGCTTTACCTCCTAAAGATCGTTTTGCCTTACTAGAGGGACTTAGTTATCCAGAGGATAGTGCTGCTAGAATAATGCAAAGAGAGTTTACAGCAATACCAAGTAATTGGTCAGTCGGTCAGACAATTGATTATTTAAGAGAAAACAAAGATTTGCCAGAACAATTTTTGGAAATCTTTATTGTTGATGAAAATTTTAAACCAATTGGCACTGTGCCTTCATCTAAAGTTTTACGAACACCAAGAGAAACAAAAATGTCTAATATTATGGAGGAGACAATTTTTTTAGTACCTGTGGATATGGACAAAGAAGAAGTAGGTAATTCATTTGAAAATTATGGATTAAATTCAGCATGTGTGGTTGATAAAAATAATAAACTTGTTGGAATGATAACTTCTGATGATATTTTGACAGTTTTAAAAGAAGAAGCTGAAGAAGATACGTTGAGACTTGCTGGTGTTGGTGATGAAGAAATTACAGATGGTGTATTTACTAAAACAAAGAGAAGATTTAATTGGTTATTATTAAATTTATTTACTGCTTTCCTTGCGACCTGGTGCATAAGTTTATTTGGTGCAACTATTGAACAAATGGTAGTGCTTGCTTTTCTAATGCCGATTGTAGCTTCGATGGGTGGCAATGCTGGAATGCAAACATTAGCTGTGACAGTAAGATCGTTAGCTACAAATGATTTAACAAAAAATAATTTTAGTCAAAATATATTAAAAGAATTTAATATTGGAGTTTTGAATGGAATAATCTTTGCTATTATTAGTTCATTAATAGTTCAATTATGGTTTCAAGATAGTCAACTTTCTTTAATAATTTCTATTTCAATGATTTTGACAATGATAATAGCTGGTCTTTTTGGAATACTTGTTCCCGTTTCATTAAAAAAAATGAATATTGATCCGGCTATAGCATCTAGTGTGTTTGTCACAACAATTACCGATGTAATTGGTTTCGTATCCTTTTTAGGTGTTGGTGCATATTACCTTTAGAAATTATCGATCAACCTCACTTTATTGATATAATACGCAATAAAAATTTTTGAATTTTTTATAATTGATGAAGATTTAAGATTATTTTTTTTTCTAATTTCTAAGTAGTCAATCTTAATGCCAAAATTTTTTTTTAAAAATGTTGTTTTCTTTTGTAAAAGATATTTTGTTTTTTTGTTATTTTTAAGAAACTTTTTAAATTGGAATAATTCCATAGCTATTTTACTTGCTTTTATTAAATCTTTTTTATTAAGTAATTGATTTCTTGAAGATAAAGCAAGACTATTTTTATTTCTTACAGTTTTACATGAGACAACTTTTGTTTTGTATTTTTTTTCAATAAATTTTTTAACTAACAGAAGCTGTTGATAGTCTTTTTCACCCATGAATATTTTGTTTGGTCTAATAATATTTGTTAACCTATCCATTACGTCAATAACACCCTCAAAATGACCTTTTCTAAATTTTGCACAAAGTATTTTGTTTTCTTTTTTTAAAACTACTGCCTTCTTTCTTTTAAAAGAATAGACGTCTTTTTTATTTGGAATATAAACATAATTAACTTTTAATTTTTTTAAGATATTAAGATCTTCTTTTAAATTCTTTGGGTAAGACAAATAATCTTTTTTGTTATTAAATTGTGTGGGATTTATAAAAATACTTACAAGTGTTTTATTACATTTTTTTTTTGATTGATTAATTAAATATTTATGTCCTTTATGAAGACTCCCCATTGTTGGAACAAATCCCAAACTTGAAACTTTTTTGAGTGCCTTATTTATATCTTTATTTTTGGTTAAAATTTTCATTTGTATAAAATAATTTTTATAAGTAAAACATTCAAATGATTAAACAAGCAATTATTCCTTTAGCTGGTTTAGGGACTAGATTATTACCATTAACTAGTGTTTTTGCCAAAGAGCTTTTACCTATAAATGGTAAACCTGGAATTGAGTATATTTTAGATGAGTGTATTGAGGCTGGGATAAAAGAAGTTGTTTTTATCATTTCTAAAAAAAAAAAGATGATTAAAAAATATTTTTATAATGATAATTTTTACAAAAAGATAATCAAAAAAAAGAAAGACCCTAGATCATTAAAAGAATATAAAAAGATTCTAAAATATAAAAAAATCATAAAATTTGTTTATCAAAATAAACCCCTAGGCACAGGTGATGCTGTTCTTAAAACTAAAAATATTGTTAAAGATAAATTTTTTTTGATGTTACTACCAGATGATCTTATAGTAAAAAAAAACTGCTCTAAATCTATGATTCAAATACACAAAAAATATAAAGCATCTGTTATGGCGAGTATGAATGTTAATAAAAAAACAGTGTCCAGGTGGGGTATATATAAATTGAAAAAAAAAATAGATAAAAACAATTTTTTAATTGAAGATGTAATTGAAAAGCCCTCTATTAAAGAGGCGCCGTCCAATAAAGCTGTAATTGGAAGATATATTTTACCAAAAAAAATATTTACAAAATTATTGTCACAAAAGCCAGGTAAAGGTGGTGAAATTCACATTACTGACTCTATTCAAACTTTAATTAAAGAGAATCAAAAATTTATAGCACATAATTTTTCCGGTAAATATTTGGACTGCGGAAGTATGAGTGGTTACATTAAATCTGGAATTGAGATTTCAAAATTATGAAATTATGCATGATAGGAACTGGTTATGTTGGACTTGTCAGCGGTGTTTGTTTTTCTGATGTAGGAAATGTGGTTTATTGTGTTGATAAAGATAAAAAAAAAATTGATTTATTAAATAAAGGAATAGTACCTATTTATGAACCAGGATTAGAAGAAATATTAAAAAGAAATCGAGCAGCTAAAAGATTATTTTTTACTTCAGATTTAAATGAGGCAGTAAAGAAATCTGATATTATATTTATTTGTGTCGGAACCCCTACCAAAAAAAAAGGTAATTCAGCTGATTTAAAACATGTATTTAATGTAGCAAAACAATTAAAAAAAAGTATTTCTAAATACAAGATCATCATAACAAAATCTACAGTTCCTGTAACAACTGGCGATAAAATTGAAAAAATTTTAAGAAATTTAAAGAAAAAAAAATTAATAGATGTAGTTTCAAATCCTGAATTTTTAAGAGAGGGAGAAGCTATAAGAGATTTTATTTATCCTGATAGAGTTGTTATTGGGACTGATAGCAGCAAAGCTAATAGAATTTTAAAATCTTTGTACTTACCTATAATAAAAAAATCTAGCAGATATTTTAAAACTTCAAGGAGAGGTGCTGAAATGATAAAATATGCATCTAATGCCTTTTTAGCTACAAAAATTTCCTATATAAACGAATTGGCCAACTTATGTGAAAGAACTGGTGTAAACATTCAAGATATTTCCATTGGAATGGGTTTGGATCAAAGAATTGGTGATAGATTTTTAAGAGCAGGACCTGCTTATGGAGGTTCGTGTTTTCCAAAAGACACAAGAGCTTTAATTGATATTGCTGAAAAATATAAAACTGATCTTTCTATAATAAAAAGCGTTGTAAAATCTAACAATCAAAGAAAAATAACACTCACAAAGAGAATTGATAAGATTTTGAACAATAAGCTTAAGAATAAAATTATTACATTCTTAGGTGTAACTTTTAAACCTAATACCGATGATATGAGGGAGGCATCAAGTATTCCAATGATCAATTATTTAAATAAGAAAGGTAGCAAAATTAGATATTATGACCCCTCAGGTAGAAAAATGGAATTTGATAAATTAAAAAATGTTAAATTCTATAGCAATATTTCTTCAGCTTGTATCAAAAGTGATCTTATAATTATTCACACTGAGTGGAATGCTTTTAAGTTATTAAACTTTAAAAAACTCGTAAAAAAAAAGAATTTTAAAGTTTTTGATATGAGAAATATCTATTCTCATTATAAAATGAGAAATTTAAAAATAGATTATACCAGTATTGGAAGGTAATTTAATTTAATTCAAATATTGCATCTACCTCAACTGAAACACCTAAAGGCAAACTATTTGCACTAATAGCTGCTCTTGTATGCATTCCAGCCTTTTCAAATATTGATGCTATTAAATCTGAAGCTCCATTAATTACTTTGGGCTGATCTGTAAAGTCATCTGTTGAATTAACAAATCCAGTAAGTTTGATGCACGATTTGATTTTGGATAAATCTCCATTGCAAGCCTCTTTTGCTTGTGCAACAATGCTCAAACCACATCTTTTCGCAGCATTATAACCATCATCCACAGACAAATCTTTTCCAACTTTACCTTTGATCAGTTTACCATTTTCATCAACAGATATTTGACCTGAAATGAATAACAAATTACCAGTAATTTTAGTAGCCACATAAGACCCAACTGGCGGTTTAGCTTGTGGTAATATAATATCTAATTCTTTAATTCGATCGTTAATTGTCATTTTTTTAGTTTTTCTATAAATTCTTTACCGTTTTTACTGCTTTTAAATTTTGTCCAAGTATCTTTTAATGAAGATTTATCAAGTTTTTTTTTACCCGCACTTAATTTTTCACCTGTGCTCGTTTTAAGTTTTTTTGCAGTACACTCAATATATTTTGCACTTAGTTTATCAAATTGACTACAGTCAGTCTCATTTGCAAATAAAGAAGTTGAGATTAATAAAATAAAAAGTGATTTAAATAATATTTTTTTTTTCATTTCTTTTATTTTTTTTTCTTTTTTTTATTTCTATCGTATTCTTTTCTTTTCTCAATTAAAATTAATGCTTCTTCCATAGTTAGCTCATTAGGATCTTTTTCTTCTGGTATTGTGGCATTAAGTGATTTGTATTTAATGTATGGACCATATTGTCCCTTCATAATTCTAACTGGTTTGCCATCCTCAGGATGCGTACCTAAGTCTTTTATTATAGATGATGACATTCGGCCTGGTTTAGCTTCCGCAATTAAAGTTATTGCCCTGTTTAGGCCAATAGAAAAAATTTCTTCGATATTTTCAATTCTCGCTGATTTATTTTCACATTTCAGATAGGGACCGAATCTTCCAGTGTTTAATGTTATTTCTTTTTGATTTTCTGGATTGAGACCTAAAGATTTTGGCAGAGAGCATAAGAATTGAGCTTTATCTAAATCAATATCTTTTAAATCTAAACCCTTAGGAATAGATACATTTTTTAAGAGTTCGTTGACTTCAGTTTTAGATTTTTTTTTCTTTTTCTTTTTTTTTGTTTTTTCTTCTAGTTCTTGTTCACTTAAAATTTTTTCATATTGAAGATAGGGTCCAAATCTTCCATTTTTTAAATATATATCATTACCATTTTCATGCTTTCCAATAAATTTTGGTTCTGCTAGCTGAGCTTGAGCTGCAGCTTTTGCTTTAGATAATGGCCTTGTAAATTTACAATCAGGATAATTTGAACATCCTATAAAAGCTCCTCCTCTAAAACTATTTTTTAAACTGAGTGTGCCATTGCTACATAATTGACATTTTCTGACTATATTTCCCTCATTATCCTTATCAAAAATGAGCTCACCCAAACTATCATTAAGTAAATCTAAAACCTCTCTAGTCCTTTTTTCCTTTACCTCAGAAACATTGTTATTAAAGTCTTTCCAAAATAACTCTAAAACTTTAATCCAACTTTCTTTACCAGAGGTAATCTCATCTAATTGATCTTCTAATCCTGCAGTAAAATTATAATCTACATATCTTGAGAACAATTTTTCTAAGAAAGCAGAAATTAATTTTCCTCTATCTGTAGGAAAAAACCTTTTATTTACTATTTCTGCGTATCCTCTGTTAGCTATGGTAGAGATAATGCTTGCATACGTTGATGGTCTACCAATTCCAAGCTCTTCGAGTTTTTTTACTAAACTTGCTTCCGAGTATCTTGGTGGGGGTTGTGTAAAATGTTGTTCATCTATCAAAGACTCAATATTTACTAAACCTTTTGTCATAGCTGGTAATATATTTTCATCATCATCTTTATTTTGATTGTTATAGATTTTTAAAAACCCGTCAAATTTGAGAACAGAGCCACTAGCCTTACAAACTGTGTCATTATTATCAGAAGATACAGTAATTGTATTTCTGTCAAATTTTGCAGATGACATTTGAGAAGACAAAGCTCGACTCCAAATTAAGTCATATAATCTATTTTGATCAGTGCTTAAATATTTTTTAACACTTTGTGGAGTTCTAATTATATCTGTAGGCCTTATTGCTTCATGAGCCTCTTGTGCATTTTTAGCTTTTTTTCCTGAATAGTTTAGAGAGCTCTCAGGTAAATATTCATTACCAATTTCTTTTTTAATATAGTCTCTAAAAGTTGAAACTGCATCTTTTGACAAATTTGTTCCATCAGTTCTCATATATGTAATTAAACCTATAGTTTCTCCGTCTATTTCTATCCCTTGATAAAGTTTTTGCGCAATTTGCATTGTTCTTGATGCTCCAAAACCTAGTCTACTTGAGGCTGTTTGTTGCAGTGTAGATGTTGTGAAAGGCCCTGAGGGATTTCGATTTATAATTTTACTCGAAATATCAGTAATGCTAAATTTTTTTTTATTAATAATTGATATAGCTTTATTTATTTCTTCTTTATTTTTAAAAGAAAATTTTTCAATTTTGTTGTTTTCAAGTTGACTTATACTAGCAGTTATAATTTGATTGTTTTTATCTTTGAATTTAACACTTAAGGTCCAGAATTCCTCTGGATTGAATGACTCAATTTCATGCTCTCTCTCAGTTATTAACTTTAATGCTACAGATTGAACCCTCCCAGCAGACTTTGAGCCTGGTAATTTAGTCCAAAGAATAGGCGAAATGTTAAAACCAACTAAGTAGTCCAAAGCTCGTCTAGCCATATAAGCATCTACTAACAAAGGTTCAATTTGTCTTGGATTATCAATACCATGTAACACAGCTTTTTTTGTAATTTCGTTAAAGACAACTCTTTCAATTTCCTTATCTTTTAAAAGTTTTTTTTCATTTAAATACTCTTTTACATGCCATGCTATTGCTTCACCTTCACGATCAGGATCAGTAGCAAGGATAATTTTAGAGGAGTCTTTCGCTGCATCAGTAATTTCTTTAAGATATTTTTTTGAAAAACTGTCTACTTCCCACTCCATTTTAAAGTCATGATCAGGATCAACAGAACCATTTTTTGAGGGTAAATCTCTTATGTGTCCATAACTTGCTAAAACTTTATAATCATCACCTAAATATTTATTTATGGTTTTTGCTTTAGCAGGACTTTCTACAATCACCAAGTTCATTAACTACAAACTACTCAAATGAGTTAGATAGTCAAATTAATAAATTTTTGTCTTTGTTTCCTCTTTATTTTTCAATCTTTTAATATTTTCTCTGTGAGTAAAAAATATCAAAATAAACATAATAGTAAAAAAAATCACTTGATTAAATTGTGATGAAAATAACAAATATATCGGAATAGAAATTGATGCAACTAATGAAGCTAACGATGAATATCTAGAAAGACCAAATGTTACAAGCCAAGAAATTATAAAGATTAAACTCAAATAAATATTTAATGCAAATAAAATTCCTAAATAAGTCGCAACACCTTTACCACCTTTGAATTTTAACCAGATAGGAAAAACATGACCCAAGAAAGCACAAAGTGAAGATACATAAACTAATTCTGGAAAATAAATTTTAACATAAATAACTGGAATGATAGCTTTAAGAATATCAAAAATTAAAGTTGTATAACCAATGATTTTATTCCCTGTTCTAAGAGCATTTGTGGCACCTATATTTCCGGAACCTATTTCTCTAATATCTTTTTTTAAAAAGATTTTTGTTAATAATAAACCAAATGGAATTGATCCCATTAGGTACGAAATAATACCAACAATTAAAATTTCCATATTATAACTTAAATAATTCTTTTCCTTTTACAAATGTATTTGTAACTTTACCTTGGAGTTTTTTATCTTCTATTGATGTATTTTTTGATTTTGATATTAGTTTTTCTTTTTTTACAATCCAGGGTTTATATAAGTCGACAATACAAAAGTCGGCATCATTACCAATTGACAGATTGCCTTTATCAATTTTAAGAATTTTTGCTGGGTTTGAAGTCATAGCTTTAATTATAGTTTCTAATTTAAGTGACCCATTATGATATAGTTCTAAACTTAACGATAACAGAGTCTCAATTCCTGACGCACCAGTTGCTGCTTGTGCAAAAGTAAGTCTTTTTGACTCCTCATCCTCAGGTTTGTGATCAGACACTATTACATCTATCAATTCATTTTTTAACCCCTGGATTAGAGCTAATCTGTCTTCCTCTTTTCTTAAAGGTGGTGAGAGTTTCAAAAAGGTTCTAAAATCACCAATATCATTCTCATTTAATGAAAGATTATTGATTGATACACCCGAAGAAAATTTAACAATTTCTTTTCTATACTTAATTACTTCAACAGATTTTTGTGATGAAAGCTGTGAAATATGATATCTGCATTTAACTTTTTCTAACAAAGTTAAATCTCTTTCAATTAAAACTCTCTCAGCAATTTCTGGGATACCTGATAAACCTAATTTTGTTGCCACAATACCGGAATTTATCATTCCATTCTTAGCAAGCTCATAATCTTCAGCATGTTGCATAATTAAACATCCAAGATCTTTCGCAGAATTCATAATTCTCGACATTAATCTTGGATTTTGGATTGTTTTAATTCCGTCTGTAAATGCAATAATCCCTTTTTTTTGTAAAAGGCCGAATTCAGTCATGTTAGTACCCTCAATATTTTTAGTTAGAGAGGCACATGGAAAAATATTAATTTTAGATTTATCTCTTCCTCTCCTTTTTAGAAAATCAACTATAGAGACGTTATCAATAATAGGATTAGTGTTTGGCATAGTAACCGCTGAGGTCACTCCACCTGAAAGAGCCGCATTACTTAGTGTTCTGAAGTTTTCTTTATACTCAAAACCAGGTTCACCAACAAAAACTCTCATATCAACCAACCCAGGAAAGATGTGTTTGCCTTTTAAATCTATTGGTTTTTCACGAGTTGGAAGATTATTTGTATTAACTTTTTTACCAACAGCTTCAATTTTACCATCTTCTCCAATAATTAAACCGCCAATTTCATTAATAGAATTATGAGGATCAACTATATTTGCATTTATAAAATATTGCTTTTTCATTTATGTACAAAATATTTTTAAACAAGCCATTCTTACTGCAACACCAAGTTCAACTTGTTCTTTAATTACACTTTTATTAATATCATCTGCAAGAATTGTATCTATTTCGATACCTCTATTCATTGGACCTGGATGCATTATTAAAGCATCTGATTTTGCATATTCTAATTTATCAGGTGTTAATCCAAAGTATTCATAATATTCTCTATTTGAGGAAAGATATGAGCTACTCATTCTTTCATTTTGTAATCTTAACATCATAACAATGTCGCAATCTTTTAATCCTTTTTTCATATCTGTAAAAGGGTTCACACCAAATCTATCTATTTCCTTTGGCATTAAATTACTTGGTGCAACAATATTTACCTCAGCGCCAAGCATATTTAGTAAATAGATATTTGATCTAGCCACTCTAGAATGTAGTATATCTCCACAAATTGCTATTTTTAAACCTTCTATTTTTTTTTTACGGTTAATAATTGTTAAAGCATCAAGCAAAGCTTGTGTTGGGTGTTCACGTCTACCATCACCTGCATTTAAAACCGCACAATTAACTTTTTGTGAAAGTAAATTACATGCACCAGAATCTTGGTGTCTAATGACAATAATATCTGGATGCATTGCATTTAATGTCATTGCAGTATCAATTAAAGTTTCACCTTTTTTAATGGCTGAATTACTAATATTCATAGACATAACATCAGCCCCAAGTCTTTTTCCTGCAAGTTCAAAAGAACTCTGTGTTCTTGTAGATGGCTCAAAAAATAAATTTATTTGAGTTTTGCCTTTTAGCACATCTATTTTTTTATTTTTACTTTGATTAACCTTTATAAAGTCTTTAGCTTCATCAAGTATTAAACTTACATCGTTTATTGATAAATCTTGGATTCCTAACAAATGTTTTTGAGAAATTTTAATAGCTTTATTAGTTGGTATTGCCATTAAAACCAACTCTATAACTATAATTCTTACCAATAGCAAGTACTAATTATTCAAAAAATCAATTGCACCCTGCAATATAAATGCAGCTGCATTCTCATCAATTTTTTTTTCCCTTTTTGTAACATTTATGTCCAATTGGCTTGATAAATTAAAAGCCCCAACTGTTGATAACCTTTCATCCCATAAACAAATAGGTATATTAATATTTTTTTCTATGTTTTTAGAAACGTCTTTAATTGACTGAGATGATTTGCCCGATGAACCATCCATATTAAGAGGATTTCCAATTATGATGCCTCCTATACTATTCTCCTTAACAATTTCCTTTAATTCTATTATTAGTTTTTCAGAAGAGGTTTTGATAATAGTCCTAAATGGTGTTGCAATTAATTGCTTCTCATCACATATTGAAACACCGATTCTTTTAGATCCAAGGTCTAATCCTATTAATCTACACTTATCTGAGTGTTTTTTTTTGAATTCATCTAATGTCACCATATTGTATAATTTAAACTTAAGTGATAGTTTTCGTCATATTTAAATAGCATATGAGCATAGATCTTAAAACTATAAAACATATTTCAAAATTATCAAGAATTTCAATCGACGAGCAAAGAGCTAAAAAATTAGTTGGTGATTTAAACTCAATTTTTGATTTTATTGAAAAGCTTAATGAATTAAAAACAGAAAATGTTAAACCATTAACCTCTATCGCAGAAACAACATTAAAATTAAGGTCTGATGAGGTTAAAAGTAAAAATATCAGAGAACAAATAATCAAGAATTCTCCTAAAGATAATGAAGATTATTTTGTTGTACCTAAGGTTATTGAGTAATGTCAGATATAACAAAACAATCTCTAACAGAATTAGTTGAAAGTATTAAAAATAAAAAACTTTCTTCATCAGAAGTAACGAAAGCTTTTATTGAAAGATCTGAAAAATCAAAAGTGCTTAATGCTTATATTACTGAAGACTTCACATCTGCTTTAGATAAAGCAAAAAAATTTGATCAAAAACCCAATTTAGATTTAAAATTACCCGGTATTCCAATGGCCATTAAAGATTTATTTTGCACAAAGAATGTTAAAACAACTGCTGGTAGCAAAATCTTAAATAATTTTGTACCAACATATGAGTCTACGGTGACAGAAAATATTTGGAATGAAGGTGCTATTCTTTTAGGTAAGTTAAATTGTGATGAATTTGCGATGGGTTCCTCAAATGAAACTAGTTTTTTTGGCAATGTCCAAAATCCTATTGATAAAGATTTAGTTCCAGGCGGTTCCTCTGGGGGATCTGCATCAGCTGTTGCTGGACAATTAACACCGATTACAATTGGTACAGACACAGGAGGATCAATAAGACAGCCAGCTTCTTTTACTGGAACAGTTGGCTTAAAACCAACCTATGGTAGTTGTTCAAGATATGGAATTGTTGCTTTTGCCTCCTCTTTAGATCAAGCAGGACCAATGGCACAAAATGTTAAAGATTGTGCCTTACTACAAGAAGTGATCAGTAGTTTTGATTTAAAAGACTCAACTTCAATAGATTTCAAAAGAAGCAATTATAGCAAAGAACTCACTAATAATATTAAAGGAAAAAAAATTGGTATACCAAAAGAATATAGAGTTGATGGTATGCCTAAAGAAATTGAAGATCTCTGGCAAAAGGGTATTGAATATTTACGAGATTGTGGTGCAGAAATTATAAACATTTCTCTTCCACATACCAGTTATGCTCTGCCAACTTATTATATAGTTGCTCCGGCTGAAGCATCTTCGAATTTAGCAAGATATGATGGTGTTAAGTATGGATATAGAGCAAATGGTGAAAATTTAATCGATATGTATGAAAAAACTAGATCTGAGGGTTTTGGTGCTGAAGTTCAACGAAGAATTATGATTGGTACCTATGTCTTATCTTCAGGTTATTACGATGCATATTATTTAAAAGCCCAAAAAGTTAGAAGATTAATTAAGAATGATTTTGATGAAGCATACAAAAAGGTTGATGCAATTTTAACGCCCTCTACACCTAGTTCAGCATTTAAAATTGGTGAAAAATCAAATGACCCAATTTCCATGTATCTTAACGACATATTTACAGTACCAGTTAATTTAGCTGGGTTACCAGGCATATCAATTCCTGCAGGACATGATTCTAAAGGTTATCCCCTAGGCTTACAAATAATTGGTAAAGCTTTTGATGAGCAAAACATATTAAACATTGCTTTTGCAATAGAAGAGAAGATAAAATTTAAGAATAAGATTAACGACTGGTGGATTAAATGAATAAGAAAAATTCAGAATACCTGATAAATCGAAAAGATAACCAATATGAGGTTGTGATAGGTTTAGAAGTTCACGCACAAGTATTATCTGAGTCAAAATTATTTTCTACTTCTGCTACTAAATTTGGTGCAGAACCAAATACACAAGTAAGTTTAGTAGATGCAGCTTTTCCAGGAATGTTGCCGGTAATAAATGAATTTTGTGTTAAACAAGCAATTAAAACTGGCATAGGTCTCAACGCAAAAATAAACAAACGTTCAGTATTTGATAGAAAAAATTATTTTTATGCTGATTTACCTCAAGGATACCAGATTTCACAATTTAAAGATCCAATAGTAGGTGAGGGCAAGGTGATTTTAGACCTACCTAATGGTCAGAAAGAAGTAGGCATAGAAAGATTACACCTAGAGCAAGATGCAGGAAAAAGTATTCATGATTTAGATCCTCAAAACACTTTTGTTGATTTGAATAGATCTGGAGTAGCTCTAATGGAAATTGTAAGTAAACCAGACTTGAGATCTCCAGAAGAGGTAAGCATATATATAAAAAAATTGAGATCAATTATGCGATATTTGGGAACATGTGATGGAAATATGCAAGAAGGATCGTTAAGAGCTGATGTCAATGTATCTGTAAGAGAAAAAGGGACAAAAGAATTTGGAACAAGATGTGAAATTAAAAACGTAAACTCGATTAAATTTATGCAAATGGCAATAGAATATGAGGCTAATAGACAAGTTGATCTAATTGAAGAAGGTAAAACAATTGATCAAGAGACAAGATTATTCGACACTAAAAAAAATGAGACAAGATCTATGAGATCCAAAGAAGATGCTCATGATTATAGATATTTTCCGGATCCAGATTTATTACCACTAGAAGTTTCTGACAAATTTGTTGATGATCTTAAAAGTGAAATACCAGAATTACCAGATGATAAAAAGGAAAGATTCATTAACGAATTTAAGTTATCTCCATATGAAGCAACAATTTTAGTTTCCGATATAGAAATAGCAAAGTACTTTGAAGAAGTTGTAGCAAAAATGGGTAAAAACAAAGATATGAAACTAGCGGTCAATTGGATTACTAGTGAATTATTCGCTGTTTTAAATAGTAAAAATTTAGAGATAAAACAAAGCCCTGTAAGTGCAAAAAATTTAGCAATATTAATCAATTTGATTAAAAACGGAACAATTTCAGGAAAAATTGCAAAAACAGTTTTTGAATTAATGTTAGACGGAGACAAAGATCCTCAAAAAATTGTTGAGGAAAAAGGACTAAAGCAACAAAGTGATCCAAAAGCATTAGAGGAATTGATAGATAAAATAATTAATAATAACAGAGAAAAAGCAATTGAATACAAGCAAGGTAAAGAAAAACTTTTTGGTTTTTTTGTTGGTCAAGCTATGAAAGCTTCTGGTGGAAAGGCAAATCCTCAATTGATTAATGATATCTTAAAGAAAAAATTATAAGGGTTATGGGTTCTGACCTTAATATTACAAAACATCTACAAGATTATATATTAAAACATGGTTTAAAACTTCATCCGGTACAAAAGGAAATAATAAATTATAATTTAAGATTAGGTAATATTAAAAGAATGCAAATATCAATATCACAATGTCAATTTCTTCATTTAATTATTAAAGTTTCCAAAATTAAGAAAGTATTAGAAATTGGAACTTTTACTGGCTTAAGTACATTATCCATGGCATTAGCTTTGCCTGACAATGGAGAAATTATTGCTTTAGATAAAAATAAAGAGACAAATAAAATTGCTATAAATTTTTTTAAAAAAGCGGGGCAAAACCATAAAATAAAAACTATGATAAAACCAGCTTTAGAAACTTTAATTAAAATTAGAAATAAAAAATTCGATTTGGTTTTTATAGAT
>CACOHP010000015.1 GCA_902627045.1 uncultured Pelagibacteraceae bacterium
ATTAAGCATAGTTTCATAATTATCATAAGTTTGTTCTGCGTCTTTCTTTAATAAATCTAAAACTTTTTTAGCTTGATCACCTGTAAGAACATCTCCTCTTCCTTGTCTATTGCTTTGAGATTGAGCAGCTAAATTTTCTACCGCAGGTAAATAAAATTCTTTATCTAAAATAGAATATCTTGCAGAATATTCATTCACATTTGCAGTTCTGTGCCTAATCCATTGTCTTGCGATAAAAATTGGAAGTTTAACATGATATTTAATTTCACACATTTCAAATGGGGTACTATGCCAGTGTCTCATCAAATATTTTATTAAACCAGAGTCAGTTGAAACTTTTTTCGTACCCTTACCGTAGGAGACTCTTGCTGCTTGGACAATTGAAGTATCATCTCCCATATAGTCAATCACTCTAATAAAACCATGATCTAAAATAGGTAATGCCTCATAGAGGATGTTTTCTAGTTCACCTACAGTCACTCTTTTTGTTTTATTTTCCTGAGACTGTTGATCTTTAATTTCTTGTTGCTGTTCTTTAGTTAATTTCATGAATAATTTATTGAATCTTTAGAGATTACTTTTATATTAAACACGTTGGTTTTCCAACTATGACGATAAACGAATTTCGTAATAACCATTGCGGACGTGGGGGCAGTACCCACCACCTCCACCATTTACAACTTATGGGGGTGAACTAGATTCGACGGGTGACTAAAGGCTATTCTTTCGTTCGGAATTGTTCCTCCGTAAAGGGCTAATTATAATTGCTAACGAAAGTTACGCACTTGCTGCCTAATTAACTTTGTTAATTAAGCAAACGGGGTTTTAGAGCACCTGGCAACAGAACGTTTTAGGAGTGGCATAATTCTTTATGCCACTTCATTATTTTTGTTATAAATAAGTTTAATGAAAAAATTTTTTACTTATCCTGTATTTCTAGTCTTGTTTTTATCTTTTATAGGAGTGATGGGTTTTGGGGCGATAGTTAAATATCATTATGATGGTGGGAAGAAATATCAATTTTTGCAGAAACCAGTGATTTTTCTCGCAGAGTTTCCAATGAATACATTTCTTAGTTTTAAAAATGGTAATTTTTTAAATCCTAATGCACTCCCAAAATTAAGAAAACATAAAGATAAAAAAAGATTTGAAAAATTTATAGAAAATGACAGGAATGCTCTTTTAGTACTGCCTCGTTATGATCATAGTCTAGGTAGATCTATCGTTGATATAATTGATCTTAATAACTTTGAAATCATTCATACTTACAGGCATGATGTTGTGGAAACTAATAAAAAAATTAAAAATCTTAATGAATTTCCAAGAATTAATATTGATCAAACTACTAGAAGATTTAGATATGATCATCCATTAGTGCTTGATGATGGATCTATGATAAGTTTTGGTAAATTTTATCCAATTTTTAAAATTGATTTATGTTCAAATTTACAATGGATTAATGATGAAGAGATGTTTCATCATGGTCTAAATTTAGATCACAATGGAGATATTTGGGCAATAGCAAGTATGGACCCTAAATCAAAATATGTTAAAAAATATTCTATTCAAAATTACTCAGATGATGCCATTATTAAAATAAATACAGATGGTAAAATTCTTTACAGTAAAAGTATAACTGAAATTTTAATAGAAAATAATATTGTTCAAGATAATTTTGTTTTAAATAACTATGTTGTAAATAATTTTGATCCTATACATTTAAATGATATTCAACCTGCATTTCAAAATACCAAATATTGGAACAAAGGCGACTTATTTATTAGTATAAGAGAGCAAAATGCCATAATACACTTTAGACCAATGACAAATAAAGTTATTAATTATATTACCGGACCTTTTGCTGCTCAACATGATCCTGATATTATTTCAGATAATGAAATATCAATTTTTAATAACAACAATTTTATTGTTAATAATGAATATTCAGAAATTTTAATTTACAATTTTGAAAATAAAGAATTTAAAAGATTATTCAACGATGAGTTAAAACAAAATAATTTTAAAACTGAAACTAACGGCTTACATGAGATTTTAAATGATGGATCTTTGATGGTAGAAGAAACTATACATGGAAGATTAATATTATTTAATAATCAAGGTGAAAAAGAATGGGAGTTTGTTAATAAAGATAAAAATGGAGATATTGGTCGTTTATTTTGGAGTAGAATTATTGAAGATGAGTTATTTATTGAAAAGTTTAAATCATTAGTTCAAAATAAAAAATGTTAAAATTTATACCTTTTTTATTTATTCTTAGCTTGATTACCACATCCTCATTTGCTTATGTAGGACCCGGCGTTGGAGGCGGTGTTATTGCAGCAACAATCGGTATCATTGTTGCTATTTTTGCAGCACTATTTGGATTAATATGGTTTCCAATAAAGAGATTACTTAAAAAAAGAAAAGCAGAAAAAGAAAAACAGCAAAATAAAATTGATTAATCATATATTATTAGTTTTTTCCTCAATAATTATCTATGAATTTATAAGATACATTAAATTTATAAATATAATTAAATCTAACTTAAGAATTTATCAAAAAATATTAAGATTATTTGAATATAAAAGAGTATCTGATTTTAGAAAAGAAAAATTGATATTTAATTATTCAAAAAAATTATTTTTAGTCTCGATAAAGATAGTTGTTATACTTATTTCTATTATCATATTTATAATAATTTTAAATTTACTATTTAATTCATATTTAAATTTTGTCATATCTATTTTTGGTATTATAGAACTAAGTATAATTTTTCTAACTTATCATTTAATACGAAAAAAACTTTATGCAAAATTATAACTTTATTCAAAAGTTTCTACATGACCTAGTATTAAGTAAAAAAATTATAAATAAAACATTATTTGAAATTGAAAAAAAAATTCATTTAAAAAATAAAAACTTAAGAAATAAATCACATATTTTCATAACTGGACTTCCAAGGTCAGGTACGACTAGTTTATTAAATTTTTTATATTCTACTAATCAGTATGCTTCTTTAACGTATAAAAATATGCCATTTATACTCTCACCTAATTTCTCAAAATTATTCAATAAAAAAAACACTCCCAGCAAAGAAAGAGCACATGGTGACGGTATTAATTTTGACATCAATAGTCCTGAAGCATTTGACGAAATTTTTTTTGATAATAATGAAGAATTTATTAAAAATGAATTATTAAATTATCTTCAATTAATATTATTATCTGAAAATAAAATTAAATATTTAAGTAAAAATAATCTTAATTATAAAAGAATAGACTTAATCCAATCAATACTGCCTAATTCAATTTTTCTGATCCCAATACGAGAACCCTTACAACATGCATATTCTCTTTTAAATCAACACGCTCATTTTATTCAATTACAACAAAAGGATGATTTTATTAGAAGATATATGAATTATCTTAGTCATAATGAATTTGGTCTTAATCACAAGCCATGGGACAACCCTATTAATCATCAGGATCTAAATAAAATTGATTACTGGTTAGAACAGTGGTGTTTATTTTACAAAAATATCTTCAAGAAATACCAAAATTATAATAATTGTTTTTTTATAATCTATGAAGAATTAACAAATCCAAATTATGTGAAGATGTTACAAGAAAAAATTAATCTCAATCAAGTTGAAAAATTAGATTTAAATTATTTTAAAAATTCCAATAAAAAGAGATTAAGTATTAATTATGCAAAAGATACTTATGATAATGCAAAAAATATCTATATGAATTTTAGAAATAAAGATACTCGAAAATTTACTTAATGCTAATTTTTTTTTGAAGTTCTGCTTGAGCTGCAGCCAATCTTGCAATAGGTACTCTATATGGTGAGCATGAAACATAATTCAAACCAGCTCTAACACAAAAATTGATACTTTTAGGATCTCCACCATGCTCGCCACAAATACCTAATTTAATTTTTTTATTTTGCTTTTTTCCTTTAGCTACTGCTATTTCAATCAAATCTTTGACTCCCTCGTCAATAGATACAAATGGATCTATAGAAAAAATTTTTTTGTCTATATAATCATTTAGAAATTTTCCACTATCATCACGACTTATACCAAAAGTAGTCTGTGTTAAATCATTTGTGCCAAAACTAAAAAATTCAGCGTGTTTAGCAATATCTTGTGCTTTAATTGCTGCTCTAGGTAATTCTATCATTGTTCCAACTAAATAATCTATTTTTTGTTTGTTTTTTTTTTGAACTTTTCTAGCTGTATCATTTACAAGATCTTTCATGATCTTTATCTCTGCTTCAGTTGAAACAAGAGGTATCATTATTTCGGGGAAAGCTGATTTTTTTTTATTCTTTTTTAAATCTGATAGAGCTTCAAAAATTGCTAAACACTGCATCTCATAAATTTCAGGGTAAGAAATACCCAATCTACATCCTCTATGGCCTAGCATAGGGTTTTGTTCATGAAGTTCATCTATTCTTGACACTAACATTTTTTTATCTACTCCAAGAACATTTGCAACTTCAAGAATTTCATTTTCAGATTTTGGTAAAAATTCATGTAATGGTGGATCCAATAATCTTATAGTGACTGGTAAGCCAGACATAATCTTAAAAATTTCTGTAAAATCTTTTTTTTGGTAAGGTAATAATTTTTCCAAAGCTCTTGTTCTGTCTTCAATTGTTTTTGACAAGATCATTTCTCTTACTGATAGAATTCGTTCTTCATCAAAAAACATATGTTCTGTTCTACAAAGACCTACACCTTCAGCTCCAAATTCTCTTGCTGTCTTTGTATCAAATGGAGTTTCTGAGTTTGTCCTAACTTTCAATTTTCTAATATCATCTGCCCAACTCATCAACTTTGAAAAATCTCCTGATATTTCAGGCTTAATTGTTGGAACGTCACCTAAAATTATCCGTCCAGTTGACCCATCAATTGTGATTATATCACCTTCTTTAATTTCAACTGAAGATGTTTTAAAAACTTTTTGATCGTAATTAATATCAATTTCACTAGAACCAGAAACACAAGGCCTGCCCATGCCTCTTGCAACTACAGCTGCGTGGCTGGTCATTCCTCCTCTTGCTGTTAAAATACCTTTAGCAGCATGCATTCCTTGTATGTCTTCAGGAGATGTTTCAATCCTAACTAAAATTGTATCTTGCATCATATTGTTTAATCTTTCAGCATCTTCCGATGTAAAAACTACTTTGCCGCTTACAGCTCCTGGGGAAGCAGGAAGTCCATTTGCTATTACTTTTATAGGACTTTTTTCATCTAAGGTAGGGTGTAATAACTTGTCTAAAGAGTTTGGATCGATTCTTAAAATAGCTTCATTCTTAGAAATTAATTTTTCTTTGACCATATCAACTGCTATTTTTACAGATGATTTAGATGTTCTTTTACCTGAACGAGTTTGTAATATCCAAAGTTTGTTATTTTCAACTGTAAACTCCACATCTTGCATATCTTTATAGTGTTTTTCTAACTTAATTAAAATTTTACATAACTCGGAATATATCTTTGGCATGGATTCCTCCATTGATGGCTCTTTAACTTTCGCGTACTTTTTTGCTTTTTTTGTAATGTATTGTGGTGTTCTTGTTCCAGCAACAACATCTTCACCTTGTGCATTTATTAAGTATTCACCATAAATATCTTTCACACCATCTGATGGATTTCTCGTGAAAACTACTCCAGTTGCACAATCATTTCCCATATTTCCAAAAACCATAGATTGTACATTAACTGCTGTACCCCACTCTGATGGGATTTGGTTCAATTTTCTATAAATTTGTGCTCTTTTGCTTTCCCAAGATAGAAATACAGCATTAATTGCTCCAAATAATTGCTGATAAACATCCTGTGGAAAATCTTTATTTGATTTTTCACGGACAATATTTTTGAAATCTTTTATTAAACCATCCCAATCATCTTCGTCTAATTCGGTATCCAATAAAACTCCTTTTGTTAGTTTAAAATTTTCAATTAATTCTTCAAAATGATAACTTTCAACACCCATCACAACATTGCTATACATTTGAATAAATCTTCTGTAGCTATCTTTGGCAAATCTTGCATTGGAAGTTTTATTTGCTAATGCAATTACAGTTTCATCGTTCAATCCAAGATTTAGGATTGTATCCATCATTCCTGGCATAGAGACTCTTGCTCCAGATCTTACTGATAATAAAAGAGGATTTTTTAAACTTCCAAATTTTTTAGACACATCTTTTTCAATAATTTTGAGCTCTTTTTTAATATAATTAATTATTTTTGAATTCAGCTTTTTTTTTTGATTGTAAAATAACTCACAAACTTTTGTAGAAATAGTAAAACCCGGTGGAACTGGTAAACCCATTCTTCCCATTTCGGATAAATTTGCACCCTTTCCACCCAAAAGTTCTTTTGGTTTTTTAATTTTTTTTAAATTTTTTGATTTGAAATTAAATATTAGATTATTCATAGTTCACTTTTAATTTTTGAAAAATTTATAAAGTTCCGGAATGTTTTACATAACATATTAATAAGTTCCAATCTGTTTTTTTTTAATACTTCATTCTCATCATTGACTTTTACATTGTCAAAAAATTCAAATATCTCTCTTTGAGATTCAGCTAAAATTAATAACGATTTCTCATAATTTTCATCGTTATTCATGTCGGCATAATATTTTTTAATTTCATTTATTTTTTTATATAAATTTTTTTCAAAATCATTCTTAAATATACCGGAATCAATTATATTATTTATCTCAATTTTTGTATTTTTCATCTCTGTCTCAAAAATATTTGATGCTCTTTTGTAACTTGATGTTATGCTTTTTCCAATTGGATTATTAATTACTTTATTAAGACATTTGGCTTTTTCAAAAGATGAAAATAATTTATCTAATGTTAATGATAACAAAGTAGCTTCAATTATATCGTGTCGTATCTCTTTTTCTTTTAGATAATATCTAAATCTATCTTTAAAGAAATTATATAGTTCCTTTTGTAAATTTTTATTTATAAGATTAAATCCTTGATTCTCATACAAACGTGAGGAAAAAATAAATAAATCATTTATTTTTAAATTTTTTTTATTCTCTATTATGGTCCTAATTATACCTAATGCGCTCCTTCGCAATGCTAATGGATCTTTTGAACTTGTTGGTTTTTCGTTAATACCAAAAAAACCTACTAATGTGTCGATTTTATCTGTAATAGACAAAGCAATACTGAATGGTTTTTTTGGAACCTTAGAGTGAAGACCAACAGGTAAATATTGCTCTGTTATTGCGAGAGAAATATCTCTATCAAACCCCTGATGTTTAGAAAAGTATCCACCCATTATACCTTGTAGTTCGGGGAACTCACCAACTAGATCGGATGTTAGGTCAGTTTTACAGATTGAAGTAGATAACTCTACTTTTTCCTTACTTATTAACAATTCGTCTGATATCATTCCTCCAAGTTTTCTCATACGTTGTACTTTTTCGAAATAATTTCCGAGACCTTTAAAGAAGTTCATTGATTTTAATTCTGATACTTTTTTTACTAAATTTTGAGATTTATCTTTATTCCAGAAAAATTCTGCATCACTTAATCTTGCATTTACAACTCTTTCATTTCCAATCTTAATAAAACCTTTTGAGTCCTTTTTATTTGAAACAATCAAAAATTCATTAGTAATCTCATTATTGTAATCAAAAATTGGAAAATATTTTTGGTGAGTCTCCATAGTTAAAGTTAGAATCTCCTTCGGAACTGATAAAAAATTCTTATTAAAACTACATAACAAAATATTTGGGCTATCAACTAAATTTACTACCTCATCAATAAGCTTTAAATTTTGATTTATTTTTAATTTTTTTTTGTTCAATATTTTTGTGAAGGATTTATTGATCATATTAAGCCTTTTATTATGGTCAATAAAAACACCTTTTTTTTCGAAAAATTGATTGTATGTCTTAAAGTCTTTAAAAGATTTTTTTTTCTCTTCAAAATCTTTATCTATAAAAGTCAAACTTGAGGAAGTTAAATGGTGAAATTTAAAATCTAATGTTTTTCCATTTAATACTGCTAAAATTGACTTTAATGGCCTCCCCCAATTAAGATCAAACGCTCCCCATCTCATTGATTTTTTCCACTGATAATTGTCCAAAATTTTTGGGATAAACTCAATAAGTAGATCACGTGTTTTTAATTTAATTGATTTAGTTTTATAAAAATAAAACTCATCTTTTTCAGTTTTTTTTTTAACTAAATCTTTCCTTTCAATTTTGTTCGACCTTAAAAAGCCCTCTAATGCTTGATCAGGCGCGCTTGTTTTGGGACCTTTAATCTCCTTCGGTTTAATCTCGATTTGATTATCTAGCCCATCAAAAACAATCACCAATCTATTTGGAGATGACAATGAAAAATTTTTTTTTGATTTTATGAATTTGTTCTCAAATAAAACTTTGAAATCTTCAAGAATTTTTTCTCTTAAATTTTTTTGAAGACTAGCAGGAATTTCTTCACTAAAAAGCTCTAAAAAAAATTCTGACATTTTATATTTGTGTATCTACCCAAATTGCTGCTGCTAATTTTGTTATTTCTCTTATTCTCCCGATATATTCTGCTCTCTGAGCAACGCTAATTGCTCCACGTGCATCTAATACATTAAATACATGACTTGCTTTCAAACATTGGTCGTAGGCAGGAAGAGATATTTTTTTTTCAACAAGTAATTTTGCCTCATTTTCAAACATATCAAAAATCTTTAAAAGATTTTCTGTGTTTGCATAATCGAAATTATATGCTGAAAACTCTTTTTCTGCTTGATGAAAAACCTCTCTGTACTCTATACCTTCGTTGTTCCAAATTAAGTCATACACATTTTTTTTCTGTTGAGTAAACATGCATATTCTTTCTAAACCATAAGTTATTTCAACTGATACTGGCTTACACTCGAACCCTGCCATTTGTTGAAAATATGTAAATTGAGATATTTCCATTCCATCGCACCACACTTCCCATCCTAAACCTGCGGCTCCAAGTGTTGGACTTTCCCAATCATCCTCAACAAATCTAATGTCGTGGTCCTTATGATTTATTCCAATTAGTGACAAACTATTTAAATAAAGTTTTTTAATATTTAACGGAGAAGGTTTTATTATAACCTGAAACTGGTAATAATGTTGAAGTCTATTTGGATTATCTCCATATCTTCCATCAGTAGGTCTTCTTGAAGGTTGCACATAAGCTGCTTTCCAAGGTTTTGGTCCTAATGATCTTAGAGTTGTTGCTGGATGAAAAGTTCCAGCTCCAACTTCCATATCATAAGGTTGTAAAATGACACATCCATTTTTACTCCAAAACTTTTGCAGGTTAATTATTATGTCTTGAAAAGTTTGGAACTTTGGTTTTTTTTTATTTTTTTTAGAGACCATATTTTTGCCAAACTGATTTTTCCTCCAACATATTTGTTAATTGATCAATATTATCATTTGAAGATGATAATTTTCTACTTAGCCAGCTTTTAGATTTTTCAAATTTTTTAATTACTACATCCTCACCAAATTTGTCTTTTAAAACCTGGCTGGCATTTCCAATCTCATCTATCAATCCAAGTTCTTTTGCTTTTCTACCAGACCAAAATTCACCAGAAAATAATTCAACTTGTGATTTTTTTAACTTTGAAGATCTGCTTTTTTCAACGACATCTATGAAATCTTTATGCAAGTCTAATTGAATTTTTTTTAATCTCTCAATGTCATCTTTTTTTTCATCAAGAAATGGATCTAATGTACTTTTATTTTTTCCTGCAGTGTGAACTCTTCTTTCTACTCCTATTTTTTTTATCAATTCTGTAAACCCAAAAGAAGAATAAATTACGCCAATCGAACCAATTATTGAACTAGAGTTGGCGTATATTTCATCACCAGCACAAGCTATTAAATAACCACCTGACGCAGCTACATCTTCAGCAAAAACAATAACTTTTTTTTTATTTTTTTTTGCTTGTTGTCTTATAAAGCTGAAAATTAAATGTGATTGCACTGGAGATCCACCGGGAGAATTGATTGTAATCGCCACACAAGGCGCTTTTTTAACTGAAAAAGCCTTTAAAATTATCTCCTCTTGACCTGAAAAATCTATACCTTGTTTGAATTTTCCCACGTTGCCAATTACTCCACTCAATTTTATATGTGGAATGATTACTTTCTTTTTAAAAATTGAGAACATTTTTTATACTTACAAAATTTTAAATGAATATAAAGACACCTTATAATTGAACAATTAGGTGCGTCAATTGATAAGTAATAAAAGTAAACTTAATATACTAGTTTGTTGCGGTATATGGGAACAGTAATTCAACTTAAGAAACAAATAAATAATTCCTATTTTCAACTGAAAGATTCGGTTGAAGATAAACTAATTTTAGTAGAGGAAAAGATCAAGTCCAAATTAGAGAGTGACGTCAGCTTGGTCAGTAAAATGACTGATTATCATCTTGAAACAGGGGGGAAAAGATTGAGAGCTCTGCTTACTCTGGGTTCAGCTAAACTATGTGGTTATACTAAAGGTAGCAGAGATATAAATCTTGCAGCTTGCGTAGAGTTGATCCATTCAGCAACTTTAATGCATGATGACGTGATTGACAATGGATCTGTGAGAAGAGGCAAAAAGACATTAAATAAAATATGGGATAATCATTCCTCTGTCTTAGTTGGAGATTATTTACTAAGTAGATGTTTTGAAATGATGGTTGAAGATGGAAATATAGAGGTTTTGAAATTATTATCTTCAACTTCCTCAAAGATCGCCCAAGGAGAAGTATTGCAACTTCAACATAAAGGAGAAGTAGATATGTTAGAGGAAACTTATTTAAGAATTATCTCTTCAAAAACTGCTGAATTGTTTGCTGCGGCCACAAAAGTTGGAGCCATCTTATCAAATGTGCGAACAAAAGAGAAAGAAGCTTTAGAGTTTTATGGTAGAAATTTAGGTTTAACATTTCAAATAGCAGACGATACTTTAGATTATAATTCAGAATTAAAATTATTTGGAAAAAGAATTGGAAAAGATTTTTATGAGGGAAAAATAACTCTTCCAATAATCTTGTTGTTTCAAAAAGGAAATGTTCAAGAAAAAGAAAATCTCAAAAAAATTTTTTCAAAAACAAGTAGAAATGAAAATGATTTCAATTATACATTATCCCTAATAAAACAATATGATATTATTAAAAAATGTTATCATAAAGCAAACCACTATATCAACTTAGCATCTAACTCTTTGTCGATATTTAAAGATTGTAAAGAGAAAACTATTCTTGAAAATTTAACTTCATTTAGCCTATCTAGAGATTTTTAGGGACTTAACAGACTTTTAGTCCAGCTATTATTTTTATCTAAAGAATATTTTAACCTCTCATGAATTCTGTTATCTCCATCAAGCCAAAATTCAATAGTTGATGGTTTTAAATTCCATCCAGACCAATGACTAGGTCTAGGTACATTATTTTTGTCTTTATATTTATCTCTGAAATTTTTCATGGCATTTAGAAGTTCATCTCTATTTTTTAATACACTGCTTTGTTTCGAGGCCCAAGCACCTATTCTACTTTCATAAGCTCTAGAGTTATAATAATCATCTGCTATCTTTTCGCTAACTGGACTTAATGTTCCTACAATTCTGATTTGTCTAAGTAAACTCTTCCAATGAAAACACATTGTTGCGTTTGGATTAACCTTAATCTCGTTCCCTTTTTGACTATTTAGATTGGTGTAAAAAACAAAACCTTTTTTGTCAAAACCTTTTAAAAGTACCATTCTGACAGATGGAATACCATCTTTGCTAGCGGTCCCTAATGCTAAAGCATTTGGATCATTGATTTCTTTCTTTTTAGCCTCATCAAACCATTTTCCAAATAATTCAAAAGGTTCATCTACATCTAAAAAGCACTTATTGAGACCCAGTGAGTTTTTTTCATTCATAATTTAAACAAAATAATCTATACAATATAAAATAATGTCATTTAACACTTTTGGAAAGTTATTTCGTTTCACAACTTGGGGGGAGTCTCATGGGCCTGCAATTGGCTGTATAATCGATGGTTGTCCTCCACTAATAAACCTGAATGAGCAAGATATTCAAGTAGAGCTTAATAAGAGGAAACCTGGTCAATCCAAATTTACTACTCAAAGAAAAGAGAGCGATAAGGTAGAAATTCTGTCAGGTGTTTTTGAAGGAAAAACAACTGGAACTCCCATATGTTTAATCATTTATAACGAAGATATGCGCTCAAAAGATTATAATGATATTAAAGATAAATTTAGACCAGGTCATGCGGATTATACCTACTATAAAAAATATGGAATTCGAGATTACCGAGGTGGTGGAAGATCTTCAGCAAGAGAAACTGCATCAAGAGTTGCTGCAGGCGCTGTAGCAAAAAAAGTTTTGGAAAAAAAATTAGGTAAAAAATTCAAAATATCTGGCGCAGTCACCCAACTTGGAATTCTTGGATGTGACACAAATAATTGGGATGATAAGATAATATATAAAAATCCATTTTTTTGCCCTGATAAATCAATGCTTAAAATATGGGAAAAATATCTTTTAAGCATTAGAAAAGCTGGTTCATCTTGTGGCGCTATAATTGAAATTAGAGCAAATGGTATTCCAGCAGGATTAGGAGCACCAAT
>CACOHP010000016.1 GCA_902627045.1 uncultured Pelagibacteraceae bacterium
GAGAAAAAAGTTAGATGTGATTTTAACTGAAGATAATCTTAGTAAAGCGATAGGTCGTAGAGGTCAAAATGTTAGACTCGCTACAAAATTATTAAATTATGAAATCAACATTATGACAGACCAAGAAGATTCCGAGAGAAGACAACAAGAATTTAAAGAAAAAACAGAAAATTTTGTAAAAAATTTAGAGTTAGATGAAACTCTTGGACAGTTGCTTGTTGCAGAAGGTTTTTCAACTATAGATGATATTAAAGATAGCTCCTTAGATAGTTTCAAAAATATCGAGGGGATTGAGGAAGATACAGCTAAAGCTTTGATTGAAAGAGCAAAAGAATTTCACAAAAAAGACCAAGAGGATATTTCACAAAGAATTAAAGATTTGGGAATTTCAGATGATTTAGTCAACTTGAAAGGTTTAACACCAGGTATGTTATTAACTCTGGGTGAGCAAAAGATTTTAAAACTCGGAGACTTTGCTGATCTAGCTTCCGATGAATTAACAGGAGGTTTTGACGTTGTTAAAGGTGAGAAAATAAAAATACATGGATATCTTGAAGATTTTGCATTATCAAAATCTGAAGCAGATGAACTAATTATGTCGGCGAGAAACATAGTTTACAAAGATTGAGAGATGAGTAATGGAAAACAAAAAAACAAAATTAACAATTTCTGGCGGTCCTAAAAAGTCGTTTAAAAATATTGATAGTGTAAATAATCAAGGAAAAAAAACAGTTATAATTAACAAACAATCAAATAAATTTCCAGGGAAAGGGAAATTTCCTAAATTAAGTGGACACAAAACTTCATCAACAAACTTTAAAAAAGGAGAGAACTTTAAAACTAATTTTAAAATTAAAAATCCTATTATTGGCATAAGCGATTTTGAAAAACGTAAGCTAGCAGAGCAAAGAGCAACAAAAAGATTTAAAGGTGAAGATGATAAAGATAAAAAATCTAAAGTAAGTCAAAAAAAACGTGATGTAAAATTGACAGTTTCTAGAGCATTAAGTGATGAAATTGAAACACGAGAGAGAAGTTTAGCATCTGTTAAAAGAGCAAGACAAAAAGAGCTTAAAAATACTAATAAAGAAGATAGCAATAACAATCAAAAACCAATTAAAAGAAATATAAATATTCCGGAGGCTATAACTGTAAGAGAATTAGCAAATAGAATGGCCGAACAGTCAAGTAATGTGATTAAACATTTGTTTGGGATGGGAGTTACAGTAACAATAAATCAAACGTTAGCTGCTGATACTGCCGAGTATCTTGTAAAAGAATTTGGACACAATCCTATTAGAGAGGAAAAAGCAGAGGAGATAATTAAAAAAATAAAAGACTCGCGAACTGAAAATTTAAAAATTAGAGCACCGATCATAACTGTAATGGGGCACGTTGACCATGGAAAAACCTCTGTTCTTGATGTTTTGCGAAGCGCTAATGTCGTTTCTGGAGAATTTGGTGGAATTACACAACATATTGGAGCTTATCAAATTAAAAGTGGTAATAATAATTTAACTTTTATTGATACCCCTGGTCATGCTGCTTTTACTGAAATGCGTGCAAGAGGATCAAAACTAACTGATATTGTTGTTTTAGTTGTTGCAGCAGATGATGGAGTTAAACCTCAAACAGTAGAGTCAATAAGACATGCAAAAGCTGCAAAAGTTCCTATAGTTGTCGCTATCAATAAATGTGATTTACCAGATTCTGATCCTCAAAAAATAAAAAATCAATTATTAGAACATGAGTTGATTGCCGAGGATTTATCAGGAGATACATTAATGGTTGAAATTTCTGCTAAAACAAAAATGAATTTAGATAAATTACTTGAGGCCATAACTTTACAAGCTGAAATTTTAGATCTAAAAACAGATTTTGATTCAAAAGCGACTGGTGTGGTGCTTGAATCAAAGATTGATACCGGTAGAGGCCCTGTTGCTAATATTATTGTAACAAGCGGAACCCTAAGAAAAGGTGACTTTTTTGTAAGTGGGATAAAATGGGGCAAAATAAGAGCTATTATTAATGATAAAGGGAAAAATGTTGTGGAAGCGAAGCCATCAACACCCGTAGAAATCTTGGGTATTAATGGTGCTGCTAAATCAGGGGACGATTTCATTGTTCTAAATAGTGAGAAAGAGGCAAAAACTCTTAGTGAGAACAGAACAGAGGAAAATAAAGATATTAAAAACCCTTTATCCTTTGCAACACAAGAGTCAGCATTTTCAAACAAATCATCACAAGATTTAAATTTAATTATCAAATCAGACGTTCATGGTTCTTCAGAGGCTATCAAAAGTGCGATTGGTCAAATTAAGCACGATGAGGTGAAACCTAAAATCATTTTATCAGACATAGGAATGATAACAGAAACAGATGTTACTTTAGCTAAAGCATCAAAAGCTGTTTTAATAGCTTTTAATGTTAAACCAAGCAAAGAAGCAAAAAAATTGGCGGAAGATGAAAATATAAAAATATCAACATATAACATAATTTATGAAGTATTGGACTTTGTAAAAAAAAGTATGTCAGGACTTTTGGCCCCTGAAGTACAAGAAAGTGTAACGGGCACAGCCCAAATCTTAGAGATATTTAAAGTATCTGGCGCAGGGAAAGTTGCAGGTTCTAAAGTAACTGAAGGTGAAATTCTTGCAAATTCTAGTGTAAGGATTATTAGAGATGGTACGATTATTTATACTGGAAAAATAGCGACCATATTTAGAGAGAAAAATCAAGTAAAACAGGTAGATATCGGTCAAGAGTGTGGTATCGCTTTCAAAGATTACATGGATTTTCAAAAAAATGATACAATTGAAGCTTTTAATGTTACATCTACTGAGAGGTCAATATAATGGCTGATAGAATAGGAAAACAATTTACTCAAAGGCAGCTTAGGGTTGGAGAAATGATAAAACAGTCATTGAGTATGATTTTTATAAGGAATGAGGCAAAAATTCCAAATTTAGAGACAAATAATATAACGGTAACAGAAGTTAGAATGAGTCAAGATTTAAAAATAGCCAAAGCCTATGTTTTACCATTAGGTGGCAAAGATGCGGATAAAACAATCGAAAAATTAAAAGAATATTCTTTTTTAATAAGAAAAATTCTGTCACAAAAAATTATTGCAAAGTTTTTACCAAAAATTCTTTTTCGTAAAGACGAGTCTTTTGAATATGCCGAAAAAATTGAAAATTTAATTAAACAAACAAATAAGTAGGAAAATAAATATGAGTAAAAAATCAGAAGAATTAGCTATTCATGATAAAGATACAGGATCATCTGAGATTCAAATAGCTTTGTTAACAGAAAAAATTGAGAATTTATCTAAACATATTAAGCAGTTTAAAAAAGATAAACATTCCTCAGTTGGCTTACTAAAAGCAGTTAATAAGAGAAAAAAATTGTTAGATTACCTTAAAAAAAATAAGGTTGATTCTTACAAAAATGTACTGTCGAAATTGAAATTGAGAAAGTAAAAATCAAAATAGATAGAACGGAATGAAAAGAAACGAACGAAACGAAATGGAAATGAAATGTTTAAAGTATATAAGAAGGAAATTGAAGTAGCAGGAAAGAAGATAAGTTTAGAAACAGGAAAAGTAGCAAGACAAGCAGACGGTGCAATAATCGCAACATGTGGAGAGACAGTTGTTTTAGCAACAGTGGTGGGGGCAAAAAAAGTAAATCCTGATGTTGATTATTTTCCACTATCCGTAAATTATCAGGAAAAATACTATGCTGCAGGAAAAATTCCAGGTGGGTATTTCAAAAGAGAAGCAAGGCCAACTGAAAGTGAAACATTAATCTCTAGATTAATTGATAGGCCAATACGACCGTTATTTCCTGATGAATTTAAAAATGAAGTTCAGTTGTTACCAACTGTAATTTCTTATGATAAAGAAAATGAAGCAGATATTTTATCAATTACAGCATCATCAGCAGCTTTAGCTATATCAGGAATGCCATTCATGGGTCCTGTAGGAGCTTCTAGAGTAGGTTATATTGATGGAAAATATGTTTTAAATCCATCAAAAGCTGAGCTTGAAAAATCAAAATTAGACTTAGTTGTAGCAGGTACTAAAGATGCAGTGCTAATGGTTGAGTCTGAAGCGAGTGGTTTAACAGAGGAAGAAATGTTAAATGCAGTTAAATTTGGTCATGAAGGTTTTGTTCCTGTGATTGAAATGATTGAGGAACTTGTAAAAGAGTGTAAAAAACCTGAATGGATCGTTGAAAAGAAAGACCTATCGGAAGTTAAGAAAAAACTTGAAGCGACTTTAACAGAGGATCTTAAAAAAGCTTTTGCAACAAGAGATAAACAAGATAGATCAAATCAAATTTCAGAAATTACTGATAAAGCTAAAAAACTTTATGAGGAAGATGAAAATTATACAGATCTTGATGTTAATTCAGAGCTTAAAAAAATAGAAAAATCTATAGTTAGGACAGACATTCTAAAAAATAAAAATAGAATTGATGGTAGAGGATTATCTGATGTAAGGCCTATATCTTGTGAAGTTGGTATACTACCAAGAACCCACGGTTCTGCTTTATTTACCAGAGGTGAAACACAAGCAATTGTGACAGCTACTTTGGGTACATCGGATGATGAACAAAGAATTGAAAGTTTAGATGGATTACAAAGAGAAAGATTCATGCTTCACTATAATTTTCCACCCTTTTCAGTTGGAGAAACAGGAAGAATTGGAACTGGTAGGAGAGAAATAGGTCATGGTAAATTAGCATGGAGAGCGATACATTCTTCATTGCCATCGAAAGAAGCGTTTCCCTATACTTTTAGAGTAGTTTCGGAGATTACGGAGTCTAATGGTTCATCTTCAATGGCTACTGTTTGCGGAACATCATTAGCATTAATGGATGCAGGTGTGCCCATTAAAGAACCAGTTGCGGGTATAGCAATGGGTTTAATCAAAGAGGGTGATGATTTTAGTGTCTTATCAGATATTTTAGGTGATGAGGACCATTTAGGAGACATGGACTTTAAGGTCGCTGGAACTAAAGATGGAATTACTTCTCTTCAAATGGATATCAAAATTACAGGTATTACGTTTGAAATTATGGAGCAGGCATTAAGTCAAGCGAAAGATGGAAGGGTTCATATCTTAGGAGAAATGAATAAAGCATTGTCAGCTTCAAGAGCTGATGTTGGAAAACATACTCCAAAAATGGAAAAAATAAATGTTGATAAAAAGGATATTGCTGCAGTGATTGGAAAAGGTGGAGCTACGATAAGAGAGATAGTCGAAAAATCAGGTGCTAAAGTTGATGTAAATGATGAGGGTATTGTAACGGTTGCTGCTCCTGATGAAGAGTCAAGAAATATTGCTATGCAAATGATCAAAGACATCACTGCTAAAGCTGAATTAAATAAAATTTATTCAGGTAAAGTGATGAAGATTATGGAATTTGGTGCATTTGTTAATTTTTTAGGCAAACAAGATGGACTTGTTCATATTTCTGAACTAGCAGACAAAAGAGTAGCTAAAGTAACTGACGTTGTAAAAGAAGGTGACGAAGTAAAAGTTAAAGTGATTGGTTTTGATAGAGGTAAAGTTAAACTTTCTATGAAACAAGCTGCTGAATAAACAATGTTTTATCTGACCAAGATTAAAGAAAATTTAACAAAAAATAAGTATGGAAAATATATTTTGATTGGAGGATTCACTTTTTTTTTAGTTAAAGGCTTAATTTGGTTGGGTATTTTTATAGTTGTAGGTTTGGGACTTTTTAATTCTTTTTAGATTAAAATAATTACTAACAATATCATTTGTATAAAGTTAATTACAACAGAAATAAAATGTGAATATTTAAATTTCTTGTCTTGGTTTTCGTCCTTGTACTTATTTATCAATGGCATCAAAACATAATTTGTTAAAGCAAATAGAATTGCAACAGTCAATATTAGATAAAAATTTAAAGAAAAAGTTTTTTGAATTACAAAAAAAATTAAAACTAAAAAACTAATAACCAAGTTAACATTATAGTAATAAGGAAATATTTTTCTGATAAATTTTCTAGAACTTTCCTCATTTAAAACTGTAAATGTTATTGGTGCAACAACAAAAGAAAAGAAGAGCATAATACCTAATATTATACTTGTTAGATAACTACTTAGTTGACTTAACATTTGTTTAAATAACTATTTCAAAACCTTCAAAGTTTGGAGGTCCAAGATATAAATCTTTGTGTTGTCCCGCGTTTTTGTGAGCTAATTTAAATGCTTCAGATTTAGTCCAGTTGATAAAATCCTCTTTCGATCTCCAAACACTGTGTGAAGCATATAAGGAAAACTCAGAATTTTGTTCACCTTTTACTAAGTGAAATTCTTTAAACCCATTAACGTCTTTTAAATGTGTGTCTCTTTCTCTCCATACATTTTCAAACTCTCGTTCCTTACCTGGTACAATTTTAAATCTATTCATTGCGATAAACATTTGTGTTGTTTAACTTTGAAATATTATTAAAAACTTTTGCAGATTGTCGCATTAAAAAATCCCTTAAATTTGTTGGTATTTTTTATTCATTAATACAGAAATTGTTAGCATATTTCCTAATATGTAATACAAAATCAAAAAATAATGATCATATAATTACTATGGAAGACTTAGAAAAACATTACAAAGCAAAAAATTTTAGTGACAAAGTTGCACTCAGTTTTACTAAATTTTTAAGGTTCTTAGCTGACACTTTTTTCAAAAAAAGATACGGCCATAGAGCAGTAGTTTTAGAAACTGTTGCAGCAGTTCCTGGCATGGTCGGTGGAATGTTGCTACACCTTAAATCTTTGAGGAAAATGGAAGATGATAAAGGTTGGATAAAAATCCTTTTAGATGAGGCAGCAAACGAAAGAATGCACTTAATGACTTTTATTGAAATTGCAAAACCTACATTTTTAGAAAGAGCAATAATTATGATGGCTCAATTTATTTTTATAATAATGTATTCATTAATCTATATTGTTTCTTCAAAAACTGCTCACAGAATAGTCGGTTATTTTGAGGAAGAGGCGGTTATCAGTTACACTGAATATTTAAATGAGTTAGAGTTAGGTAAAATTGAAAATAAACCGGCACCAGAAATAGCTATTAACTATTGGAATTTACCTTTACACGCAACTTTAAAGGATGTGATAAAAGTTATTAGAGATGATGAAGCAGGCCATCGTGATGTAAATCATAATTTTGCAGACATTTTAGAAATTAGAAAAATAAAAAAAGATACTCAAAATGAAATTATAGAGGAAAAAAACAAACAAGAACAAACTCTAAAAGAGGAAATTAAATGAAAACTAAAATAAATATATTATGGGCTTCTATGTCAGGTACAGCAGAAAATGTAGCCCAGCAACTTGAGAAAAAAGCTATTGAAGGAGATTTTGATGTTAATATCTCTGAGTTAAATGATGTATCAATGAACGATTTGTCAGAGATGAAAAATGTTGCAATTATTACCTCAACAACTGGTGTGGGTGATTTACCAACTAATGGTGAAGACTTTTGGTTAGATTTAGAAAAATGCTCGAAAGATTTTAGCAATCTTAATTATAGTGTTTGTGCATTGGGTGATAGATCTCATGAGATATTTTGTGGAGCAGGTAACAAAGTTAATAAAAAATTAATGGAGCTAGGTGCAAAACAAATTATTGAAATTCAGGAATGTGATGGATCTGATGAGGGATCTAATGAATGGGGTAATGATTTTTTAAAAAAAGTTGCTTAATACTCCATTAAAAATTTGTTAGGCTTATAAATAATTTAATTATTTTATGAGAGTAACTGTCTTAAGTTTAGTAATCTTCATTTTTCTTTTTAACAGTAATAAAGCTTTTTCAGGCACAGTCACTATGCCTTCAACTTTAACAACTGATACAACTGATTTCGTTTTATTATCAAGTTCAGGAACAACACCTAGTATTAGTGGTTATACAGGAACTCTTCTCGTTTCAGCAGTAGCATCGGATGGAAATATAAAGGTAACTTCTGTTACTAACTTAATGCAGGCTCAGGGCTATTGTAATTATTCAAGTGACAATTCAAGTGTACCTTCTCAGTGTACAGGTAATTCTCTTTCAGAAATAGGTTTTAGAGGAACTCAAGAAGATATTAATAACGCACTTGCAACATTATCATTTAAAGGAGATGGTGTTGTCGGATCCCCCACTATTACTGTTGCTGTAACTCCAGCTGGTACTAATTATTTTTCAGGCAATGGCCATTATTATAAACTTGTAACAGGTACTATTAATTGGGAAGATGCAAAAACTGCTGCAGAAGCTTCAACTTACTTAGGTCTTACAGGTTATCTCGTAACAATTACAAGTGAAGCTGAGAATAATTTTATTAAAAATAAAATTGGTACCAATACTTGGATTGCTGGATCTGATGATGCAACACATACATCTAATACCCATCCAGCTATAAGTCTTGTTTTAGGACAAGGTACTGCTCTAGCAGGAGAAGGTACATGGGAATGGGTTTCAGGACCTGAAAATGGAAAGACTTTTTTTTGTCAAGTAGCAATTGAGAGTGCAACACCAGGAGTTAATAAGGCAGATCCTGCACATGAGGATTGCACAGTTGCATCAGGATATGAATATGCAAATTGGTTAACTGATGAACCTAACGATCACGGAACTGCAGCAGACGGGGAAGAAAATTGTGCTCATATGTATGGTTCTCCAGCAGGCAGGAAAGGTAAATGGAATGACTTACATTGCACAGACGATACAACTGGAGCGTATGTAATTGAATATGGTGGAACAGCTGGCGAAAGTGCAACAGTAAGTGGTCAAACAACATTAACAATTAATTCAACAGAGGCTAGCGGCAGTACTTACACTGCTTTCAATGATAAGCAAGTAAGTGGAATGGTAAACGCACAAACAGAACATGCTAAAAGATTTATGTTCAATACTACCAATCAAGTTATGCGTAGAATGGAACAGTTTAGAAGAGTTGGAATTAATAAATCAACTCGAATTAAAGATATGAAATTGACTCTTTCTAATCAAAATAATTACAAAGAACAAATACCCCCCGAATTATTTGATTATTACATTGATAAATATAAAAATTTATCCTCAAAAAATATTGATGATTTAATTAGTGAACTACCATTAACAAAATATTTAAAAGAAAATTATAATATGACGCCAAAAGATTGGGCATTTTGGACAGCTGGCTCAATTAATAAAGGAAGACTAAATCTAAGCTCAGGTGGTGATTTAGGAATAATTAATAGAACTGAGAGTTTTTTAGTAGGTGCAGATGTTAACTATGATAAGGGTTCTTTATTTGGACTTGTTTTAAGACACGAAGATGATCAATCCAATATAGGCACTAAGGATAGTACCAGGTTTTTAGCAAGATCTGATAATTTTTCACTATATAATACTTGGCAAGGATCTGAAAAAAATTATATTGATTCTTTCTTAGGATTTGGAAAAACTACTTACGCTACAACACGTATTGTTGATACCTCAAATCCATCTAATGTCGTAAAAGGTAAATTTAAAGCAAATCAAGTTTTTGGTTCGATTAAATATAATTTTAAAAATGTACATAAAAATTATAAATTTCACAATTATTCCAAATTTGATTTTGGTTTTGTAAATTTTGATGGATATTCTGAAACAGGTAGCAGCAGTTCAAAACTAAAATTTGACAAAAGAGAACTTGAAACTTCATCAATTTCTTTGGGAACTGCAGTTGAGAAGGAAATATATCTTACAGATTCTTTATTTATTCCTTATTTTAAGTTAGATTTTAATAAAGATCTTACAGATGGATCAGATATACGAGCTAACTATGTTGGAAACACAACTATATATAACACTACTATTGATAAAAACTTTAGCTCAATGATTATTCTAGAAACTGGATTTGACTGGTTTTTAGATAATGGGTGGAATATTAAATCTGTAATCAGTAGAATTGATAAAGACGGTTTAGGACACGAAAACTTAATAGAGCTAAGGGCTGTTAAATCGAGACAAAACTTATATTAAGATTAAGTTATATTTTTTGGATCAGGCATTCCTACTTTATTATAGCCAGCATCTACATAGTGAATTTCACCTGTAACACCATTTGCGAGGTCGCTTAAAAGATATAATGCTGAATTTCCAACATCATGAATATCAACATTTCTTTTTAGAAATGAGTGATCTTCATTCCATTTATATAAAAATTTTGCATCTCCTATAGCAGATGCAGCCAGTGTTTTTATAGGCCCAGCACTAATAGCATTTACTCTCATACCTCTAGTTCCTAAATCTCTAGCTAAATATTTTACACTTGCTTCCAGTGCTGATTTACAAACACCCATTACATTATAATTTGGAATAGCTTTAGTAGATTCATAGGTTAATGTAAGTAAACTTCCGCCTTGTTTGATAACTTTCGATGCTTCCTTTGCAACTTCAGTAAATGAAAAGCATGATATTAACATACTTCTTAAAAAATTTTCCCTCGAAGTATTTAAATATTCTCCTGATAATTCTGACTTATCTGAAAAAGCGACTGCATGAACTACAAAATCAATTTCACCCCACTTAGATTTTATATCTTCAAAAAGTTTTGTTACATCCTCTTTCTTTTCTACATCACAGCTAAAAGTGACATTAGAATTTAATTTTTCTGCAAGCGGTACAACTCTCTTTTTTAAAGCATCCCCTAGGTATGTAAAAGCAAGTTCAGCACCAGCTTCTGAAAGTTTTTGAGCAATACCCCAGGCAATAGATCTTTCATTTGCGACACCCATTATTAATCCTTTTTTACCTTTCATCAGACTCATTATTAAACCTTCTCAAAAATTAGTGCAGCATTTGTTCCTCCAAAACCAAAACTATTAGACATAACTGCATTTAAAGTTACATTTGTCTCTGATTTAGTTATTATTGGAAATTTTTTAGCTTCGTCGTCCATTTCGTTAATATTTGCAGACCCAGCGATAAAATTATTTTTCATCATGATAAGGCAATATATTGCTTCATGCACTGAAGCAGCCCCCAGAGGATGACCTGATAAGGATTTTGTGGAACTTATTTTTGGAATTTCTTCTCCAAAAGATTCTTTTACAGCATTCAATTCGGTAATGTCTCCAACGGGAGTAGATGTTCCGTGGGTATTTATATAATCAATTTTATTTTTTGTTGTTGCCATCGCCATCTTCATACATCTAACAGCACCCTCACCAGATGGTGCTACCATATCATATCCATCTGAAGTCGCTCCGTAGCCTGTTAATTCAGCATAAATTTTTGCACCTCTAGCTTTTGCATGCTCATATTCTTCAAGAACTAATACCCCACCACCTCCCGCTATTACAAAACCATCTCTCGTTTTATCATAAGCTCTTGAGGCTGTTTCTGGTGAGTCGTTGTATTTGGATGATAAAGCAGTCATAGCATCAAACATTGCAGTCATTGCCCAATGTATTTCCTCACTCCCACCTGCAAAAACAATGTCTTGTTTACCCATTTGGATTAATTCCATAGAGTTTCCAATACAGTGTCCACTTGTTGCACAGGCAGAGCTCATCGTATAATTAGTCCCTTTAATTTTGAAAGGCACAGCAAGAGTTGCAGATGCAGTGCTTGCCATTGTTCTTGGAACAATGAATGGTCCCATAAGCTTTGGAGTTTTAGCTCTAGTTTTATCAGCAGCTAAAATGACATTTTCAATTGATGGACCTCCTGAGCCCATAACTATTCCAGTTTTAAAATTACTAACCTCTTTCTCTTCAAGTCCAGAATCCTCGATAGCTTCTCTCATAGCAATATAATTGTATGCTGAACCTGACCCCATAAATCTTATTGTTTTTCTATCTATGTGATCTTCAAGTTTAATATTTGGTTTACCGTGTATCTGACTTTTTAAGTTATGTTCTTTATATTCATTACTAAAAGATATTCCTGATTTAGAATTCAAGAGAGATTTATAAACTTCATCTTGATTGTTTCCCAAACAAGACACGACACCCAAACCAGTTACAACTACTCTTCTCATTATTTAAATAACCCCACTTTTAAATTATCTGCTGAGTAAATTTTTTTATCATCTGCTAAAACTACACCATTAGCAAGTCCTACAGTAGTGCCTCCAGGAGACATAATTTTTTTCATATCAATTTCATATTTTACCAACTTAATGTTCTGTAAAACTTCACCTGTAAACTTTACAGTTCCAACTCCTAAAGCTCGTCCTTTTCCTGGATTACCAATCCAGCCTAGAAAAAAACCCACTAACTGCCACATTGCATCTAAACCAAGACATCCTGGCATTACTGGATCTTCTTTGAAATGGCAATCAAAGAACCAGAGGTCTTTTTTAATATCTAACTCAGCTTTTAATAAACCTTTTTTAAAAGCACCTTTGTTTTCATTAATTTCTACAATTCTATCAAACATTAGCATTGGTG
>CACOHP010000017.1 GCA_902627045.1 uncultured Pelagibacteraceae bacterium
AAAGTTCAGCTAAATCGTCTTTTGAAACCTGAATTTTTTCTGGAGCTTTTCTAGCTCTTTTTGATGGCAATATAGGAGCACCACTTTTTGAAATTTCACCTTTGTATAAACTTTCAAAATCATCACCTACTTCCTCATCATCTTCTGATCCATCATCAACTTGTTCTACATGTTTTCTTAGTTTATAAATTGCGCTTTCGCTTAAATCGGAAACTTTAATATTTTCTTCAGCAATCTCTCTTAGTGAAATAACGGTATTTTTATCATTATCTCTATCTAAAGTTGGCTCAATTCCTGAGTTTAATTGAGTAGCTCGTTCTTTTGCTACTAATACCAATTCATATGGGCTTTCAACTTTATCGATACAATCTTCTACAGTAACTCTTGCCATGCGGGGTATCTACACAGCGAAGTTAAAAAAATCAAGGGAATATTTAAATATATTCTGGTTTAAGCTTGTTTCTAACAAGAAATAATAGCACTAAAGATGATAAAATATAGATTAATGAAATAAGAGCAATTTGTTCTATAGAAAATCCCCTATCTATTAACAAACCAAATAAAGCAGTTCCAAAAGCAGTTGAAAAGACCATTAATGCTGTAGTTAAAGCTTTAATTGAACCTATATATTTAACGCCATATATTTCAGCCCAAGTTGATGATCCAAGAACATTGGCTAATCCATTTGAGACGCCAATCAATCCAAGGAATATAAAAGCAGAAATTTCGACATCAAAATAAAATAGAACTAATGTTGAAATTAATAACGGTATATTCATAAATATCAGTAATTTTCTACTAGTAAACCTGTCAATTAAAAACCCAGAGCCTAAAAGTGTGATTACTGATAGAACCGAATAAGCCATAAATGATTGAGCTATAACAAACTCACCCCACCCCTTAGAATCTGTTATATAAGATTGATAAACAAAAACACCTGTCGCAATCCAAGGCATAGCAAGCATATTTAAACAAATTATGTAGAATCTATAATCTCTTAAAACTTCAATTCGGGTCCAATTTTTTATAAGTTTTTTTTCAAAATCTTTATTTGCAACTTCCTCTCTTGAGTCAAAATTTAAATTTTTAATTAATACAAAAGATATTAGTGGTAGAAAAAATAAAATTAATATTGAGATAGATAACCAAATATTTTGCCATGATGTTATTGTTAAAAGATATACTATTAAAACAGGTAAGATAAATTCTGCAGAAGATAATCCAAACCAGCCAGCACTAAGTGCTTTTCCTCTAGATTTTGTAAAATACCTTGTAATTGTTGTAGTTGCTGTGTGAGACATTAGTCCTTGCCCGGAAAATCTCATCAAAAACACAGCTATAAATAAAAAGATTACTGAAGATATCTTTGAGAAAAAGAAGCATGAGAATGCTAAGAGAAGAGTAACACAAAATGCAAATCTAAAAATATTTATATCGTCAATTTTTTTTCCAACCCATATTAAAAGGAAACTGCTTAATAATGTTGCAGAGGCATAAATTGAGCCAAATTGTCCATGAGTGATTGAAAGTGTCTCTCTAATACTTGAATTAAACAAGCCAAGAAAAAAACTCTGTCCAAAACTTGAAAAAAATGTAAAAATAAAACCAAATATAATTACTTTTAAACTTAAACTATTAAACATAAAAAATTATGAGTTGTAATGTTGCTTTCATTGGTCTTGGTGTCATGGGATATCCAATGGCTGGTTATATATCAAAAGGCGGACACAATGTAATTGTTTTTAATCGAACAAAATCAAAAGCAGAAAAGTGGATTAGTGAATACAAAGGTAAAATGGCTGAAACTCCAGCTGAAGCTGCTAAAGATGCAGAATATATTTTTACCTGCGTTGGAAATGATAATGATTTAAGAGAAGTAACTTTTGGTGACAGTGGTGCTTTCAAGACAATTAAAAAAGGTGCAGTTTACATTGATAACACAACTGCCTCAGCAACTATTGCAAGAGAGATTTATGATTTTGCAAAAAAAAATGGCTTTGGCTCACTAGATGCGCCAGTATCAGGTGGTCAAGCTGGTGCAGAAAACGGTGCTCTAACCGTAATGATTGGTGGTGATCAAGCTGACTTTGACAAAGCTAAGGATAAAATTGATTGCTACAGTAAGAAAATGAAATTGCTTGGCGGTGCTGGAAATGGACAGCTTGCTAAAATGGTTAATCAAATTTGTATTGCTGGTTTGGTGCAAGGTTTATCTGAAGCAATTAACTTTGGTATGAAAGCTGGATTAAATATGGAAGATGTTATTGAAGTTATTTCAAAAGGAGCAGCTCAATCATGGCAAATGGAAAATAGATACAAAACAATGATTGATGATAAGTTTGATTTTGGTTTTGCAGTTGATTGGATGAGAAAAGATTTAAAGATCGCAATGGAAGAAGCTAAGAATAATGGCTCTTTGTTACCTGTTACTGAACTAGTTGATAAATATTACGGTGAAGTGCAAGAAATGGGTGGCAATCGTTGGGATACTTCAAGCTTAATAAAAAGATTTAGAAAGTAAGGTATGCAACCAGCATACTACGAAAATTTTGCAGAAATTCAAAATAAGTATTGGTCAATGCTAGATGATGCAGTGACCAATAGAGCTTCGCCATTTAGAATTCCTGTTTTTATTTGCGCTCATCAAAATGAAGTAGATGGTAGAATTGTAGTTCTGCGTAAATCCAATAGAGAAAATAATTTATTACAATTTCATACAGATTTAAGATCTTCTAAAGTTGAGATTTTAAAAAAAAATAGTAATGCTTCACTAGTTTTTTATGATAAAGAGGAAAAAATCCAACTAAGAGTAAAAGTTGAATGTGAAGTAAACAATCAAAATTCTATAACTGAAGAATCTTGGAAAAAAACTCAACATATAAGTAGGAGATGCTATTTAACTGATAGTCCTCCTGGAACTAATTCAGATAACCCTACTTCTGGAATGATATCTAAATTAGAGGATTTTGATTACACTATGGAACAAAGTGAAGAAGGTTATAAGAACTTTACAGTTATAAAATGTAAAATTAAATCAATTGAATGGCTTTATCTTGCAGCTAAAGGACATCGAAGAGCAAAGTTTGATTTAGAAAACAAAAAAGAAAGTTGGCTAGTTCCATAATGAAAAAATATGAAGCAATGGTTTTATCTTGTATGGATCCACGGTTTCAGCCAAAAGTTTATAAATATCTAAAAACAAAAAAACTCACAGGAAAATACAGTGCTTTTACAATAGCTGGAGCAGCGATTGGTGTAACTCACAAAAAATTTAAAAAGTGGCACTCTACTTTTATAGATAACCTATCAACTTCAATTAAATTACATAAGATTAAAAAAATCATTGTGATTAATCATCAAGATTGTGGTGCTGCAAAAATAGTAAATGGTAAAAAGAAATTAAACTCTATTATTGAAAATAAGATTCATAGAGAATCTTTTAAAAAAATTAAAAAAGTTTTAAATAGTAGATTTCCAACTTTGAAGATAAATTTTAAAATTTTGTCTTTAAAAGATTGATTTAGAATATTTTTTCCAATTATCTTGGTAATGCTTAGTGTTTTCCCAAACTGCTTTTTTTTCTTCTTCAGTCACTTCTCTTACAACTTTACCTGGTGAACCAATAACTAATGAATTATCGGGAATTACCTTATTTTCTGTAATTAAAGCTTTTGCACCTATAATACAATTTTTACCGATCTTAGCATTATTTAGAATCACTGCGCCAATGCCAATTAAACTATTATCTCCTACCGTACATCCGTGAAGCATAACTAAATGACCGACGGTTACATCTTTTCCAACTTTTAAAGGGCAGCCTGGATCTGTATGCAGAACACAACCATCTTGAACGTTTGACCCCTCACCTATGTAAATATTTTCAATATCACCTCTTAAAGTTGCATTAAACCAAACGCTAGTATTTTTTTCTAAAGTAACATCACCAATGACTACCGCATTTGGAGCTACCCAATTTTCGCCAGAGTTTTTTGGTTTTTTATCTTTTAAATCGTAAAACATAATTTATATATTATTACATTATGCCAATACAAACTCCAATATGTGATTTCGGCCAAAAGGCTCATGACTTTCAGTTAAAATCTACTGAAAACAAAATGATTTCTCTAAATGATATTAAAGGTGAAAATGGAACTTTAATAATGTTTATTTGTAACCACTGCCCATACGTGAAAGCAGTTACTAAAGATATAGTTGAAGATTGTAATAAATTAAAAGAGCTAGGTATCAATTCAGTAGCTATATGTGCAAATGATGCAGAAAATTATCCAGAGGATTCATTTGATAATATGATTGAATTTGCCAAAAAAAATCAATTTAGCTTTCCTTATCTATGTGATGAGTCACAAAAAATTGCAAAAACTTATGATGCCGTGTGTACGCCTGACTTTTTTGGCTATAATAAAAACTTGGAGCTTCAATATAGAGGTAGGTTAAGAGAATTAAATAACTTAATTCCTATAAGAGATGGAGATAGTGACTTATTTTTAGCAATGAAACAAATAGCTAAAACTAGTAAAGGGCCACAGAATCAAATCCCCAGTGCTGGCTGTAGTATTAAGTGGAAAAATAATTAATGTATTTAATCGCAACAAGGTCTTTTCCACCAGAAATAGGAGGAATGCAAAGTTTGATGTGGGGTCTCGCACGCGAAATGTCAAAAAACTTTATGATTAAAGTATTTGCTGATTATCATGAAAATCACAAAGAATTTGATGAAGACGTAAATTTTTCTATTGAAAGAGTTGGTGGGATTAAATTTTTAAGAAAGATAAGAAAAGCTCAATTAATTAATGAGTTTCTCAAAGATAATAAAGTCCATGGAATTATAGCTGATCATTGGAAAAGTTTAGAATTAATCAAATCTGATAAAAAAAAATATTGTCTTATACACGGTAAAGAAATTAATCATCAAAAAGACAGTTATCAAAATAAAAAGATTGTGAAAGTATTTGATAAAGTTGATAAAGTAATTGCAAATTCTGAATACACAAAAAATCTGGCTATTAGTATTGGCATAAATCCTGATAAAATTGTAGTTATAAATCCTGGGGTAAACCCTCCTAAAGACCTAAATAAAAAATCTGTAGATAAAGTTGAAAGTTTGCTCAAAATAAAAACGCCACGTTTAATTACTGTTTCAAGATTTGATAAAAGGAAAAATCATGAAAAAGTATTAATGGCTTTAAGAAACTTAAAACAAATTTATCCAGATATAGTCTATATTTGTATAGGTTATGGAGATGAGGAAAAAAATATTAAAGACTTAGTAAAAGAGCTTGATTTAAGTTCACAGGTAATGTTTTTCAAAGAAATTAGTGAAGATTTAAAAAATGCTTTAATAGCAAAGTCAAACATCTTTGTGATGCCATCAATTATTCACAAAAAGTCTGTTGAGGGATTTGGAATAGCGTACGTAGAAGCTGCTAAATATGGTGTGGCTTCCTTGGGTGGTAAAGACGGGGGTGCCTCAGATGCTATCAAACATGAAACAACAGGATTAATTTGTGATGGAAATGAGTTAGAAGATATTTATTCATCTTTAAATTCCATGTTAGAGAATAAAAAATATTCAGAGTTTGGTAAAAACGCTAAAGAATATTCCTCTAAATTTGATTGGTCTAATATAATAGAGGAGTATAAAAAAATATTACAATGAGTTTGATAATCTCTCAAAAACTTTATTAGCACTTAAATTATTTAAATCCGTCACCTGTATTGCTTTAAAATTTTCTCTTTCAATGCTTACTTTATGAGCAGAAGTATGTTCTCCAAACAAAGTTAAACCTTTCGCTGCAACGTGTGCAGCTATATGAGCAGGACCAGTATCATTAGCAACAATAAACGAACTTTCTTTAATAAGGGATGTTAACTGAGATATATTTAAAGCTTTATCGTTATCAAGAATACTTTTTGCATCAATTTTTTTAGCATTTTCTATCTCACTCGGTCCAGGCGCTATAACAATTTTGTATTCTGAGCCGAACTTATCTTTAATTAATCTAATTAACTCATTGTAGTAAGGCCATTTTTTAATTGATAGATGAGGAGAACAAAAGGGAAATAATAGAATATATTTTTGTAAATCATATTTACTTTTTATTTCATGAATTTCAGAACAAGCCCAACTGAAATTAGGTTTAAGTGTATTAATTGTATCTAATCCAGACTCTTTTAGTTGAAAATCAAATCTATCTAAAACTGAATCCTTATCAAATTTTTCCTTATTTATATCCGCAGGTAAAGTTGTTTTAGTACTGGACCAAGTATCTTTATTGGCTTTTGGGAAAAGAATATTTTTATAAAAAGAAGTCCTTGATGAATTTTGAAGATCAAACACTCGTATGAAATTATATTTCTTAAGCTCCCTCATCAAAAAATATAGATAGATTAAATTATATTTTGGTAATCTTTTGTCTAAAATTACCTCATTTACAAAAGGATTTTTCTTAAATAATTCAAAATAGGGTTTTGTTGTCAGTAGATATATTTTATCATTTTTATAATTTTCAGATATGTCTTGAATTGCACCGCTCGCTTGAGCTATATCTCCTAATGATCCGTGCTTGATAATTAAAATATTAGACATATTTATAACAAGATAACACAGTATTAAATTTTATGAATAAAATTATAGTAGAAGTTTCAATTGGTGAACTTTTAGATAAAGTTTCAATCTTAGAGATTAAGCAAGGAAAAATAAAAGATATTGAAAAGTTAAAATTTATTAATAACGAATATTCTGTTCTAAAAGATCAATTAGAAAAAAGTGTAAAATCTGATGAAAAACTCGACAAGCTTTATCAATCACTAAAAGATATAAACTCTAAACTTTGGTTAATTGAAGATGAAAAAAGATTATGTGAAAAAGAAAAGGATTTTGGTGAGAAATTTATTAAACTTTCTAGAGATGTTCATTTTTTAAATGATGACCGTGCAAAAATAAAATTAGAAATCAATAATCATACAGGCTCAAAAATAAAAGAAATTAAAGAGTATACAAAATATTAATAGCTATATTTTTTTTCTAAAAACTTTATTACATTGTGAATTATAAAAGTCATAAACAGATAAATTCCACCTGCAACTATAAACACTTCAATTGGTTTAAAAGTAGTTGATATTATATACTTTGCTACACCTGTTAAATCCATTAGTGTAACTGTGCTTGCTAGCGAGGTACCTTTGAGCATTAGTATTATTTCATTTCCATATGCTGGAAGAGATTGCCTAATGCCTATAGGAATTTGAACTTTATAGAATATAATTTTATTAGATATGCCTAAACTTTTTCCGGCTTCAATTATGCCTGGCTTAATTGTTTGAAAAGCAGACCTTAAAATTTCAGAGGTATAAGCACCAGTATTCAACGCAAAAGCAATAATTGCACACCAGTATGGTTCTTTAAGTATTACCCACAAAAAAGAGGATCTTAAAGACTCTATCTGGCCTAGACCGAAATATATAATAAATATTTGCACCAACAATGGAGTTCCCCTAAACACATATGAATATCCATATGCGAATTTATTGATAAAGATATTTTTATTTAATCTTAAAATTGCAAATAATAATCCAATAAATAATCCTACGATTAGAGAAACTGATAAAAGTTTCAAAGTTACCACCGCAGCATTTAACAGCTTCGGAAAACTATTGATCATTAATTCAAAGTCCATCAATAACCCCTACTATACTTAACCTCTAATTTATTTATTAACTTCATGCTTATAAAGGTAAGTAATAAATATAAAATTGCAGCGAATGAATAAAAGAATAATGGATCTCTTGTAGAGCCAGCAGCAATGTAAGATTGTCTCATTATTTCAACTAAACCTGTTACAGAAATTAGAGATGTATCTTTTAGTGTAATTTGCCAAACATTACTTAAATTTGGTATAGCTAGTCTTAACATTTGAGGAAGAACAATTTTATAAAACTGTTTAAATTTACTAAATCCCAAAACCTTTGCAGCCTCAAATTGACCTTTATCAATCGATTGAATTGCCCCTCTAAAAACTTCAGTCGAATAAGCACCAGATATAATACCAATAGCAAATGAACCTGTAACAAACGCATTAATTTCTATGTAGTCTTTGTATCCAAACATTGAAGCAACAAACATAATCGCTCCGCTTCCACCAAAAAAGAAAAGGTAAATAACTAATAATTCAGGTACACCTCTAATAACTGTTGTATAAATATTAGCAATTAAATTTAGAGACTTAAATTTTGATAATTTTAAAGGAGTGAAAATTGCAGCGAAACTAAAACCGATTAACATTGCTGTTATTGAAACAGCTATTGTCATTAGAGTTGCGCGAAATAACTCATCACCCCAACCAGTATCTCCAAAAGCTAGAAGTTCCATAAAGATTGGCGACTATACATGATAGTCGCCAAACCTAAAATTTAATTACATAGAAGCGTCAAAACCGAACCATTTAGTAGCTATTCTACTAATATCTCCGTTCTTTCTTGCTTTATTAATTGCAGCATTAAACTTTTTTAAAAGTTCAGTATCATCTTTTCTAATACCTACCCCAACACCATTTCCAAAAGCACCGCCTGAAAAAGTTGGTCCAGTTAAAACAACTGGCTTACCAGATTTTTCTGCATAATCACTAAATGCTACTGCTGCAGCTAATGCAGCATCACATCTTCCAGATGCTAAGTCTAAGTTAACTTCATCTTGTGTCTTATAAGTTCTGACATTTACTTTTCCTACATCACCAGAGTCTAAAAAGTTTTGGTGAATAGTAGCAGTTTGTACACAAACAGTTTTCCCTGCTAATGCGGCAGTAAGTGTTTTAAGATCTTTTTTAGCTGCAGCATTTGGTTTAGTAAGATTTATCCCAGCAGATGTATCTAGACCTTCTAGGCTAGATCCTTTCATCACTGCTAAAGATGCAACTTCATCTGCATATCCTTGAGAAAAGCTAATAGCTTTTTGTCTTTCAGCAGTTATTGACATTCCAGCCATTATTGCATCAAACTTTCTCATGATTAATGCCGGTATCATGCCATCCCAATCTTGTTCAACTATTTCACATTGTTGTCCAATGTATCTACAAAGCGTGTAAGCTAATTCAACTTCAAATCCAATTAGTTTTCCTGCTTCATTTTTTGAATTCCATGGAGGATAAGCACCCTCAGTTCCAATTTTAATTTTATCAGCATTAACATTTCCTATAACTAATATCGTAAACAATGCTGAAAAAATTATCTTTTTAAATATATTCATACTAATCTCCTTTAATAATAGACAATAGTATTTCACAAATTTTTGATTTTAAAAAGTAAATTAATGATTTATGGAAGAAGAAAAATTCCAAGAACAATCAAAGCTTGGTATGTAAATCCTAGATAACTTGGTATTTCCAAAGTGATGGTTAAATACATTTAGCCAATTTTCAACCTGTTGTGGTTTTTTATCTTGACTTCC
>CACOHP010000018.1 GCA_902627045.1 uncultured Pelagibacteraceae bacterium
GGAGCGTAGGATTAGCTCGATCTTTAAAATATGATACTGAAGATAGTCAATTTTTTATAATTCTACAGGATGAACCTTTATATGAGGGTGAATACACACCCATTGGAAAAGTGATTTTTGGCTTAGAAGCTCTAGAAAAAATTAAACACTTAGATAAATCTGAATATGTTTTAAGGCCTGATTTTATAAATACTCTTAGATTATTTAATTAACTAAAGGTTTTCCAGTTGCAAGAGTATGTTTAATTCTGTCTTGAGTTTGCTTAGTTTCGATTAATCTCATAAAAGCATCAAGTTCCAATTTAAACAAATCATCTTCTGTAAGAGTTTTATCTTTGGTAGTTTCACCACCACTTAAAACGTGAGCTAATTCTTTTGCTACAGTCAAACCATGATCCAATATAACTTTATCATTATAAAGTTTTTCTAAAATTTTGTTCATATCATCAATAACTGCTTTACCAGGTAGATTAAATGTAAGCTCATTCGGTGCTTTAAAGTCCTTGTTTTCATTTAAGATTTTTTTCGATACCTCAAGCAAACTATTTCTATTCATAATTCTTTTATTTTCAGGTAATAAGTATTTCAAAGGTTCTGCCTCAACTGGAGACGTAGCTGTTCTACCATAGCCAATTATATCAAATACTTTTAAGGGTGCATATTTTGGGTCTTTCTTAGCCTTTTCAGTATTTAACCATCTAGCCAGCATTTCTTTACATCCACCTCCAGCTGGAATTAATCCAACAATAGTCTCTACTAATCCAATTACAATATTTGTATGTGAGGCTACGAAATTACTTTGTACTAAAACTTCAAAACCTCCTCCCAAAGTTAATCCTGATGGTGCAGATATAACTGGGTATTTAGAGTACTTAAGATGTTTGCAAGTTTCTTGAAAATATTTAATAAATTTTTCTATCGATTTAAAATCATTTTTATTAGCAAACTCCATAGTATAGGTCAGGTTAACGCCAGCAGAAAATTGCATACTCTCATTAATTATTATTAAAGGTTTATCAGTTGCTTTCTTAAGCGCATCCATTGAGTCATAATCGAGTGCATTAGCTTTAGTTGTAAACTCAACAATATTAAAATCATTAAATCTATAAATTGCAGCTGAACTATTGCCATCAACACTTGAGGCAGTTTTCTTGATCTTACCTAAAGTTTCAATTGATGTATATTTTTGCCTTTCACCATAAAAATTTTCATCTTTAGAATTCGACAAATTTTCTAAAAAGTTATTGCCTTTATATTCATCAACTTTATCGAAGAAATTTTTAACACCAATTTCTTCTAACATCTCAAAAGGTCCTTTCGCCCAGTTAAATCCAAGTCTCATTGCCTCATCTATGTCATTAAATTCTTTGGTAATTCCAGGAACTAGAGATGAAGCATATTTTATTATCTTAGATAGTACTGACCAAGCATAGTCTCCATACTTATCATTTCTATTAATTAGAGCCTTTAAATCTACTTTATCTGACTTAATATCTATTTTTTGACTTGTTGAATACTCGCCAGTTTCAAGATTAATAGCTTCCATAATTTTTCCACTATCAGTCTTCTTCATTCTATAAAAGCCGCCTTTGCCTTTTCTCCCCGTATATCCAGTTTCAATCAACTTTTTTACTAAAGGAATTTCTTTGGCAACTTCATGGAACTCATCAGATTTTGGAAGTTCTTTGATAAAACTTTTTAAAACATCTGCCATTAAATCTATTCCAATCAAATCATATAATCCAAAAACACCTGTTTTAGGTATACCCATAGGTCTTCCAAAGATTGCATCTGCTTCCTCAACAGAAAGTTTCATCTTAAATGCTTCAGTCATTGCAATTTGCATTGCATAAACACCTACCCTATTTCCTAGAAAACCTGGGGTATCATTACAAACAATCGCACCTTTACCTAACTCAACTTCACAAAATTCTTTTAATTGATTAATTTTTTTTAAATCATTATCTTCATTCTTAACTATTTCTAGAAGACCCATGTATCTAACAGGATTAAAAAAATGAGTGATACAAAAATCTTTTTTTTGATCTTTATTTAAATTTTGAGATAAAACTTTAATTGGGATTGAGGAAGTGTTTGATGAAACTATTGCTCCATCTTTCCTACTTTCAAAAATTTTATCGTAAATTTGATGTTTAATATCAATTCTCTCTACCACTGCCTCAACAATCCAGTCAGCATCTTTAACTACATTGAAATCATCAGATATATTTCCAACTTTAATATTATCAATTTTGGTTTTATCAATTAATAAAGGTGGTCTTGATTTATGTATTCGTTCTCTAGCATTTTGACTTATTTCAGTTTTTAAATCTAAAAGTGTGACTGGGATATTGGCATTACAGAGATGTGCAGCTATACCGCTACCCATTGTACCTGATCCAATAACTACTACATTCTTAATTTTCATTTGATTATTTTACTATCGATTAATTCCTCTAAGCCTCTCTGATCGTCTTCTCAAAAGCTCAGCAGTTACTAATATTAATGTTGATAGTATAATTAAACAAGTCGCAACAGCTAGAATTGTTGGACTTAATTGTTCTCTTAAACCTGTCCACATTTGAATAGGAATAGTTGTATTTTCTAATCCTGCTAAAAATAAAACAACAACAACTTCATCAAATGAAGTCACAAATGCAAATAATCCACCTGAAATAACACCAGGTAAAATTAATGGCAATGTAATTTTCATAAAAGTATTTACTGGATCACTACCTAAACTTGCAGCAGCTCTAGTTACACTGTGATCAAATCCTGAGAGTGTAGCAGTAACAGTGATAACAACAAAAGGTGTTCCTAAAATAATATGGGCAAGAACAATACCTGTATGGGTTGCTGCCAAACCAGCTTTTGCCATAAAGAAAAATATTGCAACACCTGAAATAATTAAAGGTACAATCATAGGAGAAATTAAAACAGCCATTATCAACCCTTTGTAAGGCATGTGCCTACTACTCAAACCTAAGGCAGCAACTGTTCCTAGTATTACTGAACCTATTGTTGCAAAAATTGCGATAATAAAACTATTCTTAGCAGCTAATCCCCAAGGATTTTTAGTCCCATAAATCATATCTTTATACCATCTTAAAGAAAAAGCATCTGGATCAAGACTTTTCATCCCATCTGAGAAGCTTAAAAATTCTTCTGCATTAAATGATAATGGAAAGATTACAAATAAAGGTGCAATAAGAAAAAAGAAAACTGCACCACAAATCGTTAAATAGATATAATGCCAAATCCTATAATGTGGTTCTGTATATTTTGGTAAAGCCATATTAATTATCCTAATTTGATATTATCTATTCCAACTATTTTGTTATAAAGCCAATAAATCACCAATACTCCACTCAGCAGCATTAGTCCCATTGCAGATGCAAAACTCCAGTCAAGGGTACTTTTCATATGAAAGGCGATCTGGTTACTGATTAAAGTCCCAGATGCACCACCAACTAAGGCTGGTGTAATGTAATAACCAATCGCTAAAATGAATACTAATAAGCAACCTGCACCAATTCCAGGAATTGTTAGTGGGAAATAAACTTTCCAAAATGCTACGAACGGTGTACCGCCCAGCGATTTTCCAGCTCTCATTAAGCTTGGTGAGATAGTTTTCATGACACTGTATAACGGTAACACCATAAATGGCAGCAAAATTTGTGTCATTGCAACATAACTTCCTGTCTTGTTGTACATCATCTCAGGCCTATTATCGTCAGTCACCAATCCTATTCCAACAAAGAAATCATTTACGATACCTTGTTGTTGTAACAAAATCATCCAGCTAGCAGTTCTTACAAGTAATGAAGTCCAGAACGGCAACAGTACGCATATCATTAATAAGTTACTATACTTCATAGGTAGAGTAGCTAACAAATGGGCAATCGGATAAGCCATCAAAAAACAAAAGACCGTTACAAAGAATGCAATCTCCAAAGTTCTTAACCACAACACTCTGTGAATTCGTCTATCCTCCTCAACACTTACTATTTTTCCTTCCTCATTTACGTACATATCCATTCCTTTTAGATATTTTTGACCTGTAAATTCAGGGGCCCTTCTTTGAATTGCTCTCCAGTACTCAACATCAGCCCATCTTTTATGTACTGACATTATTTGTTCTTTATAATTTCCCTCTTCAAATTTTTTAGATGCTCTTCTTAATTTTTTAATAATACTTTTAAATCCATTCTTTGTGTAATTTAATTGAGTAGATAGTTTACCTTCGCGTTTATCTTCAACTAATTTTATAAAATCTTCATGAAAAGCTGCAAAAACTTCCTCATCTGGCAACTCTTGTCCATCCCAATTTTCCATTGCTTTAAAAGTTTTTGGAAGCATCTGAGTTACCATTTTGTCGTCAATACTTCTCAACAACATGTCTCCTATTGGAAAGACATAGGTAATAATTAAGAAAAATAATAAAGGAGCAACCAGTAAGAAAGCTTTGATCTTATTCTTTTTTTCTGCTTTTTTTAAACTAACCTCTAAGGGTATTCCGTCTGTAGTTAAGATTTGTTTTGTTTCTGAGCTCATAAATAAAAAGGGCGGTTATAAATAACCGCCCTTAAATTATAATATATAATTAAGTTCTTTAAAACTTAAATTATAGACCAGCTTTCATAGCTTCCCATTTTTCACCAAGCTCTGTTCCGTTATCAGCCCAGAAAATTGGATCTACTAGGAAATAGTTTTTAGTGTTAGCCGGTGCAGTTGGCATTTGTGGTACCATGTTAGTCTTACCATCTTTATACCAAGGCTCACCTTTTTCCATAATACCAATTGAAGATTTTCTCCAAGGAGCATATGCGATATATTTAGCGCTTCCTGCTAACATTTCAGAACTAGTCATCATAGCTAAAGCTTTTTTAGCCATACCATTAGCATCGTTTGGTCCACCTTTAACTTGTACGAAATACTCGTAATCAAGACCTTGGCCATCCCAAACTTGTTTGATTGGTGCACCTTCTCCAATTTCTGCATTGAAGAATCTACCATTCCAACCAGTAGCCATTACTACTTCACCTGATACTAACAGTTCTGGTGGTTGAGCACCTGCAGACCAAAATACACATCCACCTTGTGGGTCTGTGCAAAGTTTTTTGATCTTATCCATAGCTCTTTGAACACCTTTTTCTGTTTCTAAAGCTTTGTAGATTTTTGCTCCGCCTTTACCTGGCTTGATACCATCTGCAGCTAAAGCGATCTCTAAATTAGTTAGAGCGCTTTTGTAGATAGCTCTTTTTCCAGGGAATTTCTTTGTATTAAAGAAATCTTTGATAGTCTTTGGAGTACCTTTAACATTATTAGTGTTATAAGCGTAGTTCCAAGAATATAAAATATTTCCTACAGCACATTTACTTGGCATTGCAGTAAAGAAATCTTTACTTGCTGGAGTTCCATCTGGAGCTGGTGGGAAGTCTTTGTCAAAATCAAATTCAACAAATAATCCTTCATCACATCCAGTGATAGTATCCATTGCAAACACGTCGATTATATCCCACGTGATCTTTCCAGCTTCTTTTTGTGCTTTAATTTCTGATAAACCACCTGAATAATCAACCCAAGCAATGTTAATGCCTAGTTTTTTAGCAGTAGGATCACCATATCCTAACTTTTGAGACTCAGTATAAGCCCCACCCCAAGACACTGCAGTTACAGTTGTTGCAAATGCTGAAGTAGTTAGTGAAAGTACAAAAGAAATAGCTAGTAATATTTTACTTAGTTTTTTCATTTTTCCTCCGTTTAAACGTTTAAAAAACTAATTAAAACAACTTCAGAGTAGAGAGTCAACAGGCCTTTTTATCTACTTATTCAATAATTATGGATTGATTATTTCGGGTCAAGTGCCCGTGCGTCATCACTGTTCCATCCAATATTAATCTCATTTCCAAGTTTAATATCTAAGTTGGATGAGCTATTTGGAACTTTTAAGATAAACTCGGGGTTGCCTAAAAGATTTATTCTTAATCTTGTGTGGTCGCCATGATAAATAACTTCTTCAATTTTTCCTTTATGAAGATTGTCCATTTTTGTACTTGGATTTATTAAAGCTCGTTCAGGTCTCAAAGAAACAGTAGTTCGCTCTCCTTTACCTTTGACTGAAATTGGATTAGCTAATATTTCTGTATTTCCCAATTTAACTTTACATTTTCCGCCAGAAATATCAGAAACTTCTCCACCAAAAGTATTATTTTCTCCTATGAATTCTGCAACAAATGAATTTACAGGTTTCTCATATAATTCATCAGGACTTGAGAGCTGTTGGACTTTACCATCATTGAACACTGCAATACGATTTGACATTGTTAATGCTTCACTTTGATCATGTGTAACATAAACAACTGTAACACCAATGCTTTCATGAATATGCTTAATCTCATATTGCATACTTTCTCTTAAATTTTTATCTAGAGCTCCCAAAGGTTCATCCATTAAAACTAGTTGTGGATCGAACACCAATGATCTTGCAACTGCTACCCTTTGTTGTTGTCCACCAGACAACTGACCTGGCATCCTCGCGGCAAAACCTTGTAGGGATACCATTGATAACGCTTTATCGATTTTTTTATCAGCTTCATCTCTCGGAATTTTTCTCACTTTTAATGGAAAAGCTAAATTTTCATATACTGTCATATGTGGAAATAGAGCATAATTTTGAAACACCATTCCAATGCCTCTTTTGTGAGGAGGTATACTGGATATTGCTTTACCATCTAAATAAATTTCACCGTTAGTTGGTGTTTCAAAACCTGCTAACATCATCAGGCAAGTTGTTTTACCAGAACCAGAGGGCCCCAACATTGTAATAAATTCTCCCTCAGCTATGTCTAACTGAAGGTCTTTGACGACTAAGACTTTACCGTCATAGCTTTTATCGACTTTATCAAACTTAACGAAATCTTTTTTTGATACCATAATTTAAAGAACTTTAAAACATTTGTAAGAATAAATATCAACCTTTAATAATTAGCTTTTAACGTGAAGTTCTTTTGACATATTACAAAATAATTCTGATCCTTTGTCAGTTACTCTAATTGCTTCTGAAGCTTCAACTCCCCAATCCCCAAATTGCATAACAGCGATCATATGAAAACAAACATTTGGTTTTAGAACAGTCATGTCACCTTTATAAATATTTAATGTATGCTCTCCCCAATCTGGTGGATAGCCAATACCAATTGAATAACCAGTTCTTGATTTCTTTTCGATTCCATACTTATCTAAAACTTTCCAGAAAGCTTGCGCTACATCATTAGCAGTATTACCTGGTTTAGTGGCATTTATACCTGCATCAATTGCTTCAATAGTTTTTTTCATTGTATCGATTTTTAATTGATCAGGTTTTCCTAACAAAACTGTTCTAGCCATTGGAGCATGATATCTTTTAAAAACTCCAGATAATTCAATAATTGTCGCCTCACCCTCAACAAATTTGTCTTGTGATGCAGTCAAATGTGAAGCTGAAGTGCCTTTTCCAGTTGGTAATAGAGTAGCTATACTCGAGTACTCTCCACCAAATTCGGGTGATCCATAGAATAAAGATTTTTGAATTTCACCAACAGCATCACATTGTCTAACTCCAGGTTTGATTACATCAAAAGCTGTTTTCATCCCAATTTCAGAAATTTTTGCTGCAGATTTCATATAATCTATTTCAACGTCAGATTTTACTAACCTTGCCCAATTAACCAGTCTCTCTGAATCTTTCAAATTTGCATTTGGCAAACCTTGTTTAATTTTTTCATAACAAAATGCTGTAAAATAATGAGCATCCATTTCTAATCCTATAGAAAGTTTATCCCACTTTTTATCTTTAATGATTTTAACTAAATAATCGTAAGGGTGTTTAGGCCAATTGTGAATATAATGTTCGTCATAAACAATTATGTTTTCTTTTTTTAAATACGTTTTTATGTAAGCTCCTCCAGCATCTTGATCTCTTACAAAACATATAGGTTCATCAGCGTTTATATGAACCACTGCACATTGAGCGTAATAAAATGACCAAGCATCATACCCAGTAAGGTAATTGATATTGTTAGTGTCATGAGAAATCAAAAGTTCAATGCCTTTTTCTTGCATCATTTTTTGAACTTTAG
>CACOHP010000019.1 GCA_902627045.1 uncultured Pelagibacteraceae bacterium
AACCATACTGCAGGAATTTCTCCATCAATTGAACCCATAATTTTTTAATTTAAACTATTGACATTGAAAATCACTTAATATATTACTAATGATAATTAATTGTTATCAATAGTAATTACATGAGTGAACTGACAACAGACCTAAAATCGCTTCATGAGGCAACCCTCAATAACCTCAAAAGCTCTAAAGCAAACAATACTTTAAGAGCATATAAATCAGATTTTAGAGATTTTGGTGCTTTTTGTGCTAAGCACGGTTTAAATTCTCTACCATCAGAGCCTAAAATCGTTTCTTTATACCTCACCCATCTTTCTAAAAATTCAAAAATTAGCACTTTAAGAAGAAGATTAGTTTCAATTAGCATGGTTCATAAACTAAAAGGACATTATTTAGATATAAAACATCCTATTGTTGTTGAAAATTTAATGGGAATAAGAAGGGTAAAAGGAAGTATTCAAAAAGGAAAAAAACCTATATTAATCAATCATTTAAAATCTATAATTAATGTAATAAATGAACAAAAAATTAAAGATATTAAAAAGTTAAGAGACAAATCGATAATATTAATTGGCTTTGGAGGTGGATTTAGACGAACTGAGTTAATTTCAATCGATCATGAAGATTTAGAATTTGTACCTGAGGGGCTCAAAATCACAATTAAAAGATCAAAAATTGATAAATTTGGTGAAGGGATGATTAAAGGTATACCCTACTTCACTAATGAAACTTATTGCCCAATTGTCAATCTTAAAAAATGGCTAGAAATTTCTAAAATTAAATCTGGACCTATTTTTAGAAGATTTTCTAAAGGTTTATCTCTATCAGAGAAAAGATTAACCGACCAATCAGTAGTTTTATTAATTAAAGAATATCTAAATTTAGCAGGTATTGAAAATGAAAATTTTGCAGGTCATAGTTTAAGATCAGGCTTTGCAACTGTTGCTGCAGAATCAGGTGCTGATGAACGTAGTATTATGGCAATGACTGGTCACAAAACAACGCAAATGGTAAGAAGATATATAAAAGAGGCAAATATTTTTAAAAACAATGCTTTAAATAAACTAAAAATCTAAATGATCATCCATTTATCTGGCCAAAAATCCTTATTATTTGAAGGATTTAAATTTTTAGGCCTAACACATATTTTATCGTCAAAGTTTGATAACCAAGCACCCCACCAGTGAAAGGTTGATGGCCCGACAATAAAATATTTACATTGAGTAAGCAGAAAAAAATCAGTCAAAATTTTATCTTTATCATTAATTACAAAGGTAAATTTTTTACTATCAAAGTATTTATCTAGATTATCAAAATTATTACTCCAAATTAGGTATTTAGGATTATTAATTTTTTTATCAAAGAATTGTATTGCTTGATTTATATATTCTATAGTTTTTTCAACAAATAAAAAGGATTTATTTATACCGTCGGTGGAATATTTATTATTAATTCTCTCAGAAAATCTATTTTGTCTAATACAAATTGAAACCACATTATTTTTTTTAATAATATCAAGGTATTTGTTACCAGAAAATTGATTTTTATTTTTAAAATCAAACTCATTTAATAATTCATTACGATAATCGTCAAAATATTTTTCAGACTCAAAATTTCCATCAATAAAAAAATAATCGTGAGCTTTGGATAAATCTAAAGGAGAATATTGTGAAAACTTCTTATAATCTTTTTTTTCAAAATAGAATTTCTTACTTGTATTAAACTTATCTAAATAAATTAAAACTTTTTTTAATAAATTTTTATAGCGACTCTCAAAAGTAAATTCTTGTGATGCTTTGATAGCTGATATACAAAATCTATCTAGAATGTAATTATATATATTTTTTTTATGATAATATCCACTTAGTGTATCTATATAATGTTCAAAATCATTTTTTTTACATAAGGAATAAGAATTAGCATACATAAAAAGTTGATTCCCAAGTCCTTCTGATATCTTAGTGATAATTTTTTTTTTCATTATTTAAAAAAGTTAGTACAAATTATATTTTTTACCCAAAGATATATCGATTATATATTTAGTTATTCTTTTTTCGTTAAAAAGTTTAAAATATTTTTTTTTCCCATTTTTTGCAATTTCAATTCTTGATTTATTATTTTTCGCGTAAAATTTTATTTTTTCGGATAAATCATTTATGTCATTATAAAAAATTATTTCTTTATTTGAAAAAAAATGATTCATTTTAACTTTTTTGTCAATGAATGTTAAAAGACCATTACCCATAATTGAAGCAATTCTGTTACTCGAATAATATTTTGTTGGTTTACCTCGACTTAAATTTAAAGCCATTTTAGAATTAATAAGTGTTCTAAAGAAATTATTCCCCCAAATAGGTTGTTTATTAGCAAAACCGTAAAAATCATATTTAATTTTTGGAATTTTCTTCACTAATTTATTTAAAAAATTTATTCTATCATCTTCTGTACCTTCTTTTAAAACAGCCCTATTAACCCCATGACTCATTGCATAAAAGAGATCTTTCTGTGGATTTAGCTTATAAACATCAAAAAATTCAATGTTCCTATCAACAGGTACAAAAAAAAAATGTATATTTTTAATGCTTTTATCTTGTTTACTTAATTCATCTGGATGAGTAGTTATAAAGGTGTGATCAACAAAATCAGAGTATCTTTTAATATTTGAAATATTATCCTTCGAGTAATTTAAACTTGGCATAACAGGATCCTCATTCCATTGAGAAACTACTAAGTTTCTATTTATATTTTTAAAATTATCTATTGTTTCATGATCAATATTTTTCGTATGTCCAAAAAAAACTAAATCAGGATTATAATTTTTAAACGTTTCTAATAGATATTTTTGAAAATTATTTTTTTTGTAGAGAAAATTTAAGGATCTATTATTTTTAACATAATCCCTATCACTTATCTCTAACACATCATGGCCATTTCTAATAAATCCATTGGAAAATTTTTTGCCAATTGAAATGTTGTAAAGTCTATGGTTAAGTTTTTGACCTTGATTATATATATTTAAGATTTTTATTTTTTTTTTTATAAAATTAAAATTACTGTATGGTAAGCTTTCCAATCTTAACCTGTCAATAATTTTAGCATTCAAAGAAATAATGTGTTGAACATTTTTTAATGAGTCTCTTTGAATTTGTTTTCTTTTTTTAACATTTTTTATTAAATAACGTATTTGTTTATATATATTATCTTCGTTTAAATTTTTTAAAATTAATGCTTGATTTGTTGTTTCAGGCAATCCGCCTTTATTGGATATTATTGTTGCACAACCTCTTGATGAAGCTTCCAAAGCTGTTCTTCCGAATGGCTCCTCCCATCTAGAAGGAACCACTGATATTGATGTCCTATCTAAAATTTCTAAAACATCTTTATGATTTAGAAATCCTAATTCATAATGATTTTTGTGCTTTATATAAATTTCTCTTCTTTCCTCATCACCCAACGAATAAGCTCTCCAGTTTGGAAATTCATCAAGTATTTTTATTATAGCTCCTGCAAAAAGGTCATATCCCTTGGATTTATTTAATTTACCAATAAATGTAATAAAATTTTTTTTTTTAGATAATTTTTTTTTTATATTTACACTTGGATAAACTACTTCAGTTTTAGTTTTTAATTTATCATCTATATCGATAAAAAATCTTTTTTGTGCCCATTCACTTACAAAGATAATCTTTTCAACATTGGAAATTATATTCAATCTTTGATTAATTGTTTTTGATCCATTCATTGATAAAGGATCATTGTGAAAATACATTATGAATCTACATTTTATTTTTTTTGATAATTCCTCTAATATTATTGGCCTGTTATGTATTTCTATTAAATCATATTTTTGATATCTAAATTTTTTTACTAATTTATTTATATATTCTTTAGTAGCGCTCTTAAATTTAGATCTGATATTATTTAGCTCAATATTAAAATAGTTTTTTGTTAAATAGTCTTTATTTTTTGTGTGACCATATATGTGATTAGTTTTATAGAACTTCGATTTTTTGTAAAATTCAGAGACCCATAAAGATGCTGCTGACGCTTTAGAAAAAGTATAATTTTCTTTATAAGGCAATATTGTAGCTATTTTAATATTTCTTTTTATTGAAGACATTTATTAAATTAAATCTTTTTAACCTATTTTTTTTCAATTCGTACTCATATGTAAGAGCTTTAGATTTATTATAAAAACCCTTTTTATAAATAAGTTCCCATTTATAACCCTTCGTGGCTTTTGCTCCTTTATTAGTGTTATGTTTTAATAATCTACTTTTTATATTATTTGTAAATCCAACATAAGACTTATTTTTAAATCCTTTTGTGGTTTTTATAAGATATACGTAATATATCATTAATGAATTTTTGGTAATAATGGCGGTCCCTAGGGGAATCGAACCCCTCTTTCGAGGATGAAAACCACGTGTCCTAACCGATAGACGAAGGGACCAAAAAACTGTTTTTTATTGTATAAAAAGTTATTTATCAAGTCTTTAAAATATACAATCATTAAATAATTTGTTCAGTTTTTATTATTTTTTTTAAGCCCGATGATTTGTGAGTAATTAAAGTTTCTGATGTAAACTTATCTTTATTAATCTTAATTCCAGAAACTAGATCACCAGAAGTAATACCAGTTGCACAAAAAATTGAGTCACCAGAAATTATCTCATTTAATTCATATTTTTTCTCAAAATCTGTTATACCCATTTTTTTAGCACGGTCTTTTTCTTTATCAGTGTTAAATATAAATCTTCCTTGAAAACGACAATCATAAGCATCAAGTGCTGCAGCGGCTAAAACACCCTCTGGACCACCTCCAATACCAAGAAATATATCAACTGAATATTTCTTGTCTATGACCATTAGAGCACCAGCAACGTCTCCATCTGATATCAATTTAAGTTTTACATTTAACTTTTTTAACTCATCTATAATTTCCTTATGCCTAGGTCTGTCCAACACACATGCAGTTAAGTTCTCAGGTTTTTGATTTTTGAATTCAGCTAAATTAAAAATATTTTTTTTTACAGAAAAATCTAAATCAATAACACCTGGATCAGAACAGTTAGCAGATATTTTGTTCATATAAGTTTCAGGTGCCCCAAATAAATTTGACTCATTAGCTATAGCTATAACTGATAGAGCACCAGGCAAGTTATTAGCCACGAAATTGGTCCCTTCCAAAGGATCAACAGCAATATCTAATGTTGGTCCATTTTTGGTTCCAACATTCTCTCCAATATAAAGCATAGGTGCTTCATCAAGTTCACCCTCTCCTATCACAATTTTTCCATTCATTTCAATCTTATTCAATTCTTTTCTCATAGAATCAACAGCAGCTTTGTCGGCACTAATCTTATCTTTTTTTCCAACTAAAAAATAAGATGATAACGCAGCTCGACTAGTCACGTTAATAAATGTGTTTTGGAACTTTTTATCAATATTCATTATCTTATAGTCTCTAAAGATGAATTTTTTTCTAATTTTGCCTCAAATTCTCTTAATCTTTTCCAAACAGAAATTAATTCAACAATTATTGGCCAACTTCTGACTAAATATTGAAGCGATGTTTCAACTCTTCCGAATGCTCTTATTATTTGTTGAACAAAACCTAGAGTTATTGCACCTGTAACAATTGTAGGTGCCAATGCTAGATAAGGAACTATGACCATTCCTTGCAAGTAGCTCCACTTCACTGCGTTAAAATAAAGATAATGAAAATACATTTTATAATGTATTTTTCTTACACCTCCATAGAGATTTGTAATTTTTTCTGGTTTCGCACTTTCTTTAAAATCTTCTCCTAAAACTAGTTCCTTTCTGTATGCCGCTTCCTCTTTTTGTATATCATATTCTATCCCAGGTAATTTTATTCCAACACTGGCCAGCAAAATTGTACCACCTAAGGCAGAGAGAATTGCAACCCAAACTAAAGCGTGTTCAACTTCACCAATCCAAGGTAATACAGTAATACTTTTAGAAAGACCCCATAAAATAGGTGTAAATGCTATTAATGTCATTAAGCTTCTTAATAATTCAGCACCTAAACTTTCCATAATCCTTGCAAACTTAAGAGTGTCTTCTTGGACTCTTTGTGAAGCACCTTCTATAAAGGAAGCATCATTCCATTTATCATGATAAAAGTCAGCCATAGCTGTTCTCCACCTGAAAGTCCAATGACTTGTAAAATAGTCACTAAAAATAACAACAAGAATATAAACAGCAGCAATTTTAGCAAATGTGAAAAGATAGTTAATAAAATCTTTTTCAGATACAGAGTTAGGTTCTGTTAAGGCTTTTTGTAAAGTGTCGTAAAATTCTCCAAACCATTCATTTATTCTTACATCTAATTGTACCTGGTACCAGGTAGCAAATAGTATTAATATTGTCCCTCCTATACTCCAGGGAAACCATTTTTTTTCACTAAAAAATTTAAACATTTATTTTAAAAAGTTATCTGCATATGATTTTTTTACAATTTTTCTTTTTTTTGGTTCAATAATCTCATAATCAATTTTCTTTTTTTTTGCATAATTTATTGCATTTATTTTTGATGAAAATTCTAATTTTAATTCAGTTAAGGTGTCAGAAGAACTTTCCCAACCCATTAATGGATTTTTTGTAGGATCTTTTGTCTCATATTCCAAAATCCATTTAACCGATTTACCTAGACCCGACTGCATTGCACTTTTATTAGGAATATATATTTTTGCTTTTTTCATAATTGATGGTCGGAGTGGCAGGATTTGAACCTGCGACCCTCTGGTCCCAAACCAGATGCGCTACCAGGCTGCGCTACACTCCGAATGATGTACTAATACAGTAGTTATTAATATTTTCAATGGATAAAGCTGCCAAATATGAAGAATTTTAATCAAAATCTGATATAAAAAGATACATGATAATTTCATGTCCCTCTTGTAAAAAAAAATTTGAAATTGATGTGAATTTAATACCCAAGGAGGGTCGTAATTTACAATGTGGATCATGTTTAAATGTCTGGTTTTATAAGTTTGAACAAAGTATTCCAGATCTAGAGATTAAAGATGATTTAAAAGATCTCAAAGAAGACGATGATAAAAGTGAAATAAAAAAAGACATTAAAAAAGAAACTTTCAGTAATAAAAAAAATTACAATGAGAATCGAAAGGATAAGGCTTTAGTCAAATACGAGAAAAAAACAAAATTAACTTTTGTTAATTTAATAGGTTATTTTATTGTCTTATTTTTATCATTTGCTGCACTATTGCTTGTTTTAGATACATTTCAACCTCAAATATCTCAAAAAATTCCAAATCTTGAATTAATTTTATTTAATTTTTATGAAACACTATTAGATATATATCTTTTTATAAAAGATTTAATTAGATAAAATGATTAATTATATTTCCAAACCATTTAAATGGTTTTTTAAATTAGAGGCAGCCAGTGGTTTAGTATTGTTATTTGCTGCTATAATTGCCTTATTTGTAAGTAATTCAAATTTATCAACGACATACTT
>CACOHP010000020.1 GCA_902627045.1 uncultured Pelagibacteraceae bacterium
TTCAAATGGTATCCAGCCCCGATTGATTAAAAAATTTTCCTCACCAATAAAAATTGGATTTATTACCTCAAAACCAGGGGTACCTGTCTCATTCAGATTATACAAATAAATTTGTTTTTCAAAATTTATTATTCCAGATGTTTTAATTTTTAAAAAATTTTCTTTATTCGATTGAGATAGTTCAACTGGAGGTTTTTTAAGTGAATTTTCAATTTCCAAAATAAGATTATTTTTCCAATTTAAACGGATTATTTGCCAAACACCTAAAGCAATAAAAACTAGAATAAAAAAAATTATAAAAACGGAAAATAAAAACTTATATTTCAATGATACAGATCTAACTTCCCCAAATATATATTGCTGCAAACAAAAATAACCATACAACATCAACAAAATGCCAATACCATGCAGCAGCTTCGAAACCAAAGTGATGGTCTTTATTAAAATGACCTAACTTTCCTCTCCAAAGACATACAGCTAAGAAAATTGTTCCTACAATAACATGAAAACCATGAAACCCTGTGGCCATATAAAATACTGAACCATATATATGATCTGAAAAGCTGAATGTTGCGTGATGATATTCATAAGCTTGTAGAGCAGTAAAACATACACCAAGGATAACAGTTGCGACTAATCCTTGAATAAAACCTTTTCTATCGTCCTCTAAAAGTGCGTGGTGAGACCAAGTTACAGTCGTCCCTGACAAAAGTAACACTAAAGTATTTATCAATGGAATATCCCACGGATCAAAAGTTTTAATATCTTTGGGTGGCCATACGTTTCCCACAAATTCGTTGGGAAATAGACTAATGTCAAAATATGCCCAAAACCAAGCAACAAAAAACATAACCTCAGAGGCAATAAATAATGTCATACCGTAACGATGATGTATTTGTACAACAGGAGTATGATGACCTTGATGCTCTGCTTCTATAACAACATCTCTAAACCACATGTATGCACCGTAAATTAAAAGAGCAAAACCCAAATACATTCCCCATGAAACATCAGAGTGCATATAGTAAACTGTACCAAGAGCTAAAACCAAACAGGAAAATGAAACATAAATTGGCCAAGGACTTGGGTCAACTAAATGATAATCGTGTTTTTTTTCACCTGACATATATTAATTATGATTGTTTATAGTAATCTGTCGAGAAAAAAGTATACGACATTGTTACATCCTCAAGATTTTTAACAGTTGCGTCATTAACCATCTCAGGATCTAAATAAAAAGTCATTACATACGTAGCTTTTTCTCCGGCTTTTAATTCTTGTTTTTCAAAACAAAAGCAGCCTAATTTGCTATAATATTTTCCAAAACTTGATGGCGAAACGTTAAAACTCGCTACACCAGCTGTTGGCTCATCACTATAATTCGATACTTCAAACTCGATTTTATTTACCTGTCCAACTTTTACATCAATTACATTTGACTTAGCCTTAAAATCCCAAGGCAAATTGTTCACATTTGTGTCAAATCTCACACTAACAACTTTATCTAAAACAATCTTTGGAGCTTTATTTGCAACCTGAGTAGTTCCCCCAAAACCTGTAACTTTACAAAAAATTTCATACAAGGGCACTGAAGCATATGAAAGACCCAACATTAAAACAAATATTCCAGCAAGAACTAGTGGTGTTAATTTTTTTTTCTCAATCATATAGCCCTGTCAAATACTCCTGTGTTATATAAAGTAAAAAAGAAAAGAAAAATCATAAAAGCAATAATTGCTAATGCAGTAATAATGTTTTTTCTTTTTGTTTTTTTATCGGGTGTTATCATACAATTTTATCTATCAAAAATAGGACGAAAATCAAAAATAAATAAAGTATTGAATATCCAAATATAGTTTTAGCTATTTTGGGATTAAACCTATCTTTTTTGAAATTAAATAGCTGATAACATAAATAATTATAGTAAAAAGTAAGCATTAATGATGGTATTAAAAATGCTAAACCAACAAAATCTATTAAAAATGGGAAAATTATAACAGGCACCATTAACAAAGAGTAAATGAATATATTCAATTTAGTTGACTCAACTCCATTAGTTAATGGAAGCATTGGTAACTTAGCTTTTTTATAATCATCAGATTTATACAAACTCAACGCCCAAAAATGTGAGGGTGTCCAAAAAAATATTATAAGAAAAAAAGTGAGTGGTTCTAATGAAAGTGAGCCCATAGAAATAGTCCATCCTATTACTGGTGGAAATGCACCTGCAGCACCACCAATGACAATATTTTGAGGAGTTCTTCTCTTAAGCCAGATCGTATAAACAAAAACATAAAATAGAATTGTTAAAAGTAATATTGCAGCTGAAATCCTATTTGTAAAATAATCTAAGGCTACCACCGAAACAATTGATAGGGTAACGCCAAATATTAAAGCTTGATTCTTATTTACCTTTCCAGTCGGAATTGGCCTTAAACAAGTCCTTGTCATTAGAGCATCGAGATCAGACTCGTACCACATATTTAATGCCCCCGCTGCACCGGCACCTAATGAAACTAACAAAATACCAATTACAGCCTCTTTAGTTGAAACAAGATTTGGTGCTGTTAATAGACCTACGGCACAAGTAAAAATAACGAGAGACATTACTCTAGGCTTCATTAGTTTAAATAGCTCTGAGAAATTAAATAAATCCTCTTGGCTTAAACTTCTTTTTTTTAGCCTAATATCGTTCATCAATTTTTTGTACTCTTACTACCCGTGTGATTTTTGTGTATCTTGCTCATCCTCAAACTTTGGAAGTTCATCAAAAGTATGAAAGTTAGGTGGTGATGGCACAGTCCACTCTAAAGTTGTAGCTCCTTCTCCCCAAGGATTTTTTGCTGCTGCTTTCTTTTTTGCAAATGCGTAGATAAGGTTTATAAAAAATACTGCTAATCCCGCTACCGCAACATAAGATCCTATGGATGATATATAATTCCATCCTGCAAATGCATCTGGATAATCTGCATATCTTCTAGGCATACCTGCTAAACCTAAGAAGTGTTGTGGAAAAAATATTAAGTTTACACCAATAAAGGTTAACCAAAAATGTAATTGTCCTAACCACTCTGAATATTCATAACCACTCATTTTTGAAAACCAGTAATAAAACCCTGCAAATATTGCAAAAACGGCTCCTAAAGAAAGGACATAATGAAAATGAGCAACCACATAATAAGTGTCATGCATTGCTGTATCTACTCCTGCATTAGCAAGCACTACTCCTGTTACACCACCAACAGTAAACATAAAGATAAATCCTAATGCCCAAACCATTGGGGTTTTAAATGATATAGATCCGCCCCACATTGTGGCAATCCATGAAAAGATTTTTATTCCAGTTGGAACTGCAATAATCATTGTTGCTGCTAAAAAGTAGGCTTTAGTATCGGTACTTAGTCCAACCGTATACATATGATGCGCCCAAACTACAAATCCAACAATTCCAATAGCTACCATTGCGTATGCCATCCCTAAATATCCAAAGACAGGCTTTCTTGAAAATGTTGAAACAATATGACTTATCATGCCGAAACCTGGAAGAATTAAAATATAAACTTCTGGATGACCAAAAAACCAAAATAAGTGTTGGAACAATACTGGGTCACCTCCGGTTTGAGCCTCAAAAAAGGCAGTTCCAAAATTTCTATCGGTCAACAACATTGTGATAGCTCCAGCTAATACTGGCAATGATAACAATAATAAAAATGCTGTAACTAAAATCGACCAAGCAAATAAAGGCATCTTATGTAATGTCATGCCTGGGGTTCTCATATTTAAAATTGTCGTTATGAAATTAACAGCACCCAAAATTGATGAGGCTCCTGCCAAATGTAAACTCAATATTGCTAGGTCCATTGCTGGACCTGGTTGACCTGCTTTTGATGATAATGGAGGATAAATAGTCCATCCACCACCGACACCTGTTTGTCCCGGAGGGCCATCTACAAAAATTGATAAAATTAATAATGTTAAAGAAACGGGCAACAACCAGAAAGAAATGTTATTCATTCTTGGAAATGCCATGTCAGGTGCACCAATCATTATTGGAACAAACCAATTACCAAAACCACCAATCATAGCAGGCATCACCATAAAAAAAATCATGATTAACCCGTGACCAGTCACTAGAACATTATATAAGTGATAGTTTCCACCCAAAATACCATCACCTGGATGCATCAGTTCCATTCTCATTAAAACTGAAAATGCGGTTCCAATAACTCCTGCAACAATTGCAAAAATTAAATACATTGTTCCTATATCTTTATGATTAGTAGAATAAGCCCAACGCTTCCAACCAGTAGGTGTATGATGATCGTCGTGTGAAGATGTTTGTGTGTACATATTTATTTACTCGCTAATTTAAGTTTATCGTTTTTAATTTCTTCTTTTGCAAATTTTACTCGTGCCTCTGATAACCACTCTTGATATTCCTCTTCACTAACAACTTTTACCGCTATTGGCATGAAAGCGTGTTTTATACCACAAAGTTCAGAGCATTGTCCATAATAAGTGCCAACTTCTTCTGCCTTAAACCAAGTTTCATTAATTCTGCCGGGCACCGCATCTCTTTTAACTCCAAAAGATGGTAAGGCCCATGCGTGAAGAACATCATTAGCAGTGATTAGTACTTTTATTACTTTTCCAACCGGAACAACAACTTCATTATCAACAGCAAGTAATCTAGGTTGATCTGGCTTCAAATCTTTTTCTTCTATCATGTAAGAATCAAATATTAAATTTTCATCTGGGTATTCGTAACCCCAGTACCATTGATATCCAATTGCTTTAATTGTTAAATCTGCTTTTGGAATTGAGTCTTGTTTGTACAAAATCTTGAAAGATGGAACTGCCATTACAATTAAAATCAAACAAGGTATTAATGTCCACAACACTTCAACAGTAACATTATGTGTTCTTTTTGAAGGATTGGGATTTGCTGAGGCTCTAAATCTTACACATGCATAAAGCATTAAGAATAAAACAAAGACACTAATTGCAATGATAATTGGTAATAATAAATTGTTATGAAAAGATACAATATCTCTCATAGACTCTGAGGCAGCCTTTTGGAACCCAAATTGCCAATCAGTTGGTTGATTTGCAAAAGCTACAGTTGTTATTAAAAAGCTTGTAAATATAAATAAAATTTTTTTCATACTAAATAGCTATATAAAGCTCTTTTTTAAAAATTACACTTTAGTTTTCGCGACAATTTATCAATTAATTGCATAATTTACGATTGAAATTGCTGATATCACAGCTGTTTCAGACCTTAAAATATTTTCATTAATCTTAACTGTTTGAACTCCCTTAAAAGTAAGAATCTTTTCTCTTTCTAACTCTGAAAAATCTCCCTCAGGACCTACGATTATACAAGTTGGTTTATTCGTTAACTTAGATTTATCAATTTTTTTATTGGTCGAATTTAAATCTGTAAATATCAAATCTACTAAATTCAAATTCAAAAAACTTTCGAGGTTTTGAGTTTGTTCAATTGATGGAATATTAATACGATTTGATTGCTCACTGGCTTCTATTGCAATTTTTTTTAATCTCTCAACATTTATGCTTCTAACAATTGTTCTCTCAAAAATTATAGGTAAAAATTTTGTTACCCCAAGTTCAGTTGCTTTTTGAATCATAAAATTTTGATAATTAGATTTAATGGGAGAAAATGCTAACCACAAATCTTTCGTATTTTCTTTTTGTCGTAATCGCTTGATTATTTCAAATTCAACTAAGCCTTTAGAAATTTTTAAAATCTTTGCTTCCCACTCACCTTTATTATTGAACAGAGAAAAAAACTCATTTTCTTTTACTCTCATAACTTTGTTTAAATAATGAGATTGAGATTTATCTAACATATCAGTCATACCAATCATTATGGAATTTGAAAAAAATAATCTAATATTGCCCATATATGATAGGTTAATTTATGAAAAATATTAAAGCAATAATTTTTGATGCCTACGGGACATTGTTTGATGTGAATTCTGCTGCTGAAAAATGTAAAGATAAGATAGGAGACAAATGGGAAAAATTTTCAAATTACTGGAGAACAACTCAATTAGAATATACTTGGCTTAGAAGTTTGATGGGAAGACATAAAGATTTTTGGGAAATCACTGAGGAAAGCTTGGAAAAGTCGATGGAAAATTTCAAGATAAATCATTTAATGAAAGATGAATTATTAGATCTTTACAAATCTCTTTCTACTTTTGAGGAAGTGCCAGAAACTTTAAAAGTTTTGAAAGAAAAAAATTACAAGTTAGCTATCTTATCAAATGGAACACCGCGTCTATTAAATGGATTAGTAAAAAGTAACAAACTAGAGAATTTATTTGATGATTTATTTTCTATTGAGGAGGTTGGGATTTACAAACCAGATGCAAAAGTTTACGCTATACCAACTAAAAAATATAATATTAAAGTAAATGAAGTCGCTTTCTTAAGTGCAAACACCTGGGATGTTTCTGGCGGAGGAAACTACGGATACAATGCTATTTGGGTAAACAGAGATAAAAATATTTTTGATAAGCTTGATTTCAAACCATTGCATATAATTAAAAATCTGAAAGAACTATTAAATATAATCTAATAATGCAAATTTCATGATTGTAATTAAGAATATTTATAATAATAATAAAATATATTTATGAACAATTTTGATAAAAAAATTGATAATTATTTACAAAATTTTGAAGCATTAGCC
>CACOHP010000021.1 GCA_902627045.1 uncultured Pelagibacteraceae bacterium
TTTTTTGAATTTTTTAATAATTTTACAAATTTTTCAGACTCTCTAACAGATAATTTCTTTTCTATAATTTTACTAGCGAGAAAACTTGCATTTTCTAATCCAACAAGGATTTTAGCGTGACCAGGGCTAATTTTTCTTTCCTCTATATGATTTAAAACATCAGCTGGTAAATTAAGTAATCTTAACGAATTAGTAATATAGCTTCTGCTTTTACCAATAAATTTTGAGACTTTATCTTGATCGTATGAAAATTCATCAATCAATCTTTTGTATCCTTGAGCTTCTTCTAAAGGATTTAAATCATGTCTTTGTACATTTTCAACTATTGCAAATTCAAGTGATTTTAAATCGTCTGCTTCAGTTACAACTACTGGAATGTCGTGTAAGCCAGCTTTTCTTGCTGCAAGCCATCGTCTTTCTCCAGCAATAATCTCATATTTAGAATTATCAGAATTTGATTTTCTTACAATGATTGGCTGAATAACTCCTCGTTCTTTTATTGAGTTAGTCAAATCTTGCAAATTTTCTTCATCAAAAACTTTTCTTGGTTGAAATTTATTTGGAATGATATCACTTAATGAAAGTTTATTAGTTTTAACCTCTACTTTAGTCTCACCAATTAAAGACGATAAACCTCTACCTAGACCTTTTTTAATTTGTGAATTCATTAAGCGGCACTCCCAATTTTGTTTTCTTGTGCGATAAATTCGTCAGTAAAATTGTAATAGGATTTACTGCCTGGACAACTTTTGTCATAAATAAGCACTGGCACACCGTGAGAAGGAGCTTCGGATAATCTTACATTTCTTGGTATAACTGTTTGATAAACTTTATCTTTAAAATAATCTCTTGCTTCTTGTTCTACTTGAGAAGATAACTTATTTCTTCTATCATACATTGTTAAAAGTATACCTTGAATCTCTAGTGATGGATTAAGATTTACTTTTATTCTTTCAATAGTCTTCATGAGCTGTGTTAGACCTTCCAATGCAAAAAATTCTGTTTGAAGGGGAACTAAAAGAGAGTTGGATGATACTAACGCCATCACTGTCAGTAAACTCAACGAGGGAGGACAATCTATAAGAACATAATCATAAAATCCTCTAGAATTGTTTAAATAAGCGGTTAATTTACTCTTCAAAATGAAAGCTCTATCACTATCACCAGCTGTCTCAACCTCAAGACCTGACAAATCTACATTTGATGTTATTAAATCCAGGTTTTCGAATTCTGTTTTTTTAATTACATTTGAAATGGACATTGTTCCATTTAAAATTCCATAAATTGTCTGATCAGATCGATCAGTATTAGACAATCCTAATCCAGTGGTGGCATTTCCTTGCGGGTCTAAATCGATAACCAAAATTTTTTTATTCTGTTGAGTTAAAGCTGATGCTAGATTAATTACAGTTGTTGTTTTTCCAACCCCACCCTTTTGATTTATTATTGAAATTATTTTCACAATTTTTTTTTTTTTATTTTTTTAATATTGATTATAAATGAGTCGTTATTAGTTATACTTTTTTTTTTTTCATAATCTAAATCCCAAGTTTTCAGTGTCTCGCTAAGAATTTTTTTTCCGCTTTTTCCCATAAATAAAATTATGTTGTTAAATTTTTTAAAATTCTGATTTATAAGATTTAAAATTATAGGCATAGGTTTAAAAGCTCTCGACATTACTGTTCCTGTTTCAATGTTCTTGACTGTAAAAATATCTTTTTGGATAATTTTTGTATTTAGGTTTAATTTTTTTGAGACATCTTTTAAAAATGCACATTTATGATGGCTTTTTTCATAAAGATTTATTCTCAGTGAATTTTTTAATTTTTTCATTACTATAGCGATTACAAGCCCTGGCATACCCCCTCCAGTCCCTAAATCACAGGTTGTATTTTTATTTAAATCAATAAAATCAATAATTTGTGCGGAATCAATTATATGCCTTTCCCTAATTTCGGTGATTCCAGCAGTTTTTTTACTAATTATATTAATTTCATTATTTTTCTCCCTGATCATTGAAATTAGGCTCTCAAAATCAAAGCAAGTTTCACGTGAAACATTTGTAATTGGGATTTTTGAGTAAAAATTTAAAATTGTATTATCCATTAAGCTATATGCTTAATAGACTTTCTTTTTACATGTGACAACAAAATATATACGGCAGCAGGAGTAATTCCATCAATTCTTAACGCCTGCCCCATAGTTTTAGGCTTGATTTCTTTAAATTTAGCTTTTACTTCATTAGAAAGTCCTGAAAATTGGTCATAATCAATATTATCAGGTATCGTTAGATTTTCATCTCTCTTAAAGGCTAAAATATCTGCTTTCTGTTTTTTTAAATACCCTCTATAATGGGAATTAATTTCAATCTGTTCATCAATCTCATAACCATAATTCTCGATTTCAGGCCAAATATCTCTAATTTTACTCATATTAACCCCTTTTTGATTTAAAATCTCATCTGCTGACCTAAAAATACCATCTTTTGCAATTTTGATATTAAATTTACCTGCTTTCGAGGGTGAAATTTGCAGTGTAGACATCTGAAGAGATATTTTACCTAGTTTTTTAAATTTATCCTCAAATTGATCTTTTCTAAGATCTGAAATTAATCCAATTTTAATACCTTTGTTTGTAAGTCTCAAATCAGCATTATCGGATCTCAAACTTAACCTGTACTCAGCACGAGACGTAAACATCCTATAGGGCTCAGCAACTCCTTTTGTTACTAAATCATCGATCATTACTCCAATGTATGCATCAGATCTATCAAGAATAAAAGGCTCCATGTTTTTTAAAGAAAGAGCAGCATTCACACCTGCAATAAGGCCCTGTGCTGCTGCCTCCTCATATCCAGTAGTTCCATTAATTTGGCCAGCAAAATATAAATTTTTAATCTTCTTAGTCTCAAGTGTCAAAAAAAGTTCTCTAGGATCGATATAATCATATTCTATAGCATAACCTGGCCTAATAATTTTAACGTTTTCTAAACCGCTGATATTATTGAGTATTTCTTCTTGCACTACCTCAGGTAGAGAATTAGATATACCATTGGGGTAAATTGTATAGTCTTTAAGGCCCTCTGGCTCCAAAAAAATTTGATGCCTAGTCTTATCTGCGAATTTTACAACTTTATCCTCTATTGAGGGACAATAACGTGGACCAACACTTTGTATACTTCCAGAATACATCGCGCTTTTAGATAAATTCTTTTTAATAATCCTATGCACCTTTTCATTAGTATATGTCATAGAACACGATACCTGCTCATTAAAAATTTTTTTTGTTAGAAAAGAAAAAAAGTAAGGATCACTATCAGCAAATTGTTTTTCTAAATTATCGAAATTAATTGACCTTGAATCTAGTCGTGGAGGTGTCCCTGTTTTGAGTCTTCCAATTTTAAAATTATATTTTTTTAACTCTTCACTTAAACCCGTACTCGGTTTTTCGTTAAACCTTCCTGCCGGTGTTCTCTCATCACCAATATGTATCAAACCATTTAAAAATGTTCCTGTTGTTAGGATTAACTTCTTACATTTAACATTGTTACCTTTTACTGTTATAAATCCACTTATCGCATTATTTGAAAAAATAAAACTTATTACTGGATCTGAAAAAATGCTTAAATTACAATAGTTTGCAAGTTTTTCTTGCATAAATTTACGATATAATGATCTATCAGACTGCGTTCTAGGTCCTCTGACGGCTGGTCCTCTACTTCTATTTAATAATCTAAATTGTATTCCAGACTTATCTGATACCTCGCCCATAACCCCATCAAGAGCATCAATTTCCCTAACAAGATGGCCTTTTCCTAAACCACCAATAGCAGGGTTACAAGACATTTCTCCTATGGTATCTTTATTATGTGTGAATAGAGCAGTGTTAATTCCAAGCCGAGCTGAAGCGGCAGCAGCTTCACATCCTGCATGACCACCACCAATAACAACCACATCAAAGAATAAATCTTTTTTCATAACGTAAACTTATATTCGTTTAAATTATTTACAAGATGTGTGTTATTTTTTTTTAAATAGATTGGTAATCAAAAATGAATAAAAAGGGTTAAAATATTAGTATTTAGATTATTTTCCAATACAAAAATCATTAAAAATACTACCTAAGATTTCTTCCACATCAACTTTTCCGACAATCATACCTAAATGTCTGATTGCCAATCTAAGATCCTCGGCAGCCTTATCTAAATCTTTCTTATCATTTTTATTTAAAAAATTTTTTAAATGCTCTACACATTGTTCCAAATGTTGTCTATGTCTCTCTCTCGTAATCATAATGTCATCTTCAGAAATAAATCTTTTTTTTAGGTTATTTTTTATTTTTGAAATTAATTTATTTATATTTAAATTGTCTTTTAATGAAATTAATACGTGATCAAATTTTGAAACATCAACATCTAACTTATTTTTGACAAGATCTGACTTATTAACAACTAAAATAGCATTTCCTTTAAGCAAATCTTTTAAAAAGGGGCTTAAATCGATACTTTTGGCATCAACCACGACTAATTTTAGATCAGCATTTTCAGCCCTTTTAAGAGATAGTTTTATCCCCTTTTTTTCTATTTCATCTTTTGAGTCTCTTATTCCTGCCGTATCTGAAATAATAACAGGATAACCATCTATATTTAAATGAGTTTCAACAACGTCTCGTGTGGTTCCAGCAATTTCAGAGACTATGGCGACTTCCCTATTTGATAAATTATTTAATAGGCTTGATTTACCAGCATTAGTTGGTCCTACAATAGCAATCTTGAAACCCTCACGAATTATTTCACCGATTTTTTGATCATTTAAAATTTTATGAATTTCATTAATTACACCTAAACAATCATTTTTAATTCTTTCTAAATTTTCTTCAGGAAGGTCTTCATCAGGAAAGTCTATCTTAGCTTCAACAAATGACAAAAGTTTTAGTAGTTTTTCTCTAATCTCATTAAATTTATCTGACGAATTTCCTTTCATTATTTTTACAGCTTGCAATCTTTGGATTTCAGTTTCAGCAGAGATGAGATCAGCTATACTCTCAGCTTTTAACAAATTTATCTTGCCATTTTGAAAAGCAAGCTTTGTAAATTCACCTGGTTCAGCAAGTCTACAATTCTCAATTTTAGCTATCTCATTTTGAATAGCCAAAATTACGGCTTTTCCCCCATGAATATGAATCTCAGCCATATCTTCGCCTGTGTAGCTCTGTGGCCCAGGAAACCATAATATTAATCCTTCATCGATTAATTCTGAACTATCAATATTCTTAATTTTTCGAAGTGTTGCAACTCTTGCTTTAGGGAGTTGACTTCGAGTTAAAGTTTTAATTACTTCAGATGTATTTTGACCAGAAACTCTTATTATGGCGACCCCTGATACGCCAGGACCAGTAGATAGAGCATAAATAGTCATAGATAAAATTATTTAATTATAAATTTTTTCAAGGCTAGAAAAAAAACTATCACAAAATTTTTTTCCATCAAATAAAGGTGTTTCAATTACATTTTCAAAAAGATTTTTTCTTATTGTAAACAGTTCTTCTTCATTTTGAGCTAAAGACACAGCTTTTTTTACATAATCCTCTTTGTCCTCAGCAATTAGTGAAGAAAGATTCGCATTTTTATTGATAGACTCACCACACCTCGAATTTAAATTGTAACCTTTCATAGTAAGTACTGGAACACCCATCCAGATTGCTTCGAATGAGGTTGTTACACCATTATAAGGAAAAGTATCTAAAGCTATATCAATATCTCTATAGATCTCTAAGTGATTATCGAACTTCTTTTTGAATGGCAAAATTGTTACTGAGTTTAGGACGCCATATTCATCAAATCTTTTTTTAAATCTTTCGGTCGAGATAGGAAATGAAGTTTTTAGCATCAATTTCGAATTTTTAACTCTTTTTAATATCATGGACCAAACCTCTATAACATCATCATTTATTTTTCTAAAATTGTTAAAAGATCCAAATGTAATAAATTTCTTTTTAGCGGATGGTACTAAATTAAATTTTCTCGCACCATCATATCCACAATGACAATTCCAAATATCGTTTAGGTAAATTATCTTTTCTGTGTAATATTTCTCCTCTAATGGTTTAATTAAATTTTTATCAGCAATCAAATAATCCATTTCATTTAAACCCGTAGTATTGACGTACCCACACCAAGATATTTGGACGGGAGCTACACGATTTTTAAACAGGGCAAGCCTATGATCGGATGAAAGTCCGTTTAGATCAATAATTATATCAATTTTATCTTTTCTGATTCTATTAACGACTTCAATATCTTTAAGAGTTTTAATATCTAATATCTTAAAAACTTTTTTTTCAAATTCTTTAATCGTCTTATTTT
>CACOHP010000022.1 GCA_902627045.1 uncultured Pelagibacteraceae bacterium
AAATGAATAAAGCATCAGCATCATCAATATTCATATTAATTAAAGAATCATAGATAAAATCTTGATCAACTTTTCCAATATCATAATCTGCAGCAATATCTAAATATGAATTAGAGACAACTTCAAATTTTTCTTTTTTAAAATACTCAACAACCTCTTTATTTAGTTTTTCACTATATGGAGTAAAGATAGCTAATTTATTTACCTTTAATTTTTTTAATGCTTTTATTGCAGCTGTGCTAGGAGTTGTTAACTCAGCCTTAGGTTTTGCTGCCCTTACTTTTTTCTTAATCACATCATGACCTGTTGCTATAGTTCCAGAAGTACATCCGTAAACAACACAGTCTATATCTTCGTTGGGTAAAATATTATTTGTAACCTCAGTTACTTTATCAGACATTTTTATTAAATTTTCTTTTGTTAAGGGGTTATAACATTCAATTCTATTAACAAAAAAATCTATCTCTTTATCTTTAATTACGTTTATAAAATCTTTCTCAATCATAAAATCAGTAGCCAGAACAATTAATCCTATTCTAGGATTAGAGTTTTTTTTAAACCGAGGTTCAATTTTGTTTAATTTCATACTAAATTAATATGAAGTTAGTCTAGATTAATTAAACACATTATAAAATAAGATAATTTGCTTGTTGAAAATCTTTACAAATTAGATTTAATTAAATTTATATAAAATAATTGTTAACTAAATATAGAGGATAATAATGAAAAGATTAATTGTTGCTGCTTTCATGTTTGTGTCAACTTTTTCAACAAATGTTTTTGCAGAAATTAAAATGGGTGTAATTTTGGGTTTCACTGGCCCTATTGAATCTTTAACCCCAGCTATGGCTGCTTCAGCCGAGCTTGCTTTTAAGGAAGCATCTGATTCAGGATCTTTATTAGGCGGAAAAAAAATTTCAGTGATAAGAGCTGACTCAACATGCGTAGACTCTGCAGCTGCGACTGCAGCCGCTGAGGGAGTTATTTCACAGGGAGTAGCAGCTATAATGGGTGCTGATTGCTCAGGAGTAACTGGTGCAATCGCATCAAACGTTGCGGTTCCAAATGGTGTTGTAATGATTTCACCATCGGCAACATCACCAGGATTAACAACTCTTGATGATAAAGGATATTTCTTTAGAACTGCACCATCAGATGCAAGAGGTGGTCAAATCCTAGCTGATATTACTAAAGACAGAAAAGTTAAAAGTGTTGCAATTACCTATACAAATAATGATTATGGAAAAGGTTTAGCAGATGTTTATAAGGCAGCTGTCGAAGCACACGGAATTAAAGTTACTACTGTAACTGCCCATGAAGATGGAAAAGCAGATTACTCTTCAGAGGTAGCAACACTTGCATCAGCAGGTGGAGATGCAGTAGCTGTAATTGGATACCTAGACCAAGGTGGTAAGGGAATTATTCAAGCCTCTTTAGACTCTGGCGCATTTGATAAATTTATTTTATCAGATGGAATGATCGGCCAATCATTAGTAGATGCTTTTGGAAAAGATTTAAGAAAATCTTTTGGTTCAATGCCAGGATCAACAGGTAAAGGTGCTGGAGTATTCTCTAAAGTTGCAAGTGCTGCAAATATAGATAGCTCTGGTCCATACACTGGTGAGTCTTACGATGCTGCTGCTTTAATCGTTTTAGCAATGCAAGCAGGTAACTCAGCTGATAGAGCCTCAATTGCAAAAAATGTAATGGATGTTGCTAACAGCCCTGGAACAAAAATTTATCCAGGTGAACTAAAAAAAGGTTTAGATTTATTAGCTAAAGGTAAAAAAGTTGACTACGAAGGTGCAACTGGGGTTACTTTTACTAGCGTCGGTGAAGCTGAGGGTTCTTTCTTAGAACAGGAAGTTAAAGGCGGAAAATTTAAAACTAAAAAACAAAGATAATCTATCTTAAAATTTAAACCCCCAACATTAATCTGTTGGGGGTTTTTTTTAAAAAAATAAATATTTATCAGCCATATATAAAGCCCAAGCTAATGCTGCACCTGTAATAATATATTTCATAATCTTATTTTATTTCTATTTTTTCAGGAAGTATACCTTTTGGTCTGTATCTCATTATGACCAAAAGACCTACTCCCATCATTAAAAATCTAAAATATGGTACACTTTCAATTAAATGAACTTTTAAGAAATGAGTGTCGTCTAAACCTGAAGTAGTCAAGTTGACTAAGTATAAACCTATGGGTGCTGCTTCAATCCATAAGAACCAAACAACAAAACCACCAAGAATTGCACCAAAGTTATTTCCACTTCCACCGATAATAACCATTACCCAGATTAAAAAAGTATATCTCAAAGGCCTATAACTTCCTGGAGTAAACAATCCATCTTGAGTAACTAACATTGCACCCGCAATACCAACAATTGCTGAACCTAAAACAAAAATTAAAAGGTGCTGTTTAACTACATTTTTGCCCATTGCATTAGCCGCTTCTTCGTTATCTCTAATTGCTCTCATCATTCTGCCCCAAGGAGAATAGAGTGCTTTTTGGGTTAAGATTAATAAAATAATTACCACAACTAAAAATAGCCCAGAGTAACAAAGTTTTACAAAAACTGATGATCCCTCGATTACAAGTTGATTTAGAGCAGCTTGTCTTTCTGTTAAATCAGTAATTAGATTTAATTTACTTAAGTTAAATTTTTCAACAAGACTTATAAACCAATCTGTTTGTTGTAAATTTACCTCGTAAGGTGCGGGCCTTTTTAATCCAATTACATTCTTAACACCTCTTGTTAACCAATCTTCATGTTTTATAATTGCAATAACAATTTCTGATATTAGTAAAGTTGCTATAGCTAAATAATCTGCCCTTAATCCTAAAGCAACTTTTCCTATAACAAAAGCTAATCCACCTGCAAAAAAAGCTCCAACAACCCAAGAAAAAATAATTGGAAGACCTAATCCACCAAGAAAACCAGTTTTTGCAGGGTCAACTCCCTCAATAGCTTCGATTCCCGGCTCTGCAATAAATCTTATGATAACAATTCCTAAAATTACGATAGCAGCTACAATGTAAGTTCTATTTTTCGATTTCTTGTAATTTTTTAAAATATACCTAACAGTCAATACCATTGCTATTATGAGGAAAAGACTGAATAAAATATTAAATCCACCTGCACTCCAAGCTTCTTGAACAGGATTTACTGAAATTAAAACTGCTGCTAAACCACCTAAAGCCGTAAAGCCCATTATCCCAAAGTTAATAAGACCAGCATAACCCCATTGAATATTGGCACCCATAGTCATCACAGCTGAAATCAGACAAAGATTAAATATTGATAAAGCTATATTCCAAGACTGGAATATACCAACAAGAATAATCAACCCCATCATTATACTGTATGCAGCAATTACATTTAAATTTTTTCTCACAACACCTTCCCTTTAAATATACCTGATGGACGATAAAGTAATACGATGACTAATATTGAAAAAGATACCGCAAATTTATAATCTGTAGAGAGTAGTTGAATTAACCCATCTGGCTCCATACTCTCAGGTAAAACGTACATGAAAAATTTTCTATATGCGTATGTTAACAATATTTCAGAAAAAGCAATTACATATCCTCCGAGAAAAGCTCCAAATGGATTACCAATTCCACCCACTATAGCTGCTGCAAATATTGGCAACATATTATTAAAGTAAGTAAATGGTTTAAAGCTTTTATCTAAACCATATAAGGCACCACCAATTGTAGCAAGGATACCTGCTATAACCCAAGTTATCATAACAATTTTTTTGGGGTCGATACCTGATAGTAATGCTAAATCTTCATTATCAGAGTACGCTCTCATACTTTTTCCTGTCTTAGTTTTATTTAAAAACCAAAACAGAGTTGAAACTAAAATCAACGTAACAATAATCGTAATAACTTGAGTAGATTTTATTGCAAGACCTTCGTTTAGTCCTGTCATTTCTTTAAATTCACCAGCTTTAATTAAAAATTTTTCTCCATCAAAAAATCTTCTATCTGAAGGGCCAATAATTATACGAACCACTGCTTGAGTAACAAACATCACTCCAATACTTACCATCGCTAATTGTACAGGGGGACTTTTGTTTATTCGGTAATATTTAAATACTAATTTATCTATTATCAACATGTAGCCAACCATTAAAATAATACCAAAAGGAATTGCTAAAAGGGCTGTAGGTAAAACACCTAAACTAATTCCAACAGACTGAAAATAGAAAGTGAATAAAATCACAAACATTGTCCCAAAAGACATCATGTCCCCTGTAGCAAAGTTTGCAAATCGTAAAATTCCGTAAATCAATGTTACAAAAATTGCACCAAGTGCCAGTTGAGATCCGTATGCTAAAGCTGGAACAAAAATGTAATTTAATAAAAGTATAGTTGCGTTTACAAAATCCATATTAACCGCCTAGAAAAGAGCTTCTTACTCTTGGGTCTTCTAGTAATTCTTTTCCAGTGCCAGAGTGCCGGTTTTCCCCAGTCACGAGAACATAACCCCTATCAGAAATATTTAATGCTTGTTTTGCGTTTTGCTCAACCATTAAAATTGCTACATTAGTTCTTTTCACTTTTACGATATGATCAAATAATTCATCCATCACGATTGGTGATACACCAGCAGTTGGTTCATCCAACATTAACACGGAGGGCTTAATCATAAGTGCTCTACCTAATGCAACCTGTTGTCTTTGTCCTCCAGATAATTCCCCAACTAATTGATTTTTTTTTTCTTTTAGAATTGGAAACAAGTCAAAAATTTCATCGATTATCTCTTTAAATTCGGTGTTTATTAAGAAAGCACCCATCTCTAAATTTTCCATCACTGTCATACCTGCAAAAACATTTTTTGTTTGAGGAACGAACGAGATCCCTTCTTTTACTCTATCTTGTGGAGAAAGTTTTGAAATATCTTTACCATTGATAATTACTGAACCAGATTTTAAATTTAATAAGCCTAACATTGCTTTCATCGCGGTAGATTTTCCAGCTCCATTAGGTCCAAGGATCGATACTATTTCTCCTCTTTCAACATTTACTGAACATGAGTTGATTATATCTGGTCCATTCCCATATCCACCGGTCATGTTATTTCCCTCAAAAAATGCCATATTAATTATCCTTTAATTTCGAACCCCGGCCTAGATAACTTTCAATAACCTTTTCATCTTTTTTTGCATCCTCAACCGAACCTTCAAAAAGAACAGAGCCCTCTGCCATTACAATTACTGGATCACATAGTCTTCCTATAAAATCCATATCATGTTCAATCATACAAAAAGTGTAACCTTTTTCTTTATTAAGTTTTTCAATAGCAGTTCCAAGATCCTTTAATAAAGTTCTATTAACACCAGCGCCTACCTCATCTAATAATACTAATTTTGCATCAACCATCATTGTTCGACCTAGTTCTAACAATTTTTTTTGTCCTCCAGATAAATTTCCTGCTAATTCATTTTTTAGATGATCAAGATTAAGAAAATTAATAACCTCCATAGCCTTTTCTTTAATTTGACTTTCTTCTTTTGCAACTAATGAGGGTTTTAACAAAGCATTAATCAATTTTTCTCCAGATTGATTTCCTGGAACCATCATTAAGTTTTCTAAAACAGATAAATTTGTAAATTCATGAGCTATTTGAAAAGTTCTTAGCAGTCCTTTTGAAAATAATTCGTAAGAAGGAGTATCGGTAATGTTTTCATTGTTAAAAATCACACTACCAGCTGAGGATTTTAAATTTCCAGCGATAAGGTTAAATAAAGTAGTTTTGCCAGAGCCATTAGGTCCAATAATACCTGTAATAGTTCCCTTTTTAACTTTAAGAGAACACTTGGATACTGCCGCTAGTCCTCCAAAATATTTTGATAAATTATTAATTTCTAAAATATTTTGTGACATTAATTATTTGCTTAGTCTTTTGTGTATATCATTCAAAGTTTTTATAACTGAATTATAAACACCTTTACTTCTCATAAGTTTAAGACCTTGCTCATTTAATCCTTTAGGGGTTTGAGACTCTTTTACTAAATATTTGAGTTCCTTCTTTGAATTTACAACTGCATCTTCTGACAAAGCTACAAATAAGGAAGTAATATATTTCTGTGCATCTTGTCTCTTTACTCCTTTTTTTACCAACCAATCACTCATGGTTTTTAAAATTTCATAATAAGCAGCCATCATCCCCGATGTTGACCAAAAATTAATTGATAATTTTTCATTTTTAATCTCCACTGTTGAACCAAGTTTATTAAAAAAATTTTTAACTTTTTTGTTTGGAGGACAGATTGGAACTGGTCCTTTTTTTAAAGA
>CACOHP010000023.1 GCA_902627045.1 uncultured Pelagibacteraceae bacterium
TTTTACTCTTCATTATTTAATACCTTTTTTGATTTTAGGTTTAGTTGTTCTTCATATTTGGGCTTTACATGTTCCGGGTAATAACAATCCAATTGGTATAGACGTTAAAAAACCTTCTAAAGATACTGTTCCTTTCCACCCTTACATTGTAATCAAAGATGCTTTTGCATTATTAATGTTTATGATTGTTTTTGCTTTTTTTGTTTTTTATACCCCAAATATATTAGGGCACGCTGATAATTATATAGAAGCAAATCCACTTGTTACACCAGCTCACATTGTTCCTGAATGGTATCTATTACCATTTTACGCAATTTTAAGATCAGTGCCTGATAAGTTAATGGGTGTAATAGCAATGTTGTCTGCTATTTTTATTTTAGCTGCTTTACCTTGGTTAGATACTTCAAAAATAAGATCAGCAGTATTTAGACCTTTGTATAGACAATTTTATTGGATCCTTGTAGCAGATGTTTTAATTTTAGGATATGTGGGAGCAATGCCAGCTGAAGGTTTGTATTTGCTTATAGCAAGAGTAGCAACCGCATATTATTTTTTACATTTTTTGGTAATTTTACCTATTTTAGGTTTTAAGGAGAGAACTTTACCAGTTCCTCTTAGCATAACAGAGCCAGTTTTAGGTGGTTCATCAAATTTAGCGGTTGCGAGAGAAGACAGTAGGTTAGAAAAATTAAAGTGAAAAGACTCTTAAAATTATTTTTTTACGTCTTCTTTTTATTCTCTTTTTTGCCCCAAGTATTTGCTGCAGAAAAAATAGAATATTTAACCACTGACTGGAGTTTCAAAGGTTTATTTGGTAAATTCGATCGCTCAGCTTTGCAGAGAGGTTACCATGTTTACACTGAGGTATGTTCTTCTTGCCATTCAATGAAATATTTAAGTTATAGAAATTTAGCTCAAGAAGGAGGTCCTGAATTTACCGAGGCTGAGGCCAAAGCAATTGCAGCTTCTTTTGAGGTTACAGATGGTCCCAACTCTGATGGAGAAATGTTCACGAGACCAGGAAAATTGTCAGATAAATTTGTAATGCCTTACGAAAATGTCAAAGCGGCTCAAGCTGCTAATGGAGGAGCTTATCCGCCGGATATGTCTGTTCTAGTAAAAGCAAGGGGAGGAGGAGTAGATTATATTTACTCATTATTACAAGGTTATGAGGATCCACCCGCTAACATCACTTTGGATGATGGAGTTTATTACAATAAATATATGTATGGAAATAAGATAAAAATGGCCAATCAATTGTCTGATGGACTAATAGAGTATTCAGACGGAACCAAAGCTACTGTTGAACAAATGTCTAAAGACGTAACCACTTTTTTAATGTGGGCTGCAGAGCCTCATTTAGAGTCAAGACATAAGATGGGATTTAAGGCAATTATATACCTCATTATTCTTACAATTTTAGTTTATTTTAGTATGAAAAGAATATGGTCACGTATTGAAACGAAAGTTTAGCACATCTCCATCTTTAACAATATAATCTTTACCTTCCAATCTCATTTTACCATTTGTTTTTGAATTCACCCAACCTTCATTAATGATAAAATCATTGTATGAGACTGTTTCAGCTCTTATAAACCCTTTTTCAAAATCAGAATGAATTTCACCTGCTGCTTCAGGTGCAGTGCTATTCACCTGAATAGTCCATGCTCTAGTTTCTTCTGAACCAGACGTGAAATAGGTTTCTAATCCTAAAATATTATAAGCTTTTTGTATTAGTTTGTTTAAGCCTGTACTCTCTAGGCCAATCATTTCCATATAGTTTTTCTTTTCACTAATATCTAATTCATTAATTTGATTTTCAATATCAGCAGATATAATTAATGTATTTTCTTGGCCAAATTTACTTGTAAAAGTTTTTGAGTATTTGTTGCCCTTCTGAACACTTTTTTCATCTACATTACACACAAATATTTTTGGTTTTAGAGATAATAGTCCGCTTTGATTTAATAGTTTTTTGTCAAATTGGTTTTTTAATGCAGAGATATCTTTATCTTTACTTATACAATCTAAAGCATTCTCAAGAATTTTAATTGTAGACTCATCGACATTTTTCTTGTTGTTTTTTTCTAGTCTTTTTTGTATTGACTCAATGTCGGCAAGTGCCATTTCTGTTTCAATAATTTCTAAATCCCTCACTGGATCTACCGTTGAATTAACATTCTGAATATCACTTGAGTCAAAACATCTTATCATATGAATTATTGCATCAACTTCTCTTATGTGAGAAAGAAATTTATTTCCAAGACCTTCACCCTTTGAGGCACCTTTAACTAATCCTGCAATATCAACAAATGAGATTGTAGTATTGATAACCTTTTTAGATTTAGATATTTTTGCTAATCGGTAAAGCCTATCATCAGGCACAGCAACAATACCAACATTAGGATCAATTGTACAAAATGGAAAATTTGCAGCTTGTGCTTTATTTGAATTTGTTAAAGCATTGAACAACGTAGATTTACCAACATTTGGTAAACCAACAATCCCGCATTTCAAGCTCATTATTTATTATTAACAGTACTTGAGAATAGATCTAATTTTTTTTCTACCAAAATAGAAATTGACTCAGTAATGCTATCTGAAATTTTTTTTATGCCAACCGTTTCATCTTCATCAAAATTTTGTAAAACATAATCTGCAACTTCAATACCATTTTTAGGTTTTCCAATTCCTATCCTGACTCTCGAGTAATCTTTGCCAATGAATTTATCGATTGAGGCAATTCCGTTATGGCCAGCACTAGACCCACCAAATTTTACTTTAATTTTACCTAATTCAACATCAAGATCGTCATGAAATACTATTACGTCTTCCGCATCAATTTTAAAATATTCAATTAATTCTCTTATACAAATACCTGAGTTGTTCATGAATGTTAGGGGCTTAATTGCATAAATTTTTTCATTGTTAATATTTCCAGTTGTGAGAAGACCTTTAAATTTGGGCTTTTGTTTTGACAGGCTAAATTTCTTATTAATGTTATCTATAATCTTAAAACCCACATTATGTCGATTATTTTCACTATCTGGAGTTGGGTTACCTAAACCTACAAACAAAAGCATAAAATTATTGAGAGATTATTTTCAATTTAAATAGATTATTTCTTTTCTTCTGAAGGTTTTTTTTCAGGAGCTTTTTTGTCATCAGCATCTTTTTTATCACCCTCGGCTGGTGTTTTTTCACCATCAGTTGCTGCAGCCTCTGCTCCTTCCGTTCCTGGTTCACCTTCTGCAGCTTCAGCTTCAGCTGGTTTTTCTGGTTCTTTCATAACTGTTGGAGCTGCTAATGTTGCGATTACAAAATCTCTTCCTTGAATGGTAGGAGTTACTTCACTATCTAATTTTACAGAAGAAATTTTGAAACTTTCTCCGATATCAACACCATCCAAATCAATTGTTAAATTTTCAGGGATTTTTTCGCTAGGACACTTTAATTCAACTTTTCTTCTAACTATATTTAATACACCACCCCTTTTAAGGCCTGGAGATTTATCATGATTGATAAAGCTTACAGGTACCTCAATTTTGATTTTAACACCCGGTAAAATTCTTAAAAAATCGACATGAGTTGGTTCATCACTCAAGATATGATATTTAACCTCTCTTGGTAAAACATTTAGATTATTTCCATTAACATTCAATGTTATAATATTAGATAAAAAGTTCTCTCTTTCGATAAGATTTTTAAGCTTTTTTTTTGAAATACTTACTTTTTGATTTTCCTCTTTACCACCATAAACTATAGCAGGAACTTCTCCATTCTTCCTAATAGTATTTAGATCACCTTTAGTTTTGTTATCTCTGATGTTAGCGTCTAATGAATTCATAAAACACAGGTTTTTAACCCATGTTGATAAATAATCAAGATATTTATTTAAATAAATCTGAAACTGAAGTTGAATTAGAAATTCTTTTAATTGCTTCACCCATGAGGCCAGAAATTGGTAAAACTTCTATATTTTTTACATTTTTTGTTCTTTCAACATTGTCAATTGTGTCAGTTATTACTAAATTTTTTATCATAGATTTTTTAATTTTCTTTACTGCTTCTCCACTTAATACACCATGCGTTATGTAAACAAAAACTTCTTTAGCACCTCTATTTTTAAGTGCTTTAGCAGCATTGACAATAGTTCCTCCAGAGTCAATTATGTCATCTACAATAATACAAGTTTTACCTTTAACATCACCTATTATGTTCATAACTTGAGATTGTCCAGGTTTGGGTCTTCTTTTATCAACTATCGCAAGACCAATATTCAAAATTTTACCAAGCGCTCTAGCTCTTTCAGTTCCACCAACATCTGGTGCTACACAAATCATATTTTTACTTTTAATTTTTTTCTTTATATGTCTTGCAAAAATAGGTGTAGCAAAAAGATTATCTACAGGAATATCAAAGAAACCTTGTATCTGACCAGCGTGCAAATCTACAGTTACAACTCTATCTGCTCCTGCTTTAGTAATAAGATTAGATACAAGTTTTGCTGAAATTGATGTTCTTGGCACAACCTTTCTATCTTGTCTTGCATAACCAAAGTAAGGGATTACAGCAGTTATATTTTTTGCTGAAGATCTTTTGAGAGCGTCAATACATAACAACAATTCCATTAGATTATCGTTAGCTGGGGATGAAATTGATTGTATAATAAAAATACTGTTACCTCTTATATTTTCGTTTATCTCTATATAAATTTCTCCATCAGCAAATTTTTTAATACTCGAATTTACTAGTTTTGACTTTAAGTATTTAGCGATATTTTTACTTAATGTTTTATTGCTGTTTCCAGATAATAATTTCATTGAAAAGCCTAATTAATCATAATTATTGAAATATTTCTACCATAATCATTGTGTCTTAGTTTTAAAGATCGTCTGGCACTAAAAAAATTATTTTTATATTTGAATGTATCAATATTTAAAAGGTCGATTTTAGTAATTTTATTCAATTTAAGTTGAGATTTGACGTATTTTGATAAATTAAAAAATAGTAGACCGTTCCTTTTTTCAAAAAAAATTTTGTTACTCCTTTTTTTTGTCATAAATTTTTTAAAAAAATCCTTTTTAACTTCATAATTTGTCTTACTAATACATGGACCGATAGCTGCAACTATATCTTTTTCATTACACCCTTTAATTAACATAAGTTTAATCACTTTAGTGATGATACCTTTAAATGCACTTTTCCATCCCGAGTGAATGGCTGCGATTATTTTTCTTTTTTTATCACACAACAAGATAGGCGCACAATCAGCTGTTAAAATTGCTATAGGTAGATTTTTTTGATTAGTAATTACTGCATCGGCTTTTGGTTTTTTTTTCTTAATCCTAAAGTTTTTGTTTAAGAAAACAATTTTATTGCTATGAATTTGACTTAAGAGAAAAATATTTTTTGAATTTACACCAAATCTTTGTTTAACAATATCCAAATTTTTTTTTACGTTTTTTTTTTTATCCTTCGATCCTATGCCACAATTTAAGCTTCTATAAATACCTTTTGATTTTCCGCCATTTCTGTTAAAAAAACCGTGGTCAATAAATTTTAACTTTTGTAGTCTTTT
>CACOHP010000024.1 GCA_902627045.1 uncultured Pelagibacteraceae bacterium
TACTAGTTCTGTACTTAGCTTAAAAGCTGAGCCAATAGGCGATGAATTTTGATTTTTATTTCCATTATCTTTCTTTGAGAGCTTTTTTTTTGCAATTTCTAAGCGAGTTTTGAACTGATTTTTAGACATCTGATTATTTTAATCAAGCAACCATACTCTCTGCTTTTTGTAAATCAACTGCCACTAGCTGACTTATCCCTTTTTCGGGCATAGTTACACCGTATAATCTATTCATTTTTGACATTGTCAATGCGTGGTGTGTTACGATAATAAACTTTGTATTTGTTATTTTTGTGAGTTCATCTAATAGATTACAAAATCTAGTGACATTAGCATCATCTAAAGGAGCATCTACTTCATCTAGCACACAAATAGGAGAAGGATTAGTTAAAAAAACTGCGAAGACAAGTGATAGTGCAGTTAAAGCTTGTTCTCCGCCAGATAATAGAGTTATTGATTGGAGTCTTTTTCCTGGTGGACTAACCAACATTTCTAAACCTGCTTCCAGAGGGTCATCTGAATCAACCAGTTCAAGTTTTGCATTACCACCATTAAATAATTTTGTATAAACTTCATTGAATTTTCTATTAACTTTTTCAAAAGCTTCAACTAATCTTTCTCTGCCCTTTTGGTTGAGTTCATTAATACTGTCTTTTAATTTTACAATTGCCGTCACTAAGTCTGCCCGGTCAGACTCCATTTTTTTAATTTCAGTCTCGTATTTATTAGTTTCTTCGTCTGCTTTTAAATTAACGGACCCTAATTTTTCTCTCTCTTGTTTTTTTTTATCTAATAAATCTTCTTGATTTACAGCGTCAGGTAATTCCTCAACACCATTTAAATTTGAATTCTCTAAGATATTTTCCTCAGTCAAATTAAGCTCAGAGGTAATTCGATCTATTAAATCGTTTTTTCTTTTTCTTAATCCCTCGACAGTTGCACCAGAACTTGCTTTTCTCTCTCTTATTTGAATAGATTGTTCTTGTATTTCATTAAGTTTTGTTCTGAGTGAGTCAATTTTTTCATCGGTATCATTTATAATTTTCTCATTTTCTTTTTTTTCTTCCTCTGAATTTCTTAAATTCTCTGAAATTTGTCCCTTTTTTTCAGCTTGTATTTTTGGTTGGTTGTCAAGTATTTCTAATTGATTGGCTAGATTATTCTTTCTACCAATTAGTTCATTTACCATTTTTTCAGAATTTGAAAGTAAATTTTTCCAGCTTTCAATTTCCTTTTCAATTATCTTAATTCTCTCATTTCTTTTAATAGATTCTTTTTTAATGTTTTGATTTTTACTATAGCTATCAGCATATTTATCAATAATTTTTTCGAGATCATTTAAACTATCTATAGCACTATCATTTTGATTTGAATTTATTAAAGTTTTGATTTTTTTTATCTCATCACTTAAATTATTTTTTGAATTATCAAGATCTTCATTTGATTTTTTTTCTGTCTCAAAATATTTTGAGTCAACTTCTATTAGGTCACTTTTTTCCTCCTTCAGTCTTTTTTCATTAGAATTAGCATCAATAATGATTCCTTTTTCCCTTGAAACATCTTCATTAAGGGTTGTTAATGACTTTTTAATATTTTCAATCTCCTCTTGAGTTCTAGTATTTTCTTTATCCAAACTCTGAAGTTCTAAATTCAATCTTTGAATTTTAGATAAATTTTCAATGTTTTTTTCCCTTAATGGAGTAACTTTTTCTACTTCTAGTTTGATTAATTTTTCAATTTCTGTAATCTTTTCATTAAATCCACTAACCTCACCTTCAGCTTCTGTGTTTATCTCATTTTCAATTGTTATTTCCTTATCAATTTCTATTAATTTCAGATAGTACAGACCAGCTTCAATTTTTTTTATTTCATCTGTTATGTTTTTATATTTTGTAGCCTCCTCAGCTTGTTTTTGAAGATTTGCCAATTGTCTTTCTTGTTGTCTTCTTAATTCATCTGCCCTCTTTAGATTATTTTCAGCTGCACCCAATCTTAATTCAGCTTCATGTCGTCTTACATGCAGACCAGAAATACCAGCTGCTTCTTCAAGAATTGCTCTCCTATCAGTAGGTTTAGCCGTTACCAGAGCTCCTATTCTACCCTGACTGATCATCGATGGAGAGTGGGCTCCAGTGGATAAATCAGCAAAAAACATTTGAGAGTCCCTTGCTCTTACCTCTTTATCATTGATGTAAAACTTGGATCCTTTGTCTTTTTCTATTTTTCTTCTAACGTTGATTTCATTAACTTCTCGATATTGAATAGGTCCCTCGCCAGTTTCATTTCTAACTGTTATAGAAACTTCAGCGATATTTTTAGATGGTTTATTTGAAGTGCCAGAAAAAATTACATCCTCCATTCCTGAGCCACGCAAACTTTTTGCGGATGTTTCGCCCATTACCCATCTGATAGACTCTACAATATTTGATTTTCCACAGCCGTTAGGCCCAACTATACCAGTTAAACCATCTTCGATTAAGAAATTGGTTTTATCAGCAAAAGATTTAAACCCATTTAGTTGGATTTTTTTAAACTCCATTCGTTAGTTTATATCAGCTTTTCTAAGTATTTTTTCAAATTTTTATAATTAAGAGCTTTCTCAAACTTTTTACCGTTAATTATTATCGTAGGAGTGGAATTTATCTCAAATTTTTTAGTGCCTTCGATTCGATCAGTTAAAACAAAATCCTCAATTTTTTTATCGCTTATACACTTTTCAAAATCTATATTAAAATTTTTGTTTTCAACAAATTTTTTTAAGTTTTCATTTGCTTCCTCTATCGTCTTACCTTTAATCCAAGCTTGCTGATCAGAAAATAGGATCATCATGATTTCTAAATTTTGATCTTGCTTGCACTGTGAAATCTTTGATGCATTAAGAGCGATAATATCTAAAGGAAAGTGCCTAAATTCTATTTTTACCAAACCAGTATCAATAAATTCTTTTTTAAGTAATGGGTAAATATTATTGTGAAAATCTGCACAATGACTACAAGTTAGAGACTCATAAGCGATAATTGTAATTTTAGCATCATCTTGTCCCGAAACAATACGATTGATCTCAGCATTTACCTTAATAGAAAGTCCTAAAATAATTAAAATTAATAAAATGGTTTTTTTCATTTTTCTCTGAATACTTTTGTTAATTCAATTAGGGATTTCTTAATTTTTTCGTTTTTAACACTTTCAATTTTTTTGTGGTATGTTTTTCTTGTCACAGTATTTTTTTCTATTTTATCACTGATCACCTGCTTTCGTTCCTCCTCAAAACTAATAAGTCTGATTTTTTCTATTACAATATTCCCAAAGAGATTATTTATTCTATCCATGATTTCTTTTTTTGAATACTCTAAATCTATCTCATGACCTCTCTTAACCATAATTAGTAATGTGCTAACTCCAAATTTATTTGAATTTTTAAACGATTTTGGGAAACAAACTTTAAAGAGACTTTCTCCCACCAAAAATTTCCAATTATTAAGTATTTCAGAAAAAATATGGCCTCTTTTGTTAATAACTTTTTTTATATTTGTTGGTAACGTGTCTTTAAAAGATCTTAAGCCTTGAATGGATCTTAATCTCTGCTTAGTATTATTTTTAAAATACATATGACAGAAAAGATAATAACAAAAAAAGTTCTTAAATGGTATGATTTAAATAAAAGAAATTTACCATGGCGGAAAAAAGTACCTTCTTATAAAAAGCATTATTATACATTGGTAAGTGAGTTTATGTTACAACAAACACAAGTAGTAACTGTTATTCCTTTTTTTAATAGATTTATAAAAAAATTACCTTCACTTGAGGACCTAGCTAAAGTTAGAGAAAATGACTTAATAAAATTATGGGAAGGTCTTGGATATTATTCAAGAGTAAGAAATTTACAAAAAACTGCTAAAATTATAATTAGTAAATATCATGGAAAAATTCCAAATAATTATGAGGATTTAATATCTTTACCTGGTATCGGCAATTACACTGCTAATGCAATCTTAGCTATCGCCTTCAATAAATCCTGTATTCCTCTAGATGGAAACATTGAAAGGGTTTTAAAAAGATATCTTTATTTAAAAAAAGATAAGGAAATTCAAAAAGACAATCTAATAGAAAAAAAATCTATTTTTGGAATTTCATCAAGAGCAAGCGATTATGCACAAGCTTTAATGGAATTAGGAGCAATTATTTGTAAACCAAAAAACCCTGAATGTAGT
>CACOHP010000025.1 GCA_902627045.1 uncultured Pelagibacteraceae bacterium
TATAGCTCTTACTTAAGTTTCTTCATGAATATGAAAAATATCTACAAAAATTCGGACTTAAATAAATCAAAATCAAATAAATTAGATTGGCAATTAATTCAAAATGAAATGAAAAAAAAATTAGGCTCTGAGGTTTACGAGAGCTGGTTAAAAAAGATTGATTTCATCGAGGAATTCAATAGCTATATATTGATATCAGTACCAACTAGATTCATAAGAGATTGGATAACATCAAGATATTTGGATCAAATTTTACAGATTGTTAAGCTATTCAAGAAAGACTTGATTCGCATTGAATTTAAAATTATAGAAAAAAATATAAATTTTCAAAATCAAAATAATATTGATACTTTATCGAAAAAAGGTGAAAATATTTCCTTCTTAAAAGACTCTTTTCTACAATATAACCGTGTAGATCATAATAAAAGGTTTGAAAATTTTGTAACCGGTAACAGTAATAAGCTTGCATACGAAGCCTCATTGAAAGTTACTGAAAATTTGTCTCAATATAACCCTTTATATATTTATGGAGGTGTTGGAATGGGTAAAACACATCTCTTAAATTCTATAGGTTTTGAACTAAAGGAAAAAAAAAAAGTTATGTTTATTCCAGCGGAAAGGTTCATGTACCAATTTATTAAATCGATAAAAGCAAACGACATGGTAAAGTTTAAGGAATATTTTAGAAACACTGATATTTTGTTGATAGATGATATTCAATTTATGAATGGTAAAGAGGCTATGCAGGAAGAGTTTTTCCATACCTTTAATGCCTTAATAGAAAAAGGCAGTCAAATTATTGTATCTGCAGATAGACCCCCAAATAAATTGTCTAGAATTCAAGAACGAATAAAGTCTAGATTTTCTGGAGGTCTAGTCGTAGATATACAAAAACCTGATATTGAATTGAGAAAAAATATCATTGAAAAAAAGATAAATGAATTAAATAAGCTTTATGCAGATAAGATAGAAATTTCAAAAGAGATTAAAGAATTCATAAGCATTGAAATTTCCAATAGTATAAGAGAATTAGTTGGTGCCATTAATCGCCTGATCTCCTTTTCAAGAATTTACAACAAATTACCAAATTTGGCAGAGACTAAAATTGTTTTAAAAGATCTACTTAATATTAGTGAAAATAAAGTCACTATTGATCTAATACAGACCTTAGTATGTAAATTTTTTAAAATTAGTAAGAATGAAATGCTGTCCTCTAGAAGATCTAGATACTTGGTGAGACCAAGACAAACTGCTATATATCTTACAAAAATTTTAACACCTAAATCGTTACCTGAAATAGGACGAGAATTTTCAAATAGAGACCATACTACTATAATTCATTCAGTGAAAACGATAGAGAAGTTAAAAGAAAGTGATAAAGATATGGCAGAAAATATAGATAAGTTAAAAAATCAAATATTATACAATACAAAAGAAAATGAAGTTTAGTGTAAACCAACAGGATTTACAACAAGCATTAAATTACTGCCAAGGAGTTATTGAAAAAAGGAGTACACTACCTATATTATCAAACATTCTCTTAAGTGTTAATAATTCAAAATTAATTTTAACTGCAACAGATCTAGATATAATTTTTATTCATCAAATTAATAATATTGAAGTATTTGAAGAAGGTAAAACTACCACAACGTCTTCTGTAATTTACGACATAGTGAGAAAAATTTCCTCTGGAAAAAAAATCAATTTAACTTTAAATGATAAGAATAAGTTACATCTTGAATCAGATAAATCTATTTTCAATCTTAATTGTATAAGTCATTCAGAATTTCCCGTGACTGATGAAAATTTTAATCATAACGAATTTTCGATTAAATCTAAACAATTATTAAAATTATTAAATAAATGTAAGTTTTCAATTTCGAATGATGAAACAAGACATTATTTAAGTGGTATATACTTTCACCAAACAGAAGTTGATGAAAAAAAATATTTAACAGCTGTAGCAACAGATAGTCATAGAATGTCAATTTCAAAGATAAGATTAGAAAAACAAATAGATTTTGAACCTATAATATTGCCAAAAAAAACCATTTTTCAATTATGCGCTATACTAGATAATTATGATGGCGAAGTAAAAATTTCGAACATGAAGTCAAAAATTAAATTTGAATTAAGTAATAGCATTTTGATTTCAAAACTTATTGACGGAAAATTTCCGAATTATATTCAAGTTATACCTAAAAATAATCAAAAAAAATTAGAGATTGATTTAAAATTATTTTTGAATTCAGTTGATAGGGTTGCATCAGTATCATTTGATAAAAAAGATGGTGTGAAATTTAACCTGTCAAAAGATACTTTAAATTTGTCTGTTAATAACACAAATAGTGGTGACGGTAATGAGACACTCTCATTAAAATTTGATCATGACTTAGAAATTAGTTTTAATTCTAGATATCTGATTGACGTAGCATCTCAATTAGATGGTGAAAAAATAGAGCTATATTTTAATGATATGGGATCACCTGTTTTAATAAAGGATCCAAGTGATTTTGATAGTATTTTTATTGTAATGCCTATGAAAGGCTAGCAAATTAAATCTAGTTCATCGTAAATTTTTTTTTCAAGCACTTGTATAAATTCTTCTTTTTGTAATCCAGGTTTAATTGGGTCGAGTATAGATACAGTAATTACTTTATTAGTTTTTTTTATACCTTTTTTTGGCCATACATAACCTGAATTAATTGCAACTGGTTGACACAAAATATTTAATTTTTCATAAATTCTTGACGCCCCTTTTTTAAAAGGTGGTCGATCCTCAGGTAGCACTCTTGTTGCCTGAGGAAAAATAACTATTGGTCTTCTAGAATTTTGAATTGTTTCTGAAATATCTTCAAAAAAATTAAGATTATCTTTTGTGATTTTATCTCTTTTTATTGAAATAGAGCCTATCTTTTTTAAGTACCATCCAAAAACAGGAATTCTGATAAGTTCATTTTTTAATATAAATACAGGTGAATTAAAAATAGTTTGAAGAAAGAAGGTTTCAAACATTGATTGATGTGAAGAAGCAATGAAAAATTTTTCGTTATTAATTATATTATCTTTTCCTTTAATAACTATTTTGGTTGATAGAATGATTTTTAGACAATATTGGGACCAATAACCCATAAGTTTTCCACCAAACAAAGTAATTTTTTGTGGCAACAAAAGTGAGGGTAAAAAAATTATTGATATAAAAATAATTCCTGAAAAAAAAGAAAATGAAAATAAAAAGTTCCTTATCATAATTAGATAACTTTATATTATTTCAATAAGCTTTTGTCTTTTTGAGATCACTTTAACTTTTGATTTTTCAATTAATATTTCTGCTGGTTTGGGTCTTAAATTATAATTTGAACTTAAGGACACCCCATAAGCTCCAACATCATATATTATAATTAAATCATTTTCCTTTAATTTTTGAAACTTTTTGTATGTACCAAATTTATCAGTACTCTCACAAATTGGGCCAACAAATTCATAAATTTTATTTGCATATCTATTATTTTTAACAGCTGGTTTGATTTGATGTTTTGCATTATATAAGGCTGGCCTCATAAGATCATTCATAGCTGCATCTAATATTATAAAATTTTTTCTGTATCCTTCTTTATTGTAAATTACTTTTGATACCAAGATACCTGTATTGCCAATTA
>CACOHP010000026.1 GCA_902627045.1 uncultured Pelagibacteraceae bacterium
CACAAAGCTAAAATAGACGATAATGGAATAATAAAAGATGTTGCAATAAAAATTTTACGACCTGATATTAAAAAAATTTTTAATGATGAGATTGATGCAATTATGTTATTTGCATTCTTAGTTGAGTCTCTAGTAAAAAAAACAAAAAGATTGAAACTTGTAGAAGTAGTTTTTTTACTCAAAGAAATTACTAATCTTGAAATGGATCTAAGATTTGAGGCTGCTGCTGCAAATGAATATGCAGAAAACACAAAAAATGATATTGGTTTCAATGTTCCACAAATTTATTGGAACTATACTAGTGAAAATGTAATGACACTAGATTGGGTAGAGGGTATCTCGATTAGAGAAACTGATGAGTTAAATAAAAGAGATGTAAATACAAAGAAATTAGCAGAAGATATTATCCAAAATTTTCTTAGACACGCTGTTAGAGATGGTTTTTTTCATGCTGATATGCACCAAGGAAATATTTTAATAGATAATGATGGTCATATTGTTCCTATTGATTTTGGAATTATGGGCAGACTTGATAAAATGAGTAAAAGATTTTTAGCTGAAATACTCTTTGGTTTTATTCAGAGAGATTACAAAAAGGTTGCTGAGGTTCATTTAATTGCGGGTTTAGTGCCGAAAGATGTCCCTATAAATGACCTTGCTCAAGCATTAAGATCTATAGGTGAGCCTATTTTTGGTCAAGCAGTTAAAGATATATCTGGTGGAAAATTATTAAAACAACTTTTTGATGTAACTGAAAAATTTAATATGCAAACACAACCACAACTATTGATGTTACAAAAGACAATGGTAGTGGTTGAAGGTGTAGCGAGAAAATTAAATCCCGAAACAAACATTTGGACTACATCAAAACCCATTCTTGAAAATTGGTTAAAAGAGACAAAGAACCCTATGACCACAATTAATGAAACAATTAACAACACATCTGAGGTAATAAAAAGATTGCCTGAATTTCCGGAAATAATGGATAAGGCTAATCAGGCTCTTACTTTTTTAGCTAGTGGACAAATTCCTCAAAACTCAAATTCTTATAATGCATTAAGCAATAAAAGATCTGAAATGGTGGCTTTCAGAAATCAATCTATAATAGGTTTTTTATTACTTGTAATTCTCGGCCTTCTAGTATTCTAATTCACAAAATGAGGAATTTAGCTAATAAAAAAATTTTATTCATAATTTGTGGAGGAATTGCTGCATATAAAAGTTTAGAATTAATTAGATTATTTAGGAAAAATAAAGCTACAATAAGATCAATTTTAACAAAGAGTGCTAAAAAATTCGTAACTGCCTTATCTGTCGCTTCATTATCACAAGGTAAAGTTTACGAAGACCTTTTCAGTATAGAAAGTGAATTAGAAATGGATCATATTGCTTTATCAAGATGGGCCGATGTAATTATAGTTGCGCCCGCAACAGCAAATACTATTTCAAAACTTGCCTCTGGAAATGCTGAAGACTTAGCTTCAACTGTTATTTTGGCATCTAACAAACAAGTTTACTTAGCTCCCGCAATGAATGTAAAAATGTGGGAACATCAATCTACTAAAGATAATCTGAAAACTTTGAAGAGTTATGGTTATAAAGTAATAGGTCCTATTACTGGTGATATGGCATGTGGGGAATATGGTGAAGGCAAAATGTCAGATCCAGTCGAAATATTTAATGAAATCCAAAATTTTCTTGCAGCAAGGAAGGGTAATAGAAAAATCAAGGCTTTAGTTACAGCTGGCCCAACAAATGAGTACATTGATCCAGTAAGATTTATTTCGAACAAATCAAGTGGTAAGCAAGGTTATGAAATTGCAAAATCCTTACATAAAAGAGGTTTTGATACAACTTTAATATCAGGTCCAACTAATCTTGATATAGATCAAGAAATTAAACTCATAAAAGTTGAAACAGCAGATGAAATGTTTAAGGCCACTCAAAAAAATTTACCGACAGATATTGCAATCTTTTCTGCTGCAGTATCTGATTTTAGGATCAACGTAAAAAGTAAGGATAAAATAAAAAAAGAAGAAAACCTAAATATCAAATTAGAAAGAAATGTTGATATTTTAAATTATATTTCAAATCATAATTCAATGAGACCAAAATTAGTTATTGGTTTTGCGGCTGAGACAAAAAATTTAAATACAAATGCCATAAAAAAGCTAAAAAATAAAAACTGTGATTGGATCGTTGCAAATGATGTATCTAAAAAAAATATTGGTTTTGATAGTGATTATAATGAGGTCACGATTCATTATAATGATTTGAAAAAGAAAAAAGAGACAATTTCATACAAAAAGAAATCTGAAATCTCAGAAGAGATTGTCGATAGAATTGTCACTCAATTAAATTAATGGTCAGAGTATTAATTAAAAAACTTGATCCTAAAGTTACTCTCCCATCTTATAAAACTAAAGGCGCTTCGGGTATGGACTTAATGGCTTTTGTGAAGGAAAAAATAGTAATCAAACCACAAACTTCAGCTTTAATTCCAACAGGATTGTCTGTTGCTTTTTCTGAAGATTATGAAATACAAATTAGACCACGTTCTGGCTTAGCAGCTAAAAATAATATTAGTGTTTTAAATACCCCTGGGACTATTGATAGTGATTATAGAGGTGAATTAAAAATTATTATATTCAATCATAGTAATCATGATTTTGTTGTTGATAATAATGATAGAATTGCACAAATGGTTTTAACTCCTATTGCAAAGATGGAATTAGAAGAATCAAACGAATTACCCACAACTTTAAGAGGAGAGAGTGGATTTGGCTCAACAGGTAAATGAGTCAAAATTTAAATAAAAGCCAGATCGCGAGATTCTCAAGACAAATAATCTTGAAGAATATTGGCACTTTAGGTCAAAAAAAAATAATTAAATCTAAAGTTTTAATTATTGGAATGGGTGGTTTAGGTTGTTCTGTTGCAGAATTTCTTACAAGAGCAGGGATAGGTAGTTTGGGCATAATTGACTTTGATAATGTGGATATAACTAATATTCATCGACAAAGTCTTTATGATGTAAAAGATATTAAAAAACCAAAAGTTATAGCGGCAAAAAAAAAATTACATAAAATTAATTCAAACACAAAAGTTAATTGTTATAAAGTTAAACTCAATAAGGGTAACATCGAAAACATAACAGGTAAATATGATTATATTATAGATGGATCCGACAACTTCAAAACTAAATTCTTAGTAAATGATTATTGTAAAAAAACAAAAAAATTTTTAGTAGTGGGAGCTATTAGTAAATTTGATGGACATATTTTTACTTTTAATTTTAAAGATAAAAATACACCATGTATAAGGTCTTTTTTTCAAGAAAAAGAAATCTCAGATGATATTTTAAATTGTGAATATGGGGGTGTTTTAGGACCAGTTGCTGGTATAATTGGTACAATTCAAGCTAATGAGATATTAAAAAAAATTTTAAATATTGGTAAAAATTTGAATGGTTATATCCTTATACTTGATTTATTAAATCTAAATTTTAGAAAAGTAAAATTAAA
>CACOHP010000027.1 GCA_902627045.1 uncultured Pelagibacteraceae bacterium
GTTACAAAAAAAAAGAATTTATAATGCTCTTTTAAATTCAAGCTCTGAAGAGGTAATTAATTTTGATAAAGTACTAAAAAAAATTATTAATGGATAATTTTATTGCTCATATATTAGTTGTAGATGACGATGATGGTATAAGATTCTTAGTGAAAAAATATCTAAATGAAAATAATTTTTTAATATCCACGGCAGAAGACGCTGAGGAAGCTAAAAAAAAAATTAAATTAATAAAATTTGATTTAATAATATTAGACATAATGATGCCAGGTAAGAGTGGATTAGAGTTTATTCACGAAAACAAAAAAAAATTAGAAACTCCTGTTATCCTATTAACAGCTAAAGGTGAACCAAGTGAAAGAATCGAAGGTTTAGAAATAGGAGCTGATGACTATTTACCTAAACCCTTTGAACCTAAAGAATTAATCTTGAGAATTAAAAATATTCTAAATAAGACAAGAAAAATAAATCAAAAGAGAGTTATTGAATTTGATAAAATAAAAATTGATCTTAATAAACTTAGAATTATTAAAAATAATAAAGAATTTAAGATTAACAATACTGAAAAAATTATTTTAGAAAAAATGATAAATAACCCAGGTAAAACTTTTTCCAGAGAAAATATTGGTTCATTAATTAATTTGGATAAAGAAAGATCAATTGATGTTATCATTACAAGATTGAGAAAAAAAATAGAAGAAGATCCAAAAAATCCAAAATTTCTACAAACAATGAGGGGAGCTGGGTATGTTTTATGGATTGAGTAAAATTATTAAAGAGTTTCTTCCAAAAAGTTTATTCTATAGAGCTCTACTTATTGTGGCAGTTCCAGTCCTAGTATTACAACTTGTTATAACAGTCGTTTTTTTTGACAGTTTGTGGATTAAAACAACTAAAGGTATGACTAGAGCTCTAGTCAATGAAATGAGTACATTCCTTGAATTTTATAAAGATGGAAATTATGACAAGAATGAAATTAATAAACTTTTTTCAATTTACCAAGACTTAAATTTTGAATTTGTAAAAGATGAAAAATTTAATTTTGATTATACTGATAGATGGTTTAGTCCAATAGATCGAACTTTAAGACGTGAATTAAAATCTAGATTTAAGTTAGATAATTTCTGGTTTGATACAACTAACTATAAAGAATTAATCGATATTAGAATTAAATATGAAAATGGTTATATCAAGTTTCTTGTACCTAGAGATCGAGTTACAAGTTCATCAGCGAGAATATTTGCACTATGGATAACCGTACCTGCTTTAATTATGGTTTTGATTTCGTTAATTTTTTTAAAAAATCAAACAAGGCCAATAACTAATCTAGCTAGAGCAGCTGAAAAATTTGGTAAAGGTGAAGAAGTCGATGAATTTAAACCATCAGGTGCTTCAGAGATTAGGCGTGCAGGTTATGAATTTGACAAAATGAGAAAAAGAATAATGAGACATTTAAATCAAAGATCTGAAATGTTATCAGGAATTAGTCATGATTTAAGAACCCCTCTAACAAGAATGAAATTACAAATCACTTTTATAAAAGATAAAGAGCTCTCAAAGAAGCTAACTGAAGATGTAGATGAAATGGAAAAAATGTTAAATGAATATCTTCAATTCACTAGCTCATCTTTTACTGAAAAGGATGAGATGTTTAATTTAACAGATCTGGTCAGTGAAATTATAGCAAAGTATGACAATGAGAACATATCAATAAAACTAACACCAAGAGTTTATTTTAATGGAAGAAAAAATTTGATTACTCGTTGTATAAACAATCTTTTAAATAACGCCGTCAAATATGCTAAAAAAGTCAATGTAGAATTAAATAAAAATAATAATAATCTTTTCATTAAAATTGAGGATGATGGTCCAGGTATCCCGAGAGTAGAGTATGATAATGTTTTTAAACCGTTCTATAAAATAAATAAAGGCAGAGCAGATTCAAAATCTAGTGTAGGTTTGGGATTGTCTATAGCATCAGATATAATCAAATCTCACGGAGGTAATATTAAATTGGATAAATCTAAAATGAATGGTTTGAGCGTTAAAGTCTTTTTGCCCGTCTAGATTTAGAGTTTTTATTTGATTTACTCTTTTCAATTTTCTTTTCCAAAATTTCAACTCTTTTAGAAAGAATTTCAAACTCATCTTTACTAGTCAATTTAAGTTTAAAAACTAGTTCATCTCTTTTAGACTTTAAAACTGAAAGTATTTCAGTTGTTATATCTTTTGAAGAAACTATACCTTGTTCGATTAACTTAGCAAATCTATCAATAACAAATTTTGAATTTTTCATGTATTAATATAATAACTTATTATAGTTTAAATTATAATTATTATTTAAAATGTTTACTAATAATTTTGACCCAGTCGCTATTCAAATTTTCTCATTCGAAATAAGGTGGTATTCATTGGCCTATATATTGGGAATATTAGTTGGTTGGTTAATGAGCAAAAAATTTTTTATTTCCAAAGAAAAAATCTATGAAAGATTTGATGACTACGTAACTTTTGTCATATTGGGTATTATAATAGGTGGAAGGCTAGGATATGTCTTATTTTATAATCTAGGATACTACTCAAACAATTTAGTAGATATCTTTAAAATTTGGCAGGGAGGGATGTCATTTCATGGGGGTCTTCTGGGTGTAGTTTTTGTAAGTATTTGGTTTGCCAAAAAAAATAATGATAATCCTTTAGCTTATTTAGATATAATAGCATTAGTTGCACCTATAGGTATATTTTTTGGCCGAATATCAAACTTTATAAATTCAGAATTATATGGGACTGTTACAAACATACCTTGGGCTGTAAAATTCGTTCAGGTAGATAATTTATATCGACATCCCTCTCAATTATACGAAGCTTCATTGGAAGGTATCGCTTTATTTATAATTCTACTATACTTTAGAAAGTTAGGATATTTTAAAGTACCAGGTTTGATTTCAGCTTTATTTTTAATTTTTTATTCTTTGTTTAGATTTTTTACAGAATTTTTTAGGGTTCCAGATGAACATTTGGGCTATCTTTCGTTAAACTTAACCATGGGACAAATAATAAGTATAATTGTATTTTTTGTTGGGATTTATTTATTTGTAAAAAAAAATGAAGACAAAAGACAGGTTTAATATTTCATTAGATAAATTTATCAATCTTGCATTATATGAAAAAAAGATTGGTTATTATATGAAAAAAAATCCTTTTGGTGAAAAAGGAGATTTTACAACTGCACCAAATATTTCTAGGTTATTTTCTGAAATTATTGCTATATGGATTATAAGTTTTTGGAAAAGCATAGGATCTCCAAATAACTTTAATTTGATAGAATTGGGTGCAGGAAATGGAGAAATGATGAATGATATGTTAACTAGTTTCAAAAAATTTCCAGCATTCTTAAAGTCATCAAATATTTATATCTATGAAAAAAGTCCAAATTTAATCAGGGTTCAAAAAAGAAAATTAAAAAGTGGTAGAATTATTTGGCTCTCAAAATTAAC
>CACOHP010000028.1 GCA_902627045.1 uncultured Pelagibacteraceae bacterium
ATTTTAGTTGGAAATGTTGCCTTAGAGTCCATGGGATTTAAGACATTCGGTTTTGGAGCAGGAAGAGAAGATATTTGGGAGCCTGAAGATGATATTTATTGGGGCTCAGAAAAAGAGATGCTTGGAGTAGAAAGATACAGCGGTAAAAGAGATTTAGAACAACCCTTAGGAGCTTCACATATGGGCTTAATTTATGTTAATCCTCAAGGACCTGACGCTAATCCAGATCCTTTACTCGCAGCACATGATATAAGAGAAACTTTTGGAAGAATGGCAATGAACGATTATGAGACAGCAGCACTGGTTGCAGGTGGTCATACATTTGGTAAATCTCACGGTGCAGCCCCAGAGTCTCATAAAGGACCAGATCCTGAAGCATCTAGAATTCAAGATCAAGCTACAGGATGGAATAGTAACTATAAATCTGGAAAAGGGGTAGACACAATAAGCAGTGGTATTGAAGGCGCGTGGACTCAAAATCCTATTAAGTGGGACATGGGTTATTTGGATTGTTTATATGGACATGAATGGGAACTCACTAAAAGCCCAGCTGGTGCTCATCAGTGGACGCCAAAAAAAAATGGTCAAGAAATTAAAATGGTTCCAGATGCTCATGATAAAAATGTTTTTCATCCTCCAATGATGCAAACAACAGATATTTCTTTAAAGGTTGACCCAAGTTACGGACCAATAACAAAGCATTTTCATGAAAATCCAAAAGAATTTCACGATGCTTTTGCACGAGCTTGGTTTAAACTAACTCACAGAGATATGGGCCCAAGGGCGTGTTATCTTGGAAATGAAGTTCCAAAAGAAGAACTGATTTGGCAAGATCCAATAGATAAACCGAAATATAAATTAAAATTGAGCGATATTAATATTTTAAAATCAAAAATATCAAAATCTAAAATTTCTATCTCAGAATTAGTTTCTACTGCATGGGCTTCAGCTTCTACATTTAGGGGTTCTGATAGACGAGGAGGAGCTAATGGAGCGCGGATAATGATAGAACCTCAGAAAAATTGGAGAGTAAACAATCCCGTAAGATTAGAAAAAGTTCTTTTAGTTTTAAAAAAGATAAAAAAACAATTTGATAATAAAAAGAAATCTGTTTCTATGGCTGATTTAATTGTCCTTGCCGGGGGCGTCGGAATTGAAATGGCAGCTAAAAAAGGTGGTCATAAAATTAAGGTACCTTTTTTTCCTGGAAGAGGAGACGCAAGACAGGACCAGACAGATGAGCACTCATTCGGTTTGTTAGAGCCGCAAGCTGACGGTTTTAGAAATTATTTGAACGGTGGATCATCTAATATATCTGCTGAAGAAAAATTAATTGATAAAGCTCAACTAATGGGATTAACAGCACCAGAGATGACAGTCCTTATAGGAGGTATGCGTGTTCTGGATACGAACTATGATAATTCAAATTACGGTGTTTTTACCAATAAAAAGGGCACACTCACAAATGATTATTTTATAAATTTGTTAGATATGAATGTAACTTGGAAGGAAGAGGATAGTTCTGAGCAGACATTTGTTGGATCGAACCGAAAAACAAAAAAAGTCAAATGGAAAGGAACAAGAGTTGATTTGATTTTTGGTTCAAACTCTCAGCTTAGAGCCATAGCAGAGGTTTATGCTTGCAATGACTCAAAAGAAAAATTTGTAAATGATTTTGTCGCAGCATGGGTTAAAGTGATGAATTCAGACAGATTTGACTTGAAATTAAATTGATAAACATTAAATGAACAATGCTATGCCATCAGTAACTTTCGATGATTTCTATGAGGTTCCAGACCTCAACTTTGATATTGTAAAATTAAGAAAAGATTTAGATAAGATATTGAAGAGCAAAAAATTTAATTCTCCAGGAGTTACCCATTTTGGAGCTATACCTATTAATCAAATTCCCAACAACACTAGCTCAATTTCTGGAAATAATATTAGAGGTAAATATTGGACTATTGCAGATGAGTCAGGTAAAGAAGTAGCAAGAGATATAGACATAGACGAGTCTAAATATACCCAACTAGTCCCTGAGTTTGAAAAAACATACTTTAAAGAAGTATATGAGACACTAAGTAAGAAGTTTAGGCTTGGCCGGGTAAGACTTTTATTGAAAGAGCCCAGATCAACTTTGAGTTGGCATAAAGATCCAGAATGTAGACTGCACGTGCCAATTATTACAAATAAAGGTTGCTCGATGGTGATAGAGAATGTCGCAAAACACCTACCAGCTGATGGTAAAGTTTGGATTACCAATAATACAAAGTATCACAATTTCTTCAATGGTGGAGAACAAGCTCGAATTCACTTAGTAGCTTGTGTACTAGAAAGTCCCTTTAAAGAATAAAATGGAATTAACAAGCGGAATATTTAAAGCAGCAGGAAACATTTACCAAAATAATAAAGGTTCTATACTTAGAACAATAATCTATACAATTGGACATTTTGCGATAGCCATAACTGTCTTGATGTTAGTTGCTGATGTTTCTTTCATGATTGCATTGACTGACGCGATTGTTGAACCAATAGCCAATTCTGTTTGGTATTTCATTTTAGATAAATGGTGGGCTAGTAGATCGAAAAATTAAAAAATTTTTAATAAAAACCACGATTCTTTTTTTCTTAGAAAATTCTTGATAATAATTATCATTATCAAAAAAAATGCGCTAATGATAATTATTCTCATAGATTTTTCTTGAAAGCATCTTTCATAATATTAGTTTATAGGAATGCAAATTGAAAACTATAATTGTAAAAAATGCGGGCTTACGATTTCCTCGACTTGTTCTAAATGTGATAAAGTAGTTGATGTTGAAGTTCTAGATGATGGTTGTATTGTGCAGAAAACAAAATGTGGTGATTGTGCTAATACACCGGTAATCAAAGACGTTTGCGCGCAACAAAAATAATTAAATATTTTAGAAAATTATTTAATTTTTCCCCAGATATTGGTGTTTTTAATCCATCCTTTGAATTTAGATGTTTTTATTTGACACCAGTTTTCACCACATGATTTGACAATCAATATTCTACCTTTTTTAATTTTTGCCAAGGGTTTTGAAAAATTTGACGGTTTTTGGAATAAAATTTTATCCTTAAGTGGTATAATTGAATTTATCTGTTTTAATTGTGAAACATGTATCCAGCCGCTATTATTTTTTAAATCAATGATCCTTCGAAAATTTTCATTTTTATCAATCTGTTTTATTGGCAGATTAATTTTCTTATAGACATATTTTATAGGAGACTCTAGGCTAGGTCCATATCTGACAT
>CACOHP010000029.1 GCA_902627045.1 uncultured Pelagibacteraceae bacterium
TTTCACTCTTATTTAATTTTCGTTTTTTATATGCTAATTCTCCTTTTGGACCATGAGCAACACCACCACCAACAAATATTGGTGCCTTTTTACTAGCGTGTCTTGCATTTCCAGTTCCTTTTTGTGCATAGATTTTTGAAGTGGGGCCAGAGACCTCATTTTGTTGTTTTGTTTTTGCATGACGCCCTTTGTAATTTGCATTAGTTTTGTATAAAACATTATTAACAAGTCTTTTATTTATTTTAGCAGAAAATATCTTATCTAAGACTTCGATAGATTCTTTTTTTCCATTAATATTTAATTTTTCAATTTTCATTATTTTTTCTTCTTATCGGGAGTTTTTTTAGCTTGCTCAGCAGCTTTAATTTTTTCCTCTATAGTCTTTTTAGCTATGTTTTTGACTGATTTTTTAACTAAAACTTCAGAATTTTTTGAACCAGGAATTGAACCTTTAAGATATAACAATGCATTTTCAAGATCAGTTTTAATAATCTCAATATTCTGCATAGTTCTAAGTTTATCTCCCATATGGCCTGCCATTTTTTTCCCTTTAAAGACTTTACCTGGATCTTGTCTTTGACCTGTGGAGCCATGAGATCTATGAGATATCGAAACTCCATGAGTAGCTCTTAATCCACCAAAATTATGTCTTTTCATCGCTCCAGCGAAACCTTTCCCAATCGTTTTTGATCTTGTGTCTACATATTTTACGTCCTTAAAAATCTCTAAACCAAATTCATTTCCTTCTTTATACTTATTTACATCCTGTATTTTGAATTCTTTAAGTTTTTTTTTAGCTTCTGTATTTCTTTTTGCAAAATAGCCTTTCATTGCTTTAGTCAATTTTGAATTTTTAATTTTACCATAACCAAGCTGAACTGCATTATAGCCTCTTTTCTCTTGATCAATTATCTGAATAACACGAGCCTTTTCCATCTTCAAAACTGTTACCGGAACTAATTGACCCGTTTTATAGAACTCTCTAGTCATTCCAATTTTTTTTCCAATTAAAGCAATTTCATTCATAACTAAATTTTAATTTCAACGTCTACACCTGAAGCTAAATCAAGTTTCATTAAAGCTTCAACGGTTTGAGGAGTTGGTTCAATTATATCTATTAATCTCTTATGAGTTCTTGACTCAAATTGTTCTCTACTTTTCTTGTCAATGTGCGGAGATCTTAATACAGTATACCTTTCAATTCTTGTTGGTAGCGGGATTGGACCTTTAATCGTTGCTCCTGTCCTTTTTACAGTATTTACTATTTCCTCTGTAGAGGCATCAAGGATTTTATTATCATAAGCTCTTAATTTTATTCTTATATTTTGTTTTTCCATCTTAACCTGCAACCTTTTTTGTTACTTCATCTTGAACATTTTGTGGAACTTTTGAATAATGATCAAAAAACATCGAATATTGAGCTCTACCTTGAGACATTGATCTTAAACTGTTAATATAACCAAACATGTTTGCAAGAGGAACCATCGCCGTTATTACTGTTGCATTTCCTCTTTGCTCTTGAGTACTGATCTGACCTCTTCTACTGTTTAAATCGCCAATAACATCGCCCATATAATCTTCAGGAGTTACAACTTCAACTCTCATTATCGGCTCCAAAAGTTTTAGACCTCCTTGTGTACATGCCTCTTTAAAGCATGCTCTACTAGCCAATTCAAAAGCTAACACACTTGAGTCAACATCATGATGTAAGCCGTCTAGAATTGTAACTTTATAATCAATCATTGGAAAACCTGCTAAAATTCCACTATCTGAAACCGTTTCAATTCCTTTTTCAACTCCGGGAATAAATTCTTTTGGTATTGCGCCCCCTTTAATTGCACTTTCAACTAATCTACCCTTACCTGGATCTTGGGGTTCTATCAAAAGTTTAACTTTTGCAAATTGGCCAGCTCCACCACTTTGTTTCTTGTGTATGTATTCAAACTCAGCAGATTTTTCTATCGTTTCTCTATAAGCAACTTGAGGGGCACCAACATTCGCTTCTACTTTAAATTCTCTTTTCATTCTATCAACAATGATATCCAAATGTAATTCACCCATACCTTTAATGATAGTTTGACCGGACTCCTCATCGGATGAAACTCTAAATGAAGGGTCTTCTTTAGCTAGACGAGCTAAAGCTTCTCCCATTTTTTCTTGGTCACCTTTTGTTTTTGGCTCTACCGCTATTTCAATTACAGGATCAGGAAATTCCATAGGCTCTAGTAAAACTTGATTGTCTTTATTACATAAAGTGTGGCCTGTCATAGTATTCTTTAATCCAGCTAAAGATACAATATCACCAGCATTAGCCTCTTTTATATCTTCTCTTGAATTAGCGTGCATTAATAGCATTCTTCCAACTCTTTCTTCTTTATCTGTTGAGGAGTTATAAATAGATGTCCCTGACTTTATTGTTCCTGAATAAATTCTGATAAAGGTTAAAGAACCAACAAAGGGATCGTTTGCTACTTTAAATGCTAAGGCAGAGAACGGTGAATTATCTTCAAATTTCATTTCAACCTCTTCATCAGAACCTACCTTGGTTCCTTTAATTGAATTAATATCTTCAGGACTTGGGAGATAATTTACAACAGCATCTAATAATGGTTGAACGCCTTTATTTTTAAAGGCTGAACCAGTTAAAACGGGTACAAAATCGAAACTCAGTGTACCTTTTCTAATACATTTTATTAAATCTTCCTCTTTAATTTCATCGCCATTTAAATAACTTTCCATTAACTTTTCATCTTGTTCTACAGCTAATTCAACTAATTCTGTTCTATACTTATTTGAGATTTCTTTTAAATCCTCTGGAATGTCTTTATATTCCCATTCTGCTCCCAGGGCTTCATTTTTCCAAATCTGTGCTTTCATTTTAACTAGATCAATAACTCCACTTAAAGAAGACTCAATTCCGACTGGAACCTGCAGGACTAAAGGTTTTGCTCCCAACCTATCTTTTATCATTTCAACACATCTAAAAAAATCTGCACCTGTTCTATCTAATTTGTTTACAAAGCAAATTCTTGGAACTTTATATTTATCAGCTTGTCTCCAAACAGTTTCCGACTGT
>CACOHP010000030.1 GCA_902627045.1 uncultured Pelagibacteraceae bacterium
AGATTTAAAAAGTAATTTAATAAATTCAAATTCGGAAAAAAAACAAAAACTATCTGATCTCAAAAATTTAATAAATACAATTGAGGATTGCAATCTAAAGAAGGCTTCAAAAAATCTTTTATTTGGTAGTGGAAATATCAACAGTTCTATAATGTTAATTGGCGATGCACCTGGTGAGGAAGAAGATGAGTCAGGGTTACTTTTTCAAGGTGATGTTGGAAAACTTTTAGAAAAAATGCTCTTAGCTATCAATGTATCAATGGATAATATTTATTTAACTTATTCAATAAACTATAAGACAACTGATGAAAGAAAACCAAATACTAGTGATATAAAAAGATATTCTAAATTTTTGAGAGAACATATTTCAATAATTAACCCACAAATTTTGATTCTAATGGGTGGAACTGCTATGGAGGCTGTCACTGGGTTAAAGAGTAAAATTTCAACTGAAAGAGGGAAATGGAGAGAAATAATTATAGGAAGCAAAACTGTTCCCTTAATGATTAGTTATAGTCCATCATATTTAATTAGATTTCCAGAAAATAAGAAATATTCTTGGGAAGATTTAAAAATGATAAAGCAAAAGATTCAAGATCTAAATATAAAGTTTTAATGAAAGTAATTGCTGGAGTTGATGAGGTTGGACGTGGAAGTTTAGTAGGACCTGTATATGCAGCGGCTATAGTTTTAAATCACTCGATAAACAAAAAACTATTAAAAGACTCTAAGAAGTTATCGAAAAAAAGGAGAGAAATTTTAGCTCAGTATATCAAAAAAAATTCTACATGGGCCATAGCAAAAGCATCGGTCAGTGAGATTGAAAAAAAAAATATTTTACAGGCTAGTTTGATGGCAATGAAAAGAGCAATCCTTAAATTGAAAAAAAAACCCTCAATGATTTTAATTGATGGAAATAAATTACCAAAGATAGAAAACTACAAACTTAAATCTGTAATCAAGGGAGATCAAAAAATACCATCAATTTCTGCTGCATCAATTATCGCGAAAGTAGCTCGTGATAATTTTATTTCAAAGTTAGGTATTAAATATAAAAGTTACTCATGGGGAGAAAATTATGGGTATGGTACCAAAAAACATTTAAGAGCTATCAAAAAGTTTGGGGCCACAGTTCATCACAGAAAGACTTTTTCACCTTTAAATAAATTAAATACCTCAAAGCAATAAACACTAGATATAGATATTTCAAAAATTAAATACACAAATTGAGTCTTCATAATTCAATCATAGGTTGACCCAAGAATCTTTTTCGAGTCTAATTTATTTTTATAAATGAACTCGATTTTCAAAAATAAACTAATTAATGGTGATAGCCTGAAGGAATTAAAGAAAATTCCAGATGAGACTTTTGATTTAATTTTTGCAGATCCACCCTATAACTTACAATTAAAAAATGAACTTACAAGACCTGATAGAACAAAGGTTAATGCAGTAAGTGATAAATGGGATCAATTTAAAAATTTTAAAGAGTATGATGACTTTACTTATTTGTGGTTAACTGAATGCAAAAGGATTTTGAAAAAGAACGGAGCTATTTGGGTAATTGGTAGTTATCACAATATCTTCCGAGTTGGTACGGTAATACAAAATTTAGGTTTTTGGATTTTAAATGATGTCATTTGGAATAAAAAAAATCCTATGCCAAATTTTAGAGGGACACGATTTACAAATGCTCATGAAACTTTAATTTGGGCTTCAAAATCCGAAAAATCAAAATATACTTTTAACTATCAATCTTTAAAATGTTTAAATGATGATCTGCAAATGAGGTCTAATTGGGAATTACCGATTTGTAATGGTTCTGAAAGATTAAAAAAGAACGGTAAAAAAGTACATTCTACACAGAAACCTGAAGCTCTACTTCACAGAATTTTACTAGCAACTTCAAATAAAAATGATTTAATTTTAGATCCTTTTTTAGGGTCAGGAACAACAGCATCTGTTGCTAAAAAATTAGGAAGAAATTATTACGGAATTGAAAAAGAAAAGACTTATTTTAAAGCTGCTGAAAAAAGATTAATGGAAACTAAACCTATAGAAGATAATTATTTAGATACTCTACAGAACGGTAGATCTAAACCAAGAATACCATTTGGCTCTTTAGTTGAATTAGGAATAATTAAACCAGGCACCACTATTTTCGATAATAAAAAGAAAATCAGTGCAAAAATTATGGCTGATGGCAGTATCAAACATGCTCAGACTGAGGGCTCAATTCATAAAGTAGCAGCTACAATCTTAGGCGCTGAAAGTTGTAATGGATGGACCTATTGGCATTATAATTTAAATGGAAACGCAGTTCCTATCGATCATTTAAGACAAAGGTTAATTTCTAATAGTTAGTTCTTATAAATTTTCCCAAGATAGCCCTCTAAAAACTTTTTATTTTTTACTAATCTTTTCAAAAAAATATTTCTTAATAATGTTGTTAAAGGATTAGATAAATGAAAAGCAAATTGATTAAGTTTTGAACGATTATTTACCATTTTTATTTTATCAACTCTATTTCTAAAAAAATTACTCTCGGTATTATTCTCTATATTCCCAAATAATTCATATGCACCTTCTATTGATTGTGATGCACCTTGAGCAAATGATGGTGAAAAAGCAAAAAAAGCATCTCCTATTAGATGAATATTATTATTATTAACCTCAAAAAAATCATGACTTACAAATACTGGGTATATCTTTAAATCATTAACACTATCAAAAAATTCCTTATTTAAGTGCGGAACTTTTTGTAAAATTTTTCTAATAAAATTATCATCTTTAAACAAAGAAAAATCTTTTTGCTCATCACTTGAAAGTTTGAATTTCATTATAGCTATAAAGTTTAAATCACCATTAGGAGAGACCGGATAAATAACATAATGAAAATTTGAACCTAAAAACAATGAGATATTTTTTTTATCAGTCATGTTTGAAGAACTTGGTATAATCCCTCTAATAGCTAATGTGTCATTAAATTTTGGTTCAATTTGATTTTTTGATAACAGATTTTTACACTTTGAAAAGACTCCATCTGAAATAATTAGATAATCAAAT
>CACOHP010000031.1 GCA_902627045.1 uncultured Pelagibacteraceae bacterium
TAAAAAGTATTTTCGTAAAGAATACGAAAAATAGAAGCAAAACAAATATTTCAAAACATTATGATCTGGGGAATGAATTCTTTTCTTTATGGTTAGACAAGACACTAACTTATTCAAGTGCGATATTTGATGAAAAAAATAAAGACTTATCTGACGCGCAAAATAATAAATATCAAAAATTGATAGATTTAATAAAGCCTGGAGTCGGAGATAAAGTTCTAGAAATAGGTTGTGGCTGGGGAGGTTTTGCTGAGTATCTTGGAAAAAAATACGATGTTAAATTAGATTGTATTACAATTTCAAAAAAACAATTCGAGTATGCTAAAGAAAGAATTTATAAGTGTGGATTAAATGAAAAAGTTAATATCCAAATAAAAGATTATAGAGATTTAAAAGAAAAATATAACTCTATTGCATCAATAGAAATGATTGAGGCGGTAGGCCAAAATTATTTGGAAGGTTACTTTAAAACAATTAAAGATAATTTATCAAGTGACGGAAGTGCAGCTATTCAAGCAATAACAATTGATGACAATCTTTTTGACAGATATAAATATAAACAAGACTTCATTCAAAAATATATTTTTCCTGGCGGATTTCTTCCAAATAAAGGAAGTATAGATAAATATGTTTCAAAAAATGGTTTAACGATAAAATCCTATGAGTCTTACGCTGATCATTACTCAAATACACTTGCTATTTGGAGAAATGAATTTAACAAAAAATGGGAATTAATTAAGAAACAGGGGTTTGATTTGACATTTAAAAGAATGTGGGAATTTTATTTATCTTATTGTGAAGCAGGCTTTAAGTCTAAAAATATCGATTTAATTCAATTTTCTATACAGAACAAATAACAGAGGAGACAATGCGCGACATAAAATTTTTTAAACCAATTTTATTGATAATTTCTCTGTTCTTAATTACAAACTGCTCAAATAATAGTTCTATGAAACCAGAAGATTTTATAAATAAAAAACCAAGATTAATAATTGAGGAATATTTATCAGGCAATGTAAAAGCTTGGGGCGTTTTACAAAATAGATCTGGAAAAGTTATAAGACAGTTTTCAGCAGATCTAGATGGTAAATGGAATGGAAATCAATTAATCCTTGATGAAAAATTTAATTGGGATGATGGTGAAATTCAAACGAGACAATGGCAAATTACCAAAATTGATGAAAATAATTATGAAGGTACAGCTGGTGATGTAGTTGGTAAAGCAAAGGGTTATTCATATGGTCCAACGTTCAAATTTGAGTATGTTTTATTAGTTCCCGTAAAAGGCAAACAAATGAAAATAACTTTCGATGATTGGATTTTTAAACAAGATGATAGAGTAGCTATAAATAAAGCAACAATGACTAAATTTGGTTTTAAGGTGGCGGAATTAACAGTCGTTTTTGTTAAAGACTAATTTTTTTTCTGATACTTTGTCATTTTACCTATTAGACTAAAATATAATTTACTCGGTAAAAAACTTAAAAATTTAAGTATTAATGTTAAAGATTTTGGAAAATGGATTTCAAAGATATTTTTATTTACCAATCCATCATATATTTTATCAGCGGCATACTCTGCAGTTTTTAAAAAAGGCATTTTAAAATCATTTTTATCTGTCATAGGAGTTTTGATAAAACCAGGAGACACCAGACAGACACGTACATTTGAACGACCAAAATCAAAATATAAACTCTCAGCCAAATTATTCAAAGCTGATTTTGATGGGCCATAACCTGTCGAATTAGGCAGTCCTCTATAACCTGCAATAGATGAAACTATAGCAATTTTTCCACCTTTTTTATTTTTGAAATATTCCTCTACAACCTTAATACTATTTAATGTTCCAAAAAAATTAATTTTGAATACATCTTCAATCTGTTCAACATCAATATCTTTTTCTTTTTTAGGATTCCAAGTACCCGTAGAAAAAAAACAAATATCAATATCCTCAAATTTTTTCTTAATTTCCTCAAAGACTTCTTTGCATTTTAACTTATCTGTGACATCTAATGGATATGAGCTAATATTGGCATTGGTATCAGATATTGCTTTTAAAAGATTTTCTCTCCTAGCAGATATTGCAACATTCCAACCTTTACTAGCAAATTTTAATGCTAGCGCTTTGCCAATACCTGTACTTCCACCTGTGATCCAAATTGTTTTTTTATTCATTATTTAAAGATATATAATACCTTTATGCTTAAAAATAAAATTTTATCATTTATTCTTTTTTTTATAATAACTTTTTCAGCTTCTTTCATCGGTGGTGCAGTTTCAATAAATTTGAAAGAACCTTGGTATTCAACATTAATTAAGTCGGGTTTTAATCCACCAGATTGGGTTTTTGCGCCTGTTTGGACTATTTTATACCTTATGATGACTATTGCAGTTTGGAACTTCTGGCATAGCAAAAACAGAGATATGAATACAGTTTATATTTATTTTATCCATATAATTATAAATACAACTTGGAGTATTGTTTTTTTTGCTTTTCATAAAATATTTCTAGCTATGTTAGTTTTAATGACATTAATAATATTTATTCTTTTGTTAATCATGAGATTTAAATCTGTTAGCAAATTAAGTTACTATTTAATGATTCCCTATTTACTTTGGTGTTTCTATGCACTATTTCTTAATATAAACCTTGTAGTACTGAATTAAAATATGAACGATGTAGTAATAGTTGGTGGTGGTATTATTGGAGCAGCAACTGCTTATTTTTTGTCAAAAGAAGGTAGGAAAGTTAAAGTTATAGAGAGGGACCCGACATATAAATCAGCATCATTTCCATTATCATTAGGTGGCTTTAGAAGACAATTTTTTCAAAAAGAAAATATTTTATTAGGAAAATTTGCGAGAGAATTTATTTTTCAAATTCCAGAACTTCTAAAGACTAAAAAAAACCCGCATCCAACAGCAAGTATGGTGCCCAATGGCTATCTATTAATGTTTGGACCTGAACATGCAGAGGAACAATATAAGGCTTTAGAAAATCATCAGGCATGTGAAGCTGGTACAACAAATATCAAAGGTTCCGAGTTATCAA
>CACOHP010000032.1 GCA_902627045.1 uncultured Pelagibacteraceae bacterium
ATGGAAAATATTTAGTAAAAACTGTAAATTCCATAGATGTCGGAATTAGTTCAAAAAAAGTTATTGATAAAGAAAAATTAATTTTAAACTTAAAATATATATTTCCAAATAAAGACTATGATCAAATTCGAGAGAAAATTGAAAAAAAAAATTTTTTTTATTTTGAAAAAAAAATATCACAAGAAAATTACGACAAAATAATGAAACTTGGAGACAAATCGATCCAACCTGAAGACAGATTAATAAGAATTTATCCTGAAAAAAATTTGTTTAGTCATATTATTGGTCAAATAGATGATAATAACAGTGGGATTTCTGGTTTGGAAAAGTCTTTTGATGATAAGCTCAAAACTTCAAAGGAACCATTTAAACTAAGTTTAGATAAAGATATTCAATATTTAGTCAGAAATGAATTAATCAAGTTCAACAAAGTTTTTGAAACAAAAGGAAGTGCTGCAATTTTAATGAATGTGAATAATGGTGAAATTTTATCTTTAGTATCCTTACCAGATTTTAATCCGAATAAGAGAGAAAAAATTTATGACATAAATTACATTAATCGAGCGACAAAAGGAGTTTATGAATTTGGCTCTGTGTTTAAAACATTTACTTTAGCTGCAGCATTTCAAGAAAGAATTATTGAACCAGAAACTAGATTTGCTAATTTACCAAAATCCTTGACTTGTGCTGGATTTCCAATCAGAGAGTATGATAATAAAATCCCATCAGACCTTACTGCCGAACAAATTTTGATAAGATCTGGAAATATAGGCTCAGTCAGAATTGGTCAAAAGATTGGGCAAGAAAAATTTAAATTATTTTTGTCAAAACTTGGTCTACTAAAAAAAATTGATTTTGATATCGAAGAGGTTGGAAAGCCTCTAAATTTCAAATGGGGAAAATGTCCATTAGCTACAGCTTCTTTTGGACATGGTATTACAGCTACGTTGCTTCAAGTTGTTAAAGCATATTCAATTATTGTAAATGGGGGATACCAAGTGAACCCAACCTTAATAAAAATAAATAGAAAGACAAAAAATAAAAGAATTTTAGATAAAGATATCTCAAATAAAATTTTACCGATTTTAAGAAAAATTGTTTCTACCAAAGAGGGTACAGCCAACTTGGCTGATATCAACGGATACGAAATTGGTGGCAAAACAGGAACTGCAAATAAAAGCATAAAAGGAATTTATTCAAAAGAGAAAGTTAATACTTTTGTTTCAGTTTTTCCAATTACAAAACCAAAGTTTATTTTAGCAGTTATGTTGGACGCTCCTAAAATAAATGAGGATTATATTTATAATTATAGAGATGGATCAAATTTCAAATTAAAAGGAAGTCCAAGAAATACAGCTGGCTGGAATAGTGTGGAAGTAGCAGGTCATATTGTAGAAAAAATTGGGCCCATTTTAGCCACAAAATATAGTGAAGTTAAATAGTATATGCTTCTTAAAGATTATATCCCAAGTGCTAAAAAAAACTTAAAAATTTTTTTTTCTGGTATTGCCTTTAACAGTTCAAAAGTGAAAAGAGAAGATATTTTTTTTGCAATTAAAGGAAGTAATTTTGACGGTAATAAATTTATACCTACTGCAATTAAAAAAGGTTGTAGGATTATTGTTACTGATAAAAAAATCAAAAAAAAATATAATGGAATCTTAATAATTTATACAGATAATGTTCGTAAATTATTAGCGGAAGTTTCATTTAAAATTTATAAAAATCTTCCAAAAAATTTGGTAGCAGTTACTGGAACAAATGGAAAATCCTCTGTTTCCGATTTTTTCTATCAAATATTAAAGCTGAATAACACAAAAGTTGCATCTATTGGAACGCTAGGCGTTAAGTCAGATAGTATTAATTTTGATTTATCCAACACTACAATTGATCCAATTCAATTAGGAAGAATACTAAATAATCTTAAAGAAAAGGGAGTTGATAATGTGATTATGGAGGCTTCAAGCCATGGTCTTGAACAAAATAGGCTTGATGGTCTTTTGTTTAATTTAGGAATATTTACTAATTTTTCACAAGATCATTTAGATTATCATAAAAATTTAGATAATTATTTAAAAGCAAAACTCTATTTATTTAAAAATTTAATCAAAAAAAATGGACATATAATTACTGACGAAAAAATACCAGAATTCATTAAAATCAAAAGAATTTCAGTAAATAAAAGTCTCAAGCTACATAAAATAAATAGCAAAGGTTCATTTAAAATTCTATCTCATTATTATCAAGATGAGACACAAATTATAAAAATTCAGCTTAAGAATTCAATTAAAACTATAAAACTAAATCTAATTGGAAAAATTCAATTAAATAATATATTGATGGCAATCATTGCAGCAAAAAAAAGTAATTTAAGTCTTGATAGAATTTTTGAAATTATCCCTAAAATTAAACCAGTT
>CACOHP010000033.1 GCA_902627045.1 uncultured Pelagibacteraceae bacterium
AAATTATTGCAGGATCAGCAAGATCTATGGGAATAGAGGTTAAAGATTAAAATGCCGTCAAAAAGATTTAAAAAATTACCAAAAAAAACTACTGAACTTCCAATCGAAACTATAGATAAACTGTTATCAGTTGTAAAAAAAAATTGTACTACTAAGTTCGATGAATCTGTTGATTTAAGTTTTCAAATAAACAATAAGCAAAAGAAAAGTGAAATTAATATTAGAACTGTTGTGAATTTACCAGGAGGCACAGGCAAAAAAGTCAAAGTAGCAGTTGTTTGTGAAGAGTCAAAATCATCGGATGCAAAATCAGCAGGCGCTGACATTGTGGGTGGTGATGATTTTATTGAGAAAATAAAAGGTGGAGAAATGAACTTCGAAAAATTAATTTGTACACCTTCAATGATGATAAAACTTTCAAAACTTGGTAAAGTTCTAGGACCAAAAGGACTAATGCCTAATCCAAAACTCGGAACAGTCACTGATAACTTAAAAAAAGCTATTATGGATGCTAAATCAGGTCAAGTAGAAATTAGAAATGATAAAGATGGGAATATAGGTGTGAGTATAGGTAAAAAATCATTTGCAGATGACAAATTGATTAAAAATTTTAATGCAGTTTTAGAAACACTTGAAAAAGAAAAATCAAATAATACCGTAAAAGGTGATTTAATCCGTTCTGCTTTTATTACATCTACTATGGGAGTTTCGTACAGACTTAAACTAGGGAAGAGCATTTAATTATTATGATGAATAAAGAACAAAAAAAAAACTATATATCTGAGATGACATCTCAATTTGAAAATAGTAAAGCGATATTAGTTACTCACTATCAAGGTTTAACAATGACTCAATTAGATGAATTAAGATCAAAAATGAGAGAACATGGTATTATTTTTAAAATTACAAAAAATAGAATTACAAAATTAGCTTTGGAAAAAACTAAGTGTAAAGATTTGTCAAATTTGTTTACCGGTCCTACAGCAGTAGCATTTGGTGAAGACGCTATTATGTCAGCAAGAATTCTGTCAAAATTTGCAAAAGATAACGAGAATCTAAAATTAATTGGTGGAATGATGGGTAATGAGGTTCTAGATCAAGCTGGAGTATTAAATGTAGCAAATTTACCTACATTAGATGAGGCAAGAGCGAATATTGTGGGTATTTTGAATGCTTCTGCTTCAAAATTGGTTAGTATTTTACTTGCACGATCGGAAAAAATGAGTAGTTTACCAGCAGAAAATTCTGAAACAAAACCCAAAGAGTAATACATATGCCAGACCTAAATAAAATTATAGAAGATTTATCAAGCTTAACAGTTGCAGAGGCAGCTGAGCTTTCAAAACAACTTGAAGAAAAATGGGGTGTTACCCCAATGGCAGCAGCAGCACCAGCAGCAGCTGGAGGTGCAGCGCCAGCAGAAGATAAAGATGATTTCACAATCATGCTTGTTTCTGCAGGTGACAAGAAAATAAATGTCATCAAAGAAGTAAGAGCAGCTACATCACTTGGTTTAAAAGAAGCAAAGGATCTTGTCGAAGGGGCACCAAAAGAAGTAAAAACTGGTGTACCAAAAAAAGAAGCCGAAGAAATTAAAGCGAAGTTAGAAGCTGCAGGCGCAAAAGTAGAACTTAAGTAATTTAAAAGGATTTTTTTAAATGCTGGTTAATTTTTTAGTCAGTATTGAAGTATAGATGCAAATATCTTTTACAGAAAAAAAAAACATTAGAAAAAGTTTTGGTAAATTAAAAGAAAGTTTATCAATACCAAACTTAATTGAAGTTCAAAAAAATTCCTATGATGAATTAACTCATTTTGATTCAAAGGCCGGAGATTTGGCTAAAGGATTTGATAGAGTTTTTAAAAGCATCTTTCCAATTGAAGACCTAAATGATAAAGCAACTTTAGAATATGTTTCTTATAGGTTAGAAAAACCAAAGTTCGATGTTGAGGAATGTATTGCTAGGGGTTTGACATATTCATCAGCTTTAAAATGCACTTTAAGATTAGTCGTGTACGATATAAATCAGGAGGAAAATACTAAAGATATATTATCTGCGAAAGAACAAGAAGTTTACATGGGTGAAGTACCAATGATGACCAATAGCGGAACATTTATAACAAATGGAGTTCAAAGAGTTGTTGTTA